>NZ_JBIAXC010000016.1:0-157151 GCF_042896295.1 Kitasatospora sp. NPDC001309 | reverse complement strand
CCACCCGATTCCAGCGTCTTTTTTTTTTTTTGTTTTGTTTTCCGGCTTGCCGTCTGCGGCCCCCGGGGGGGGCCCCCCCGGGGGGGGCGCCCCGCGGCGGTGATGGAGCCTGTCTCAGGCTGCGATCTGTGCAGGTCGACTGCCGGTCATTGCGGAGCGAAGGGCAGTTCGGACTCGGGCGGCACCTGCGGTGGCCACGTCCGCGCCCTTGCGGGCCGTGGGGGTTCGGGTGGTCAGGCCGGCGCACGGGCGGCAGATGCCCGGTCGGGGCACGGGGTCGTGGCACTTGGCACACTCGGCGTACCGGGCCGGTGGCCGTGCAACGGGTTGGGCGGGCGGCATCTTGTGCTCCAGGCGGTAGCGGAGCACCGCGGCCGCCGAGTGCACCGGGGTGGGCAGGCCCGACAGCAGGGCTTGGGCGAGGTCGGCGTGGGCCGCGCCGCGTTGCAGCCACTGTGCGACGAGGGGCGCGAGTGCGGCGGCTTCGGCCTCGCCCAGGCGCAGCCGGGTCTCGGGGCGGATCACCCGGAACAGAGTGGCCACCGCTTCGCGGATCTCGGGTGGTTCCTCCTCTCCTCCCCGGTTGCTTTCGTCGGCCGGGCTCGTGGGGAGGGAGGGTTCTTGCTGCCGGTTCTTTACAACAGGGCTGCCAGCAGGGCCGGTTGCCGCTTCACCGGGCGCCGGACGGGTGGTACTCGGCGGAGCCGTGAGGTGCGGGGTGTCGTAGACGTGGGCTTCGGTGATGATCGTGCCGTCGGGCATCCGGATCTTCTCGACCCGGTAGTACCCGGCCTCGGTCAGCTCCTTCAACGCCTTGCGGACGGCGCCACGCCCCTGCGGGCTGGTGTCGGCCATGTGGCGGCCGTCCTCGCGCCAGCCGTCGGGGCGGGAGAGGAGGTCCGCGAGCAGGCCTCGGGCGGTGTAGCTCAGCCGCCGGTACTGGAGTAGGGCGTTGGGTAGCACGGTGAAGTTGCGCACGTGGGCGCTACGATGGATCCGCATCGGGAGGTTTGGCTCCTGGTGCCAGACCCCGGAGCGTTGGCGCGCTGCCGGGGTCACCTGTTTTCGGTTGGATTGCCGAACGTACCATGGCATTTGACGCAGAGTGAGGCATTCTCTGCGAGTGTCCTTCGTCAGGGCGACTTGGAGAGCATCGCCTGTCCTTCGGCAGACAGAACGTCAGGATTTGATGAGTCGTGTGTCGAAGCCGGCGCGGCAGAGCCGGTCGTAAGCGGCATTGGCCGCCTCCGGGACCTCCTGCTCGACGGCGTACCCGAGTTTCGGGTACTCAAGCACCCGCTGCATGTCCCCGACGAGCATGTCGATGACGTGTTTCTCGCTTCCAATGGCCTTTACGTAGTCGTTCAGCCCCATCGGTGCCGAGGCGCAAACCACCTCAACGTCCGGCCACAGCTTGCGGCAGGTGGCGAACGCGCGCCTCTCCATGTACGGCATGGCGATCAGCATCACGGACCGAACGTCGCGACCGGCCGAGGCCAGCACCTCACGTGAGAGGCTGATGTTCTGTCCAGTATTTGTGGCGTTCGGCTCCAGCAGGATCGCCGACTCCGGGACACCGCGCTCAAGGGCGTACTCCCGAAAGTGCACCGCCTCGCCCCGGGGGAACCGTTCCGGGTGGGTCGGGTTGGGGCCGCCGGTGAAGACCAGGGTGGGAAAGAGGCCCTCGTGGTAGAGCTCGGCCGCGTAGACTGGCACGCCGAGATCGTGGCTACCGAGGCCGATCGCCGCATCGCACGGCCGCAGCTCGTGGTGCATCTGGTGGTAGTCCCAAATCGTCTGGGCATCCCGCCATTGCTCATCCGTGATCACAAGTTGAATGGCCGCCACCTGCATGCTCCTTGATCACCGAAGTTTCAGAGTGGGCCGGCGGCCGTAGTCCCGCCGGATGCCGTCGATGCTCTGTAGCTGGTGGCTCATACCGTACTTGGCGGCCAGACCGTCGAAGCTGGCCGACTTCCGGATCGATACGGAGAGTTGGAGGCCCGGAGTGATCAAGGCGCGGTGTGAAATGGTGCGGCCCGGGACGGACCCGCCCCGGGCCGGCACCCTGACGCAGCCACCGGTTTGCGGCTACCTGGCGGCGAGGAGGTCCCCGCGTTCGACGGTCTCGCGGAGGACCGTGGTGATCTCCCGGGGCAGGAGATTGATCGTGGCGAGGGCTTCGATGGTGAGGGGGGTCTCCTCCAAGAGGTACTCGCCTCGGCCTTCCTGGCTGAACTCGGGGCCGGTGCGGTCCGCGAAGTTCCACTTCTCGATGGTGGCGAGGTAGAAGTCCTGGCGCTCATCGTCCGTCTCGATGGTGTGGAGGAGGCTGACGATCTCGGCCTCGCCCGCGATCTTCTCGCGGACCTCGCGCAGTAGGGCGTCCTCTGGGCTGGCGTCGGTCGGTTCGATCTTTCCGCCGACGATCACCCAGTACGGGTCGATGCCGGGGCGGATGCGTTTGATCAGCAGCGTGGTGTCGTTCGGGGTGAGGAGGACGGCGCGGACGCGGTGCTGCATGGCGGTCTGCTTTCTGTTCGGGGGGACGCCGGTCAGTGGAGGATCCAGCTGTCGTAGACGTGCAACGACTGGCCGGTGATGAAGGACGCGCTGGGGCTGGCGGGCGACCGTGGTGGGTCAGGCGGCATCGGCCTGTTCCATTGCGGCTGCACTCGGCCTTTTGAGCCAAACCAGCCGTGCAGTGATCCCCGGTCGCCCGGCGAAATGGCGCAAGGCCCGGTTGGGAGATGCGAGGGTCATTCGCGCCTGCCCGTCGATGCTGATCACGTGCGCTCGCCCGCTGTGGTCGGCGACTCCCCAGGCCACGACCCACCCGTCGACGTCCGGGAGGCCTTCGCCCCAGACCTGGACGACGGCGAACAGGCGGGGTGCGGTGTCGAGTACGAGCGCGCACAGCTCCTGGTTGAAGGTCGGGTCGGTCGGCAGCCGAGGCGTGATCGGGCGGGGGCTTTGTGGCGGCGCAGCAGCCATGGAAGTCTCCTACGTGAATAGGGGTCGGACGCGGCGCTACCGCCACCACCACGGGCAGCGGAACGGCCCGCGTGGGGGGGTTTCACTGGTCGTCGAGGGCGTCGGCGAAGGTCACGTCCAGCTCGGCGACCAGGGCTTCGGCGAGTTCGGTCTGCTGGGTGCGGTCGATGAGGACCTTGCCGAGGTTGGCGACGCCCCGCAGGGTGGTGAGGTCGTTGCCTCGAAGGTCGAGGCCTTGGTACTTGCCCCGGCCGAACTCGGTCAGTCGCAGGGCGCAGGCGTCGAGGACAGCGCCGCCGAGGTCGCAGCCGGTGAACGACGCCTCGGTCAACGTGCACTTCGAGAAGGCGACCGGGCCGGTGGAGCGGATCTGCTCGAAGGTCGCGTAGTCGAGCTTGCAGTTGTCGAAGAGAACGTTGTCCAGGGTCACGCCGATGAGTCCGGCGCCCATGATCCTGCAGTTGCGGAAGACGACGCGGGAGAGCTTGCTGTCGGCGATGCGGGCGGCGGCGAGGTCGCAGGTGTCGAACTCGACGGAGTCGATGCGGACTTGGTCGAGCTGCACACGGTCGGCCCGCAGGTTGGAGACGCGGCCGGTGACGAGGCGGGTCTCGGCGAGGTCCAGGGCCCGCAGGTCGGCGTCGCCGTACTGGAAGTCCTGGACGATGCCCCGGGTCGAGTCCAGGCTGGCGACGTTGGACAGGTACAGGCCGGGCTCGTTCAGGTGGGGCAGGGTCACGGTGACCCGGCCGAAGGTGATGCCGTCCATGGGAGGCTCCGTTCTCTCGAAGGTCGGGCCGAGCGGCGTTGCTTGCCCTGGGAATCACGATCAACCGGTGTCGCCCGATCACGTCGGGGCGGCGCGGCGTTTCGACCACCGCTCCTCCTCCGTTCGGTCCCGAAGGGGAGCAACCAGCCACGGCACGAGCCGGGCGGTTGGAGCGGCGGCGATCTGCTCAACCGGATGGAGAAGCCCCTGCTTGCATGACTCTGCCGTCCAGACTGTGAACCGGCCGTTGGGGTAGGCCGGGTTGATGCCGATCTCTCCCTTTGGGGTGACGCCGTTGAACGGAGTCGGGATGCCCACCTCGTTCCAGTAGGTCCACGCCTCCGAGGCCTTGGCCTGCTCGAAGCGGTAGTAGAGCTGCGGGTAGCGATCGAGGAGCCGGATCTCCCGGAAGATCAGCTGGCCGAGGAGGCGTGGTGCTGTCTCGGTCAGTGTGTCCAGGTTTGCCGCGCGGAAGGTTAAATTCCAAATTTCTTGACAGGGCGTCAGGGACGTGGCGGCGAAGAGATGGGACATGCGTCGGCGGACATAGTCGGCGGCTGACGCCGCCAGGCCGGGCTCGATGCGTCCGATGAGATCGAGGAGTCGGGTGTGGCCTGGGCAGAACCGCCCGAGGTCGAAGAGAGTGCCCATGCTGTCCACGGCGGAGAAGGCGAGTTCCTTGTAGAGCCGGTTGTTCATTTCCCCGCAGTCCGCGTACTCCTGGGTGGCCCGGCTGCTGGAGTGGAGCATCAGGTATTCGGCGACGGTCTCGAAATAGAGGTACCCGAGATAGGGAAGGACGGGGACCGTTGCGGCGAGGGCGTCGATGAACGACTCGTTCGGCGTTGTGCCACCACTGGCGTTGTGCAGGAGTTTGTCGAGGAACGGGGCTGCGACACGAACCCGGTCCACGACAGACTGCAGTACCTGGTCGTCCTCGACTGCGGTGAGAAAGTGCCGGTACGTCTGGTAGGTCCGCAGGTGGATGCCGCCGAGCCGCAGGTAGTCCAGGCCCTTGGCCGGTGCCGGGTGACCGGGGGTGACTCGGATGACCAGGGGCGTGCTGTGACGGCGGCTGGCCAGGCCCTGGCGGGCGTTCAGCAGGTAGGAGCCGAGGTTATGAGGCCGAAGCGCGCCGCCCGGCAGCGGGGTGAGGGGCGAGCCGTAGACGGCTCCGATCAGGCAGCCGGTGGACGCGAGAAGGTGGCCGCTGGAGCGGATGGCGTCCAGGGAACGGGTCAGGTGCAGCAGGTAGACCGGGCCGCCGGCGGTGAGCGTGGCGAGCATGGCGTTGCTGTCTTCGCGCAGCAGGTGCCCGTTGGGGGCCTGTTCGAGGCGCTGGTGCCAGTCGGCCTCGGAGGCGGCGAGCCCGGCCGGCAGCGGTCGGTCGGGACGTGTGTTGTAGTCGGTGTGCGCGAAGTCCCACTCGGTGTGCACGGGGGCTTCTCCTACTCGGGCATTACGGCCTGGAGCGCACGCTCCAGGGCCTGGGTGTCGGTCGCGCCGTCGAGGTGGGCATGCTCGCTGCCCACAACCAGGTCGTGGGCGAGCACCGGGGCCCAGGCGGGGACTTGGAGTTGCAGGCGGTTGAGGTCGGGCCACCAGCGGGCCAGCGGTAGCCGGTAGCGGTCGAGCGCGTCAGCTGCCTTGAGTAGGTCCACCGCCACCTTGTGCTGCTCGTAGGCGCGTTCCTGGTCGCGGGCGAAGGCATGGTGCGGCACATCGTGAAGGGCGACTGCGGTGATCGCCTCTGTCGTGGCCACCGTCCTGAACATCGTCTGAAGGCTCGCGGAATGCTCGGTCAGCCAGTCGGCGGCGCGGCGACCGTGGCCGGGATCGTCGTGGTCGTTCAGCCGCCGGCAGTCGTGACAGGCCGCCGCGGCCGCGAGCGCCAGCCCTCGGCCCGGGCTGAGATCGTGGCTGGCGGCGAGCAACTGCACGAGCACGGCGACCCGGGCACCGTGGCGTACGCCGTGAATCGAGGCGGCCGTCTGCGTGCGGGCGAACCAGGAGGCGTTCGGTACCAGTAGGAGCGGCCGGTGTGGCAGTCTGGCCCGGACACCCGGGCCCGCGGGCCGGTGGCGGGCGATCCAGTCCAGCGTCGGCCGGTCCATCACCTGGTGGTCCGGTAGTCGGCCGGTGTCGGCCAGCTCGTGCAGCGACGGTCCGCGGCCAGGCCGGGGTGTCGGCGAGATCATGAAGGTTCCTCGAAGGGTCGGGTGCGATGGGCGTCACGCTGGGCGTGGTGGTGCTGACGATGGGAAACCGGCCTGCGGAGCTGACGGCACTACTCGAGTCGGTACGGGCCCAGGACGGCGGCGACAACGGCGTTCGGACCGTCGTGCTCGGCCAGGGCGTGAAGCTGCCCGAGCTGCCGGACTGGGTGGACGCGGTGGAGCTGCCGGAGAACCTCGGCATTCCCGGGGGTCGCAACGCCGGCGTCGACCGGCTGCGCGAGCTTGGCGGCACGGACGTGCTGGTTGTCCTGGATGACGACGGGCTGCTGCCCCGCACCGACACATTCCGGCTGATCCGGGAGGCCTTCGAGCGGGACTCGAAGCTCGGCATTGTCAGCTTCCGGATCGCGGATGAGACCGGGTTCACCCAGCGCCGCCACGTGCCCCGCTTCGGCGCGAGCGATCCGCTGCAGTCCGGTCCGGTCACGACGTTCCTGGGCGGCGGGCACGCGATCCGCATGAGAGTGATCGATCAGGTCGGCCTGTTTCCCGCCGAGTTCTTCTACGCGCACGAGGAGACCGACTTTGCCTGGCGCGCGCTGGACGCGGGCTGGCGGATTGACTACCGCGCCGACCTGGTGCTGCAGCACCCCCGCACCGACCCGGCCCGTCACGCCGCCTACTACCGGATGACGGCCCGGAACCGGGTGTGGCTGGCCAAGCGCCACCTGCCCGCCCCTCTGGTGCCGGTCTACCTCACCTCCTGGGCGTTGTACACGCTGGTCCGCCGGCCGCCGATGTCCGGGCTCAAGGCGTGGTGGTCGGGGTTCTTCGAGGGTGTTCGGGTGCCATGCCCGCCGCGGCGGCCGATGCGGTGGAGCACGGTGTGGCGGATGACGCGGCTGGGCCGGCCGCCGGTGATCTGACAGCCAGCCCGGCACGGGGTCAGGACCAGATGGCATGGAGGGCGTCGATGACGCGCTGCACGTCCGCAGCTGTCATCGCGGGGTAGCAGGGCAGGGAGAGCTGCTGGGCGGCGATCTGCTCGGTGATGGGCAAGTGGCAGTCCAGGAGGCGGTACGCGGCGAGGCGGTGCACCGGCTTGAAATGCACGCTGGTGCCGATCCTGTGGTCGTTCAGGAGCAGCTCGGCCACCGTGTCCCGGGTCCGGCCGCCGACCGGTTCGACCAGAACGGGGTAGAGGAACCGTCCGTGCCGGACGCCGTCCGCGATGGTGGGCAGCCGCAGGCCGGGCAGGTCGGCGAGGGACCGGTCGTAGGAGGCAGCGATCTGTGCTCGGCGGGCGGTGAAGTCGGGCAGCTTGTGGAACTGTTGGAGGCCGACCGCGGCTGTGATGTCCGGCATCGTGTACTTCAAGCCCGGCACGGTGACCTCGTAGTCGGCGGTGTTCCGTGTGCCGTGCCGCTGCCACGCGGAGGTGTCGATGCCGTGCCGGCCGAGTAGGCGGGCGGCCTGGACGAGGTCTGCGCGGCCGACGATCATCCCGCCTTCGCCGCAGGTGATGACCTTGTTGGCGTAGAAGGAGAACGTCGCTAGGTCGCCGATGCTGCCCGCCCGAAGGCCGTCGCGCCAGGCGTGCAGAGCGTGGGCGGCGTCCTCGATCAGGACCATGCCGTGATCGTCGGCGAGCTTGCGGAAGGCCAGGAGATCGCAGGGCTGGCCGCCGTAGTGCATGACCAGGACGGCCTTCGTCCTGGAAGTGATCGCCTGCTTGGCCGCCTCGGGGTCGATGGTAAGGGTGACCGGATCGACCTCGGTGAACACCGGCCTGGCGCCGCACTGGACGATGGCGTTCGGGGCCGCGCAGAAGGTCAGGCTCGGGGTGATCACCTCGTCGCCCGGCTTGACCCCGGCCGCCAGCAGGGCCAGGTGCAGCGCGGCGGTGCACGAGGAGACCGCGAACGCGTCCTCGACGCCGAGCTCGGACTTCACCGCTTCCTCGAACCGGCTGGCCTTCGGGCCGTGGGTGAGCCAGCCCGAGCGCAGGGTGTCCATGACCTCGGCTTCCTCCTCCTGCCCGAGCGAGGGCCGGTTCCAAGGCAGGAACGGCGCGATGACGGTCACGGCTGCCCCCACGCGGCGGTGTACTCGGCCAAGTAGCGCCGGCACTCAGGGGTGCGCACGCTCCGCACCTTGCCTGCTGTGAAGGCCGCTGCCAGGGCCTGGTGGTTGTCGTACTGGGGTTCCTCCGGGTCGGCGATCTGACGGGCCACCAGGAGGTCGGCGATCTCCTGCACGCCGTCCTTGAGGGTGGTGGAGCATGCGCCAGGGAGGCGCTGCTGGAGCCGGGTGAAGCTCACCCGGTAGTCGCGGGCGTCGGCTTCGTCGAGCTCCGGGCCGCGCTGGATCTTCGATCCGGGCACGATGGCGGCCACAGTCTCGGCGATGTCGGTGATGGTGTGGTTCTCCTGGTCACTGCCGACGTTCCACGCCCCGGTCAGATCCTTGTCCAGGACGCCGGCGAGCACCCGGGCGACGTCGCCGACGTGGACGAGGGGCCGACGCTGAGTGCCTCCGTTGAGGGGGATCCGCCCGGTGGCGACGGCGCGCGAGGCCATGGAGTTGACTACGGAGTCCAGGCGCTGACGGGGCGAGGAACCGTGGACGGTCGCCAGCCGAAGGCTCGTCAAGGCGGTGACTTCGGCGAGTACGTCGGGCAGATGCCGTTCGGTGAGGACTTTGGTCCGGGCGTAGATGCCCAGCGGGTTGGGCTCGGTGTCCTCGTTCACGGTGCCTTCGTGCTTGCCGTAGACGCTGCACGAGGAGAAGAACACGTACTGATCGACGCCTGCACCGGCGGCGGCCTCGGCGGCGATCATCGGGGCGGCGTAGTTCAGTTCGACGGCCAGCTCCTCGTCCAGCCGACAGGCCGGCTCTCCGACGATCCCGCCGAGGTGCACGACGGCGTTCGCGCCGTCGCAGACCCCAGCCAGCAGCTCGGGGTCACGCAGATCCCCGGGGACGAACGTGGCGGCGCTGGGCAGGAGCCAGCCTGGGTCGTCCCCGCGGTTGTAGATCATGCCGTCCACGACGGTGACATGGTGGCCGAGCGAGACGAGGCGGTGGGAAGCGACGGAGCCGATGTATCCGGCTCCGCCGAGCAGAACGACGCGCATGGGGTGAATGTCCCTTCGTTCAGGCGGCCGAGACGGCGGCGGTGATCGGAGTGGTGAACCAGTCCGGGACGGCGTCCGGCGTGGTGCTGAGCCAGTGCACGTAGCGGTCGATGCCCTCGGTGAGGGTGATGGCGGGATGCCAGCCGAGCAGATCGGTGGACCGTCTGGTGTCGGCACAGCCTCCGCGCGGGTCGCCTTCCGGCATCGGTGTCTCGACGAACGCGGCGCCGGGGTAGTGGGCGGCGATCAGCTCGGCGATCCGCCGCACCGGGGTGGGGATGCCGGTGCCGATGTTGATGGTCTGCCCGGCAGCCTGGTCGATGACGAGGGCGAGGATGGTGGCGTGCGCGATGTCCTCGACGTGGATCATGTCGCGGACCTGGTGGCCGCCACCGTTGAGCCTCATCGGCCGGTTTGTGTGGGCGGACAGGGCCAGCCAGGGCACCATCCAGGAGTGCGAGCCGGGCTTGGGGATCTGCGGGTCGCCGTAGACCGAGAAGTACCGGACGATCGAGTACTCGGTGTCGCTGCCTCCGAGCATCAGGCGCACCTGGTGCTCGCCCCACAGCTTGGTGTTGGCGTACACAGAGATCGGGGTCAGCGGCTGGTTCTCGGTGAACCGCGCCGCGCCGTCCTCGGCGGGGGTGCCGTTGCCGTAGACAGAGGCGGAGGAGACGAAGACCAGCCGCTTCACCGTCGAGGCCGCCACGGCGTCCAGGACGGTCTGGGTGCCGTGCACGTTCGCGGCGAAGGCGATGTCGGGTCGGCGGGTGCAGGCGGCGACATCGGCGTACGCGGCGGCGTGGATCACGTAGTCCGCACGGCCGGTGAGCCACTTCACGGTGGCCCGCTCGCGAACGTCGCCGAGCAGGACCTGGGCGCTGTGGCGGTCCACCTGGAACAGGTCCCGCACCGGGTGCGGGTAGGCGTCGAACCGGTCCAGGACGATCGGCGTGGCGCCGCAGGCGGCGAGCTGAGCGACGATGCGGCTGCCGACCAGGCCACCGCCTCCGGTGACCAGAACGCTGGCCCCGGACAGCTCATGAAGGCGCGGGTCGCGGTACTCGTCGGCCATGAGGCATCAACCTCCTCTGAGGTGCGGGTTTGTTACATTCAGTGAACAGTCGGCCACATTCGGGCGGTACGGTGATGGCCCGCTCAGCCTGTTCAATCTGTTCAAGATCAGCTCTGGGGGTGCGAGTTGACCGGGCATAAGCAGCCGAACGAACAATTGGCGTCCGTCATGGCGGAAGCCGGGTGTACGTACGAAGTCCTGGCCAAGGTGGTCCGCAGCGTCGCGGCGGAGGCCGGTGAGACCCTGCACACCTCGCGGTCGGCCGTGCTCTCCTGGGTTAGGGGCGGCACCCCGACCGGCAATACTGCGGCCTACCTCGCCGAGGCCCTGACCAGAGTGGCGAAGCGCCAGGTGACGACCGCCGAGATCGGTCTAGGCTTCCCGGCCATCGGGGAGGCCATGCCCCCTGACCTTCTGGCAACTGCTGTCGACCTCGGGAGACTTGTCATGTTCCACCGCCGTGATCTCCTCGCCCTGGCCTTCGCCACCGCCACCGTCGGGCTCCCGCTCACCTACGACCACCAGGCCGTCGCCGCCACCCTGCGAACCGCGAAGAGCAGCCGTAGGGCCGGAGCCGAAGAGGTTTCCACCGTCCGGCAGCTCATCGAGATGTTCCGGACCGCCGACGAGAGACTGGGCGGCGGCCACGGGCTGTCCACCGTGTCGGCCTACCTGGCGGATGCCGTGGTGCCGATGCTCCAGGCCACGTTCCCGTCCGAGGAGGTCCGGCGGAGCGCGTACGGCGCGGCAGCCGAGCTCGCCACGCTGGTCGGATGGAAGTGCCACGATCTGGGCCGCGAGGGCGCCTCCCAGCGGTTCTATCTCCTCGCCTACCAGCTTGCCTGCGAGTGTGATCCCGCAGGCCATGGAGCCTGGATGATGCGAGCCCTGACCCATCAGGCCCTCGACCTGAACCAGACCACGCACTGCGTCGAGCTGGCCGAAGCCGCGCTCTCACGGGCCCAGGGGAAAGTCGACCGAAAGACGGAGGCGCTGCTGCTGGTGACGTCCGCCCGGGCCTACGGAGCAAGCGGCCAGAGCAAGAATGCCGCTGGGGCACTCTTGGCCGCCGAGGACGCCATGCTCGCCGCCGACGACGGCGTGCCATCCTACGCGGCCGCCTCCGGCCCGGTCGCGGCCACCGTGGCATCGCACACGGGCAAGACCCTGACCGAGATGAAGGACCACCGAGCCGCTGAACGGCACTACCGCAGGGCACTTGAGGACCGCGTTCCGGCGACGTACCAGCGGGTTCGCGGTCTGACCATCGCGAACCTCGCCAAGTCTGTCGCCGCCCAACACCGTCATGAGGAAGCCGTCGTCCTCTGGAATCAGTGCCTGGACCTCATGGACGGCGTGGCATCCGACCGAAACCAGAAGGAGCTGAAAACGGTGCGCTCAACCATGGCCGTCTACAGCAGGCGCGGAATTCCCGGCGCCCCGGAACTCGCTCAGCGAGCTGCCGAACTCGCGTCTCTGTAACACCAGATCGTGCCGCGAGCTTGGGGATCCGACACCTTCAAACCCGACACGTGGCTTGCCCAATGAAGACACTCCAGGTTGCCGAAAGGGCCTGGGTCTGCAGTAGGCGGCCAAAGTGGGGTGAGTGTCCAACGAGTGGTTCCTGCGTGAGTACCTTGCTGGTCAGCCAACCGGCGGCGACGCTGTCGAGAACGTCGACGTGATGTGGGTTCCTCGAAACTCGATGGCCCGCTTCTTCGACGCCGATACGATTTCCCCCATCCTGGCCGCCCTGGAGGAGCAGACGTGAGACAGCGAACTGCGGAGGAACGCCCGGGAATTGCCGCCGCGATCGTGGTCCGCGGAGGCCGTGTGCTGATGGTGCGTCGGCGGGTCAGTGAGGGCCAGCTCTCCTGGCAGTTCCCGGCCGGTGAGATCGAGGCCGGTGAGTCGCCCGAGGAGGCGGCCGTCCGCGAGACCGCAGAGGAGACCGGACTGGGTGTGGCCGCCGTCAAGCTCCTGGGCGAGCGGGTGCACCCGAAGACCGGCCGGCTGATGTCGTACACGGCCTGCGAGGTCGTCGGCGGCACCGCCGAGGTGGTGGACACGGACGAACTGGACGCCCTTGCGTGGGTGGCCCTCGCCGAGATCCCCGAGTACGTGCCGTACGGGCTCTTCGAGCCGGTGCAGGCATACCTGGACATTGTGCTCGTTGCGTGACCGAGGTGGACGGCGTCGGGCCGTTGGCGCTCCGCCCGGTCGGGAGGACGGCCCCGCATTCGTCATCGGGCTCGCCGTGAGCGATACGAAGATCACCGTAGAGCTGTCGCTGGAGTTGGACCAGGCCGGGCAGGAGCTCAGCAGCGCATCGGCAGTAACTTCCTGAGCCGCAGCAGGTCGTCTCGACCGCGGAGTGGCGGGCCCCTCGGGGAATCCGAGGGGCCCGCCACCCTCGTACGCCTCAGCGTGTGATCAGCTCGCGAACCGCGTCGCTCACCTCAGGCAGGTCACTGGGGAGGGCCCATTGGTGGGCGTCGTGCTCGGTGAGGACAACCGGTTCGGTCTTCTGCACGGTGACGGTGAAGTTGAACTGGCGGGTGGTGCCGCCTCGGCTGTTCTTGTAGTCGAAGTGCCCGATGTAGCCGGTGACCTGGTCGATGGTGAGGCCGGTCTCCTCGGCGGTCTCCCGATGGAGGGCGTCCAGGATGGTCTCCCCGGCCTCGACCGTTCCGGAGGGGATCTCCCACAGGCCGCCCATGTAGTCGTCGGGGTTGCGGCGCACGAGCAGGATGCGGCCGTCGTGGTTGATCATGGCGGCGGCGACGAAGCCGGTGATTCCGGCGGTTTCGGCCTCGGCCGCCAGGCTGGCGGCGAACTCGGGGGAGGTGACGGTCACAGCAGCTCCTTGTGATGGTCGCTGATCTTGATGGCCGCGCGGACGTAGTGTTCGGCCAGACGCAGATCCTGCTCACGATGCCAGGCCGGGAGCTTGATCGTCTGGGCGTGTGCGCGCTCGGTAGCCCGCCGAGCTCGTCCGGCTGGTAGATGAGCGTCAACCCGTACCAGGGCGGGACCACCCCTTCGGGTAGCTCGGTGGCCTCCGGGCCCGGTATCCGGGCCAGTTTGCCGTGCGGCCACAGCCATTTCGACCTGTCCCGGAGGCCGCCCCCGGCAGCCGGGGGCGGCCTCCGGGCGCTCATTGGCTTCTTTCGGCAGGGCGGTACGGGGCCAGGCCCGGGGCGGGCACCCGCCGGGAGGCGGGTGGGGGGTGGATGGTGGGGAACGGTGGTAGGGCTGATCCACGGAGCGGATGATGCGCGGGTGTTCGCCCGGTGGGGGAAAGCGCCGCTGCCCGGGACTTCCGGAGGGGGAGTCCCGGGCAGCGGCGCTTTCAGTGCCGGGGTCAGGCCGGGCGGGGTTTGCGGGCGATGGTGAGGGCGAGGGCGGCGCAGAGGACGGCGGCGAGGGTGGCGAAGCCGCTGACGGCGGGGAGGAGGCCGTAGGTCTGGACGAGGGCGCCGACGGCGATGACGGGGGCGGAGCTGCCGAGGTAGACGATGATCCAGAGGGAGCTCAGTTCGGAGCCCCGGCGTTCCGGGTTCATCGCGGCGACGGCGGTGGTGAACAGGGAGCGGAAGGCGACGCCCTGGCAGACGCCGCCGAGGACGCTGCCGATGAAGAGCAGCGCGGGTGTGTCGGTGTAGCCGGCCGCGACGACCAGGCCCAGGCCGGCGGCCAGGCCGGTCATGCCGAGGGCGATCACCGTACGGTCGGCGGTCGGCGGGATGATCAGCTGGGCGAGGGCCGAGGAGCCGAGCAGCAGGGCGGCCACGATCGCGCCGGTCAGGTGCGAGGGGGTGTGCAGCAGCTTGGCGGAGAAGGCAGGGGCGAGAGCCAGGTAGACGCCGAAGACCCCGTACGAGATGAAGCCCGCGGTGGCGGCGAGCAGGAACTCGCGGCGGCCGGTGCGCGGCAGCCGCAGGCGCTGCGGGCGCAGGTGGGCCGGGGTGGTGATCCGGGGCGGGGAGGCCGGCGGGCGGTTGCGGCCGGGCATCCGCGGGTGGACCAGGGCCAGTGGCACGCAGAGCGCCAGCAGGGCGACGGCGTGCAGCAGGAAGGGCGTCAGCAGCGGGTCCGAGCCGCCGGCGAGCAGGGCTCCGACCACCGGGCCGAGCGCGACGCCTCCGGCGGAACAGGCCAGGGTGAGCTTGGGGGCCAGCGCCGGGTGGTCGGGCAGCAGGTCGCCGAGGGCGGCCCCGGCTGCGCCGGTGGACAGGCCGACGGCGATGCCCTGGACGGCCCGGCCGACCGCGAGCTGCCAGAAGCTGCCGGCGGTGGCGAAGACGAGGTCGCCGGCGGCGGCCAGGGCGACGGCGGGCAGGATCAGGGCGCGGCGGCCGAGGTGGTCGGACCAGTGGCCGACCACGGCCAGCACGGGGAGCAGCGCGAACACGTAGATCGTGAAGAGGATCGTGGTGTCGAGTGGTCCGAGGCCGAGGCGCTGCTGGAGGAGCGGGTAGATCGGCGTCGCCAGGTTGGCACCGATCAGCATCAGCAGCAGGGCGCCGGCGACCAGGCCGACGCGTATGCCGCGCAGCGCGTTCCAGCGGCTGATCGCGGCGAGCTGGAGCTGGGCGCGGGGCGCGAGCTCCAGGGGGAGCAGGGCCTCCGACAGTCGGCGTCCGTCGAGCTGCGCGGTGCGCAGCACGGAGCCGGCGGGGGAGAGGTCCGCCATGGCAGGGGTCTCCTGTGGCCGGGCGCCACCGGGGTCGGCTGGGTGTGCCGGCGCGCCCGTCCTGAGGCGCTGTGGTGGTGGCCGCGGTGCGGGGCTCCCTGGTGGAGCGGGTGAGCTGAGAGAAGGGGCTTCGTTGCCCGGTGGCCCGCGCGGGGTTGTGCGCGGTGCCAAAGCGAAGGATAAGGGGTGGGCGCGTGGAAGCGGCGCGCGCCCCTTTGCGCGCCCTGTGAGGCCGGGCATCGGGGGTGCCCGGCCTATACGCTGAGGTGGTAGATCGACACGCGGAGCTGTTCGAGCTGACCGCTGGCTGAGGGAGAGCACACGACGATGGCCGGACGACGTCGGAAGAACACGGGGGCGGGGGCTTCGGCCGGAGAGGG
This sequence comes from Kitasatospora sp. NPDC001309, assembly GCF_042896295.1. Classification (NCBI taxonomy): domain Bacteria; kingdom Bacillati; phylum Actinomycetota; class Actinomycetes; order Kitasatosporales; family Streptomycetaceae; genus Kitasatospora; species Kitasatospora sp. NPDC001309. The sequence continues at coordinate 141,923 of NZ_JBIAXC010000016.1, read as the reverse complement.
CGCGGCCGAGGCGGTCCTGCCCGCGGACCTGGAGCTCCAGGACCTCTACGGGGCGTTCGCCGCGCACGGTCTGGACGACGAGGACCTGGACGACGCGGCGATCCTGGTGCCGCCGGTGAAGCTGCCCGCGGAGCAGGAGCTGGCCGAGCAGGCGAAGGCCGTGCCGATGTTCGGCTACGCGCTGGCGCTGGCCCGCTGGGCGTCCCCGCACCGGGTGGTGGACGAGTTCGGGGACCTCGTCCAGGAGGACCGGGCGCCGGTCGCCCGGCTGCTCGGGCTGGCCCCGGCCGAGGGCGAGGTGCCGGAGGAGGCCGAGGTCGAGGCGCTGCGGGCCTGGTCGCTGGCCTGCGACCTGGACCTGGTGGAGCTGGGCACGACCAAGGAGGGCGAGCACGTCGCCGTCCCGGGCCCGGACCTGGAGCCCGCCGAGCGTGGGGACGCGGAGACCGTCCTGGAGCTGTGGCTGACCGCCGCCGGGATCGTCCGGGAACTGGCGGTGGAGGCGGACTCGCTGCCGGAGCAGGACGAGGCGGCGGAAGTGTCGGCGGACCAGGCGGACCAGGACGACGCGGACGAGGACGACGAGGACGGCCTGAGCGAGGTCGAGGAGGCCCGGGACGCCGCCGCCGAGCTGCTCGACGAGGCGCTCCAGGTGCTGTACGAGACCACCGCCTTCGCCGACCCGGGCAACGAGACGGTGCCGCTGGGCGTGCTCGCCGCGCTGCTGGTGGTGCCGGAGGGCGAGGAGCCGAGCGAGGAACTGCTCGGCGACATCACCGACGTGATGGTCGCGCTGGACCCGATGCTGGGCGACCTCGCCGAGCTGGGCCTGCTGGAGTACCGGCCGATCGACCCGGAGCTGTTCGACGAGGAGGAGGGCGAGGAGCCCGCCCTCGTCGGGGAGGCGCCGCTGGACGAGGAGGAGTCGGCCCGCTTCGGGCTGGTCCGGCTCACCCCGCTCGGCCAGTACGGCATCCGGCAGTGGCTGCTGGAGGACGGCTACGACGCCCCGCTGGTCGGCGAGCTGGCCCAGGGGGACGCCGCCGAGCTGCTGCGCGGGGTGTGCGAGGCGGCCAACGTGCTGCCGGAGGAGGAGCTGCGGGCTTGGGTGGCCGGCCGGGAGCCGGAGCCGGCGGCGCGCGAGCTGCTGGCGGCGGCGCGCGGCGACGACGCGTACGGTCCGCTGCGCCGGATGCTGTGCGTTTCGGCGCTGAACCTGCTGGGGGCGGGCGCCGAGCCCGCCGCCCGGGAGGTGCTGGACGACCCGGAGCTCGGCGGTGCGGTGCGGGCCTGGCTGTCCGCGCTGGGCGCGACGGACGTGCCGGTGCCGGAGCGGACGATGGCGCTGTGGACGGTGGTCGACACCTTCGCCGCCCAGCTGCTGGACAGCGGCGGCGACGCGGCGCTGCTGCGCGAGCTGATCACCGACCTGCCGGTGAAGGGCGACCCGGCGTCGTGGTTCGGTGAGCTGTGGCGGGTCGACCACCCGTACACGGCGGACGTCCTGGAGGCGATCGGCGAGCTGCACACGGACCGGGCGCTGGCCAAGGAGGCGCGCAAGGCGGCCTTCAAGGCCCGGTCGAAGGGCTGACGAGGCGCTGACGAGGGGCTGACGAGGCGCTGAGGAAGGGCTGAGGAGGGGCGGGCGAGGACGGCGGAGGGGCGGACGACGGGCTACGGGAGGTCCAGCGAGCCGTCCTCGGTGAAGGGGAAGAACGGGTTGTGGGCCAGCTCCCACAGGTGCCCGTCCGGGTCCTCGAAGTAGCCGGAGTAGCCGCCCCAGCTGGTCGGGACCGGCGGCTTGACCACCACGGCGCCGGCCTCGACCGCGGTGCGCAGCGCGGCGTCCACCAGGGCGGGGGACTCCAGGTTCACCGCCAGGGTGACGCCGCGGAAGGAGGGTTCGCCGGTCGCGGGTACGCCCGCGTCGGCGGCCAGCTCCTCGGAGGGGAAGAGGCCGAGCACCGAGTCGGAGGTGCGGAACCAGACGATCTCCGGGCTGGAGGCGGCGGAGCGTCGCCAGCCGAGGTCCTGGTAGAACCGGGCGCTGCGGTCGAGGTCGGAGACGCCGAGGGTGACGATGCTGATCCGGGCGGGGAAGGCGGGCTGGGCTGCGTCGTTCTGTGCTGTCATGCCGCCAGCGTAGGGAGGGCTGCTGACATCGTGGCCGACGGACACGGCCACCGCCCCCGTACGGCAGCGGAGCTGATGACCCGGCAGCTCCCGGCACGTAAAGTGGCGTCAGCGGTGCGGGCGCGAGGACTCGGGGGTGCGGCAGAGGATGGTGCGGGAGAGCGGCGGAAGGCCCCAGGAGTGGAACGTCGAGCGGTCGGGGCCGGAGCGGTCGGGCGGGCCGGAGCGCTTCGCCGGCCAGGAGGACTTCTCCCGCCGGACCCTCGCCACGGTGGACTTTCCGGTGTACGGCGTGGCCGGGCCGCCCGGCCGGGGCGAGGCGCTCGCGGCCTTCGAGACCTGCGGCGGTGAACTGCGCTGGGTCGAGGTGCAGTGCGGTGACTGGACCACCGCGGCCGGGCCGTACGTGACCGTGCGGACGTACCGGCCGGGGGCCGACGGCTGTGAGGTGCTGCCCGAGCTGGAGGACGTGGTCGAGGACGAACGGGACCGCGTCTACGAGCAGTTGGGCGTGGACGAGGGCGACGGGCCGGGCCGGGTGCGGACGCTGCGGGAGTGGATCACCGTGGACGGTGAGCCCTGCGCGGTGGAGGTGCACGAGGACCGGCCGGTGCCCGGCGGGGCGGTGGTCGGCGGGGCCCCGGGCGGTGCGGCAGCCGGCGCGGCCTCGGGCGGGCCGGAGGTCGCCGGGCCGGTGTGGGCCGTCCGGTTGCGGGTCGACGGGCAGGCCGTCACGGTGTGCGGGCGCGGGCTGCCCCCCGGCGGGGTGGAGCTCGCCGGGATCGGGGACTTCGACTGCTACCTGCGCGGGCGCACCGAGCTGCTGCGCGACCTGGCCTCCCGCCGGGCCCGCTACGTCCCGGTCGAGGAGCGTGAACTGCCGACCGTCGCGGGGCTGGAGGCGCACCGGGAGCTGATCGCCCAGAGCATCGCGGAGGCCGCCGCGATCGAGGCGCAGGTGCGGGTCGGGCGGACGCCGCGGCTGCCGCGCGGGCTGCGCGGGGACGTCTGCGCGGTGCGCTGGGAGGCGGCCGTGCGCCAGCAGATGCGGCTCGCCACGGAGACCCGGGAGGAGGCCGCGGCGGCGGTGACCTCGATGGTCAACCACCTCAACCGGCTGTCCCAGCAGACGCACTGGCTGATCGGGACGCCGCAGGGCGAGGCGGCGGTCGAGGAGGTGGTCCGGTACACCGTGTTCGCCAGCGAGGTGGCGAGCCTGCCGGCGCAGCGGGCCTGGGAGCAGCTGTGGCGGGAGCGGCCGGGGACGGCCGGGTCGGGCACGCCGGAGGAGCACCGGCTGGTGGAGCAGCTGTGGCTGGCGGCCTGGGAGCAGTGGCGGACCGGGCGGGGCTGACCCGCCTTCGACCGACGTGCGCTCGACCGATCCGGACACGGCTGACCCGCGTTCGGTAAAGCGTGGGTCATGTGTCGGTCATCGGTTGGCAAATGGTCGCCTCGTCGTGCGGTGGGCGTCATGCCGGGTTCACCCCTGCGGCGGAGTCTGCTGGGCGTCGACGACCTGCCTCGACGCCCGTACACCCCCCCAGGAGTTGCTGCCATGTCGCTGTCCCGTCGGGACTTCGTCAACCGTTCCACCCTCGTCGGGGCCGGCGTGCTGATCGCCGGCGGTGCCGAGGCGCTGGCCAGCGCCCCCGGTGCGATCGCCGCGCCGGTCGGCGGCGAGGCCCCGGTCGCCGCCGCGGCCGGTGCCGCCGGGACCAACGCGGCGGGCGGCGCCGCGATCGGCTACGGCCCGCTGGTGCCGGACCCGGCCGGGCTGCTCTCGCTGCCCGCGGGCTTCTCGTACAAGGTGCTCAACCGGGCCGGGCAGACCCGGCTGCGCACCGGCGAGTTCACCCCGAGCAACCACGACGGCACGTCCGCCTTCGAGGACGAGCGCGGCGGCAACCTGATGGTGGTCAACCACGAGCTGTCCGGCGCCCGGGCCAACTGGCCGCACCCGGTGCCGCTGACCGAGGGGCACGTCTACGATCCGGGCGCGGCCGGCGGCTGCACGATCGTGCACGCCAAGCGGGACGGCTCGGTCGAGCAGTGGGTCGGCATCGCCGGCACCGCCACCAACTGCGCGGGCGGGGTGACCCCGTGGGGCACCTGGCTGTCCGGCGAGGAGACCGAGGACAAGGCCGGCAAGAACGGCTTCACCAAGGACCACGGCTACGTCTTCGAGGTCGACCCCTTCGACGACGACTACAACCGCGACCCGCAGCCGGTGAAGGCCTTCGGCCGGTACGCCCACGAGGCCGTGGTCGTGGACCCCAAGCGCGGTCACGTGTACCTCACCGAGGACGCCTCCAACCCGAACGGCCTGCTGTTCCGCTGGACCCCGCCGGCCGGCTTCCGGCACGGCCGGTACCAGCTGCGCAAGCTCGCCGCCGACGCCGGCGTGCTGGAGGCCTTCAAGGTCTTCGACGCCCAGGGCAGGTTCGTCGACGACCTCTCCCGGGCCACCAAGGTCGGCACCGTCTACGGCGCCGACTGGGTCAAGGTGCAGGACCGCGACGCCCGGACCGTCTCGGTGCGCAAGCAGTTCAAGGAGGGCGAGGTCACCCGGGCCCGCAAGCTGGAGGGCATGTGGTGGGGTGACGGCGGCTTCTACTTCGTCTCCAGCTACGCCCGTTCGGAGAGCCCGCTGCAGCACGACGGCCAGGTGTGGTTCTACAACCCGGCGCGTCGCACCATCACCCTCAAGGTGCTGCTGGGCGTCAACGACGACGTCCTGGGCGACCACGACAACTACGACGGCCCGGACAACATCACCGTCTCGCCGTACGGCGGCATCGTGATCGCCGAGGACGGCAACGGGATCTCGCACCTGTTCGGCGCCACCGAGGACGGGCTGGTCTACCCGATCGCCCGCAACGAGCTGAACATCGGCAGCGCGGCCAAGCCCGAGTTCAGCGAGTTCACCGGGGTGACCTTCTCGGACGACGGCCGGACCCTCTTCGCCAACATCCAGGAGCCGGGCATCCAGCTGGCGATCAGCGGGCCGTGGCGCCGGCTGAACGAGCACAAGCGCGGCCAGGGGTACGGAGCCTGACGGATCATCAGTCAGGCGGCTGCCCGCGGACTACTCGTCCGCGGGCAGCCGCAGTTGCAGCATCGCCAGCAGCCGCTGCTGCGGCTGGGCGAGGTCGATGCCGGTCAACTGCTCGGCGCGGCGCACCCGGTAGCGCAGGGTGTTGGGGTGGATGTGCAGGGCGTCGGCGGCGACCCGGACCTCGCCGAGCGCGTCCAGCCAGGCGAGCACCGACTCGGCGAGCCGGGTGTGGTGGCGGCGGTCGTACGCGGTGAGCGCGGTGAGCCGCGGGTCGCGCAGGCCGGTGCGGTCCTGGAGCAGTGCGAGCACCTCGCTGACCAGCACCTCGGCCTGGACGTCGATCAGCGCCGCGACGTCGAGGTCGACCCCGCCGCGGCCCATCGCGTCCAGGATGCGGTCGGCCTGGGCGCGGGAGTCCGGCACCTGGGACAGGCCGTCGACGGTCGAGCCGATCGCGGCGCGCAGCGGGACGCCGAGGTGCTCCCGGGCGGCGGTGACCACCTCGGCCGCCCAGTCGCGCACGGTGGTCATCGGCAGGCCGGGCGGGAGCTCGGGCAGCAGCACGTAGACCCGGGACTCGATCGGGGCGAGCAGCGCGCCGCGGTGCCGGGCGGCGGTGTGCACCGAGATCAGGCCGGTGACGTCGGAGCGGTGCAGCGCCTCGGTGGTGCGGGCCCCGTACGCGAGCACGGTGGCCGGGCGGCGCAGGTCCAGGCCGAGGTGGGTGGCCAGCGACTGGGGGCCGGTGGAGCCCTCCAGCAGTCCGGTCAGCAGGGTCTGGGTGAGCCGGACGTCGGCGGACAACTCGCGTCGGCGGCGCACCAGTTGGGCGGCCGCGACCCGGGCGGCGCCGACCAGGGCCTGTTCGGCGTGGGCGGCCAGCGGCTGGGCGCCCTCCTGTACCCAGATGGTGCCGAGCGGCTGCGCGCCGGCCCGGATGCCGACCGCCAGGCGGCGGCGCAGGCCGAGTTCGGGGTGCGGTTCGACCGCGATCGGGGTGTCCGAGCTGCGCAGGTGCTGGAAGATGCCCCACTCGCGGAGCTTGGAGAGGTACGGCTCGGGGCCCTGCCAGCCGAGGATGGAGAGCCGGCGCAGGTCGTCGACCTCGTCGGAGTCGGAGGAGCGGGAGTAGGCGAGGACCCGGCTGGAGGTGTCCTCGATCGAGACGATGCCGTTGGTGAGCACGGCGACGGTCTGGGCGAGGGAGAAGAGGTCGCCCGCGTTGGGTTCGGGGGCTCCGGGGGAGGCCGGGGCGTCGGGACCGGCGATGATCGCCCGGGCCAGCGAGTCCAGGTGCTCCCAGCGGGTCTCCCGGCGCACCGACAGCAGGGCGACGCCCGCGTCGGTGGCGGCCTCGCGCAGGGCGTCGGCCTGGCCGGGTGCGTCCAGCTTGACCGCGACGGCGGCGGCGCCGGCCCGGCCGGCCGCGCGCAGGGCGGGGAGGGCGGCGCGGCCGCGGGCGCCGATGGCGAGCACGAGTTCGCCGGGGGAGGCGGTCGGCGGGTCCTCCGGGTCGAGGATCGCGACGTCGCGGACGGGGACGTCCAGGCCCTGGGGGGCGGCCTGGAGTTCGACCAGGGGCTCGCCCAGGGACATCAGCAGCTGGCGGAGCGGGAGCCCGGGGGTGGTCACGCCGGGCCTCCTTCATCCGCTCGGACAACGGTGTGCGGTCGATTTTAGCCGGTTGGACAGCGCCGGGACCGTCCAACGGTTCCGGCCGGGGCGTCCGGCCGGGGGTGGTGCCGGGCGTGGTCCCGAGGGTGGTGCCGAGAGTGGTCCTGAGGGTGGTGCCGGTGGGGCGGGTAGGGCGGATGGGGCTGTCGTGACCGTTGTGTGATCGCTTTCGTCGGTCCGGACAACGCCGTACGGGGGAATTTAGCCGCCCGGCCAATCAAGTGGCCGGGCAGCCAGGAATAGCGTTCGTGCTGTGGCCCGTGCGTGACCCGCGCAGGCCTTCCCCCGCATTGCAACGAAGGAGAGCGTGCGCCTCATGGACGCTGTGACCCAGGTCCCCGCGCCGGTGAACGAGCCGGTCCACAGCTACGCCCCCGGCAGCCCCGAACGGGCTCGCCTGGAGGCCAAGCTGAAGGAGCTGGGCGGCCAGGAGCCGGTCCAGCTGACCATGACGATCAACGGTGAGCGCCGGATGGGCGGCGGCACCGAGATCCACGTCGTCCAGCCGCACAACCACGCGGCTCGGCTCGGCACCCTGCGCAACGCCACCCAGGCCGACGCGCAGGAAGCCATCGACACTGCCCTGGCCGCTGCCCCGGCCTGGCAGGCGCTCTCCTTCGACTCGCGTGCCGCGATCTTCCTCAAGGCCGCCGACCTGCTGGCCGGCCCCTGGCGCGAGACCCTGGCCGCCGCCACCATGCTCGGCCAGTCCAAGACCGCCCAGCAGGCCGAGATCGACACCCCCTGCGAGCTGGTCGACTTCCTGCGCTTCAACGTGCACTTCGCCCGCCAGATCATGGCGGAGCAGCCGGTCTCCTCGGACGGCGTGTGGAACCGCAGCGACCACCGCCCGCTGGAGGGCTTCGTCTACGCGATCACCCCGTTCAACTTCACCGCGATCGCCGGCAACCTGCCGACCGCGCCCGCGCTGATGGGCAACGTGGTGCTGTGGAAGCCGTCCCCCACCCAGCAGTACTCCGCGCACCTGCTGATGCAGCTGCTGGAGGAGGCCGGCCTGCCCAAGGGCGTCATCAACATGGTGACCGGCGACGGCCTGGACGTCTCCGCCGTCGCGCTCAAGCACCCCGCGCTGGCCGGCATCCACTTCACCGGCTCCACCGCCACCTTCCAGCACCTGTGGCGTTCCGTCGGCGAGAACATCGCCGGCTACCGCACCTACCCGCGGATCGTCGGCGAGACCGGCGGCAAGGACTTCCTGGTCGCCCACCCGTCCGCCGACCCGGCCGTGCTGAAGACCGCGATGACCCGCGGCGCCTTCGAGTTCCAGGGCCAGAAGTGCTCGGCGCTCTCCCGCGCCTACGTCCCGGCGTCGATCTGGGCCGGCCTCAAGGACGAGTTCGCCGCCGAGGTCGACGGCCTCACCATGGGCGACGTCAGCGACCTGTCCAACTTCATGTCGGCCGTCATCGACGAGCGCGCCTTCGCCAAGAACAAGGCCGCCATCGACCGCGCCCACGCCGACGCCTCCGTCGAGGTCCTCGCCGGCGGCAGCTACGACGACTCGGTCGGCTACTTCGTCCGCCCGACCGTCCTGGTCTGCCAGGACCCGGCCGCGGAGTACTTCCGCGAGGAGTACTTCGGCCCGATCCTCGCCGTGTACGTCTACGAGGACGAGAAGTACGAGGAGATGCTGGCCCAGATGGAGTCCGTCTCCGCCTACGGCCTGACCGGCGCCATCATCGCCCAGGACCGCGCCGCGGCCCAGGACGCGATGCACAAGCTGCGCTTCGCCGCCGGCAACTTCTACATCAACGACAAGCCCACCGGCGCCGTCGTCGGCCAGCAGCCCTTCGGCGGCGGCCGCGCCTCCGGCACCAACGACAAGGCCGGCGCCAAGCAGAACCTGGCCCGCTGGACGTCGACCCGCTCGGTCAAGGAGACCTTCGTCCCGCCGACCGACTACCGCTACCCGCACATGGGCTGACCAGCCCACCCCGACCGCTCTGCGCCCAGTAGCCAACGGTCACCCGCGACGCCCGGCCCCGCAGCCGGGCGCCGCCCCGCCGGGGCGGCGGCTCACCCCCGTACCGCCGCCCCGGCTCTTTCTGCCACCCTTGGAAACATCAGCTCCAGGAGTCACGATGCTCCGTTCCGCCCTTCTCGCGGCCTCGCGGTCCCCCCAGGTCCGCACCGTGGTCGAGAAGTTCCCCCCGACCCACGCGATAGTCGAGCGCTTCGTCGCCGGTGACGTCCTCGACGACGCCGTGACCGCGACCGACGACCTGGTCGCGACCGGCCGCAAGGTCACCCTCGACCACCTCGGCGAGGACACCAAGGACGCCGCCCAGGCCGCCGGCACCGCCGAGGCGTACGAGCACCTGCTCAAGGCCCTCAAGGAGACCGGCCTCGCGGCCGGCGCCGAGGTGTCCGTCAAGCTGTCGGCCGTCGGCCAGTTCCTGCCGGTGGACGGCGAGAAGATCGCGCTGGAGAACGCCCGCCGCATCTGCGAGGCCGCCGCCGACGCGGGCACCACGGTGACCCTCGACATGGAGGACCACACCACCACCGACTCCACCCTCGCCATCGCGCGCGAGCTGCGGGCGGACTTCCCCTGGCTGGGCGTCGTCCTCCAGGCCTACCTGCGCCGCACCGAGGCCGACTGCCGCGAGTTCTCCGGCCCCGGCTCCCGGGTGCGCCTGTGCAAGGGCGCCTACAAGGAGCCCGAGTCGGTCGCCTTCCAGGGCAAGCACGAGGTCGACCTCGCGTACGTCCGCGCGCTCAAGATCCTGATGGCCGGCGAGGGCTACCCGATGATCGCCTCGCACGACCCCAACATGATCAAGATCGCCGGCCAGCTGGCCCAGTGGAACAACCGCACCCGGGACTCCTTCGAGTACCAGATGCTGTTCGGCATCCGCCCCGAGGAGCAGCTGCGCCTCGCGGAGGAGGGCAACACCATGCGGGTCTACCTCCCGTACGGCCAGGAGTGGTACGGCTACTTCATGCGCCGCCTCGCCGAGCGCCCGGCCAACCTCACCTTCTTCCTGCGCGCCATGGCCACCCGTAGCTGACCCTGGCGGCAGGATGAACGGCCCGCACCCCTGACGGGGGGTGCGGGCCGTTTCGTGTTTCCTAGAGGAAGTCCTTGGTGTCCAGCTCGAAGTCGAACGGGGCGGGGAGGGCGAGCGGCTCACCGAAGGCGGCCAGGTGGACTTCGGTGTACTCGTCCCGGTGGGGCTTGCAGAACAGGCTGAGCTGGGACTTCTCGCGGTCGACGAGCAGGTAGAGCGGGATTCCGGCCCGGGCGTAGCAGTGCCGCTTGGCGATGCGGTCCTGGTCGGGCTTGGTCGAGGTGATCTCGGCAACCATGGCCACCCCGTCCGGTTCCATCCAGGACGGGGCCCCGCGGAAGAGCCGGAGACTCCTCGGAGCAAAGGTCGCGTCCGGGATGACGTGGTTCTTCGGGCAGAGACCACCACTCACGAGGCGAAGGCCCTTGCCACCGGACACTTGCATGTGGACCTTGGACTTCGCCTTCACCTGGTCGATCAGCAGGTCGATGTAGTCCTCGTGATCGCCGTCCGGCGGTGGTGCCACGATGATCTCTCCCTCGATGAGCTCAGCCCGGAAGCCTTCGGGGGAGTGCAGGCTCAGGAAGCTCTCCAGCAGGATGTCGGCCTGCGACGGGGAGTTCGTGATCGGTTGCTCATGCGCCACAGCACTCATGATGCCCCTCCTTCGGATGGGCGTCACGCTATTCGCCCTTCGGTCGGGTTATGCAGTACACGGCGGACTTTCACTCGATGGTGTGAGTTTGAGGTCCGGCATAGGATTCCGGTACTGGTCAACTTGGCTTTCAGCGGGAGGAGTTGGGGATGTCCAAGGGGTTCGAGGAGTTCGAGGGGTTGTCGACGCCGTTGGTGGCGGATGCGTGTGTGCGGCTCGGGGTGGGGGTGCGGGCCGCGCCGGTGGGGGTGGGGGCGGTGGTGGCCGGGGCGCGGGTGGCGGGGCGGGTGCTGCCGGTGCGGCACTACGGGAGCGTGGACGTGTTCCTGGAGGCGTACGGGGGCGCGCTGGACGGGGACGTGCTGGTGATCGACAACGGCGGGCGGACCGACGAGGCCTGCATCGGGGACCTCGCGGTGCTGGAGGCGCGGGCCGCCGGGGTGGCCGGGATCGTGGTGTGGGGGCTGCACCGGGACACGCCCGAGCTGGTGGAGATCGGGCTGCCGGTGTTCAGCTACGGCGCGCTGCCGGTGGGCCCGCTGCGGCTGGACGGCCGGGAGCCGGAGGCGCTGGAGTCGGCGCGGTTCGGGCCGCACCTGGTGACCGCCGGGGACGTGGTGTTCGCGGACGCGGACGGGGTGCTGTTCGTGCCGGCCGACCGGGCCGGGGAGGTGCTGGAGACGGCCGCCGGGATCGCCGCCACCGAACGGGCGCAGGCCGGGCGGATCACGGCCGGGGACACCCTGCGGAGGCAGACCCGCTTCGAGGAGTTCCTGGAGCGGCGGGCCGCCGACCCGTCGTACAGCTTCCGGCAGCACCTGCGGCGGGTCGGCGGGGCGATCGAGGAGTAGGGCCCCCGTGGTTACAGCGGGCGGTACATGACGTGCAGGCCGACGTAGCCGTCGACCGGGTGGTGGAAGGCCTCGGGGACGGTGCCGACCACCTCGAAGCCCAGCGAGCGGTACAGCTTGACGGCGTGGTCGTTGTTGGCGACCACCGCGTTGAACTGCATGGCGCGGAAGCCCGCCCCGCGGGCCCAGTCGAGGGTGTACTCGACCAGGGCCCGCCCGATGCCCTTGCCGTGGTGCGCCGGGTCGACCATGTAGCTGGCGCTGGCCACGTGCCCGCCGTTGCCGGGGCGGTTGCGGTTCATGGTGGCGGTGCCGAGGACCGTGCCGTCCTCGTCGACGGCGACCACGGTGCGGTCGGGGGCGGTTTTCATCCACCACTCCCGACCCAGCTCGGAGGGCATGTCCAGGGGGTAGGGGAAGGTCTCGCCGGCGGCGACGATGGTGCGGAAGAACGGCCAGATGGCCGACCAGTCCTCGGGGGTGGCTTCGCGGATGATCATCCGACCAGGATGATCCCCGGTGGTGGGCCGTGCCACTGGTTTTCCCGCCCGGCGCCGGTCAGTTGCCGAGAAGGGTGGACTCGACCTGGGCGGCGGCGAACTTCTGGCCCTTGGCGTTGGGGTGCACCAGCGCGTACTTGAGCGGGATGATGCTGGTCAGCACGCCGTCCAGCCAGTGGTCGGGGTCGCAGACGCTGTGTCCGGCGGAGCCGGAGTAGAGGTCGACGTAGGTGTCCTGCTGGGCCGAACTCGTCTGCTGGATGGCCAGGTTGAGCGGCTTGAGGATGCTGTCGCGGGCCCAGCCGAGGTCGCCGGGGGTGAAGGTGCCGAACTGCAGCAGGCTGCCGTACTGGCAGCGGGCGGCGTCCTCGGGGATCAGGTGCGGGTAGCCGACGGTGACGACCCGGGCGGACGGGGCCTTCGTCCGGAGGGCGGTGAGCATGGCGGTGTAGTCGGTGCGCAGCTGGTCGAGCCGGCCGGGGATCTGGGCGTCGTACTTGTCCTTGCAGGGCGTGCCCAGGCCGAGGTGGGTGGCGCCGAGTTCGATGCAGTCCTTGAGGATCTGCCCGAAGCCGAGGTCGTTGCCGCCGGTGCTCACGGTGATCACGTCGCTGGCCGGGTCGACGACGTCGATCTGCGGCGGGACGGGCGGGTACGGCGCGTCGGGGTCGCTGCCGAAGGGCGGGAGCGGGCGGCCGAGCGGGCTCTGCTTGTTCGTGGAGACGTCCGGGCTGGCGGCGCCGCTGCAGCTGGCGTTGTGGAGGTCGACCAGTGCGCCGAGGTCGCGGCGGATCAGCTCGGGGTAGGAGCCGGTGGTGCGGGCGCAGCCGTCCTGGGGCGCGGTGAGGTCGCCGGTGGCCTCGATGACGCCCGCGGTGTAGGAGTCGCCGAGGGCGGCCCACTTGAGCGGGCCGGTCCGGGTGGCGGGCTTGGTCCCGGCGTGAGCCGCGCCGGGGGTGATCAGGCCGACGGTGAGGGCGACGGCGGCGCCGGCGACGGCGAGGCGGGACGGGAAGCGGGGCACGGTCTCTCCTCCACGGGTGCGCGGGTGGTGCGGGTGCGCGGTCACGGGGGAGAGCGCGAATCACCCCCCGGAGAGTCAATCGAGTCGATCCGTGGACGACTTGATGCCCCAGGGGGGTGAAATCGCTGGCGTGACTTTGACGTTGAGCGATGCGGTCGGGATCAGAGGAGGGCGGCGGAGGGTTCGATCATCGCCCGGGCGGTCTTGCCGTCGACGAACTCGCCGAGCGCCGTCATCTCCCACTCGCCGGTGGGGCGGCGGACCAGCTTGCACATCACCACGCCGGTACGCGGCTCGGAGTGGGTCAGGTCGAAGCGGACCAGCTCCTCCTCGGTGCGGACGTCCACCAGGCGGCAGTAGGCGTTCCGCAGCTCGGTGAACTTCTGGCCGGAGAAGGAGTTGACCACGAACACCAGCGCGTGGACCTCGGCCGACAGGCCCTCCAGGTGGACGGTGATCGCCTCGTCGTCGCCGCCGTCACCGCCGACCAGGTTGTCGCCGGAGTGGGCGATCGCGCCGTTGAAGATGCTCAGCTTCATGAACCAGGCCGTCTCCAGGCGCCGGTGCTTCGCGTCGAAGGCCAGGCAGGAGGCGTCCAGGTCGATGTCACGGCCGCGGGCGGCGGACTCCCAGCCGAGAGCCATCCGGACCGAGGAGAGGAAGGGGCGGCCGTTCTTCACCAGGGAGACGGAGCTGCCCTTGACCAGGTTGACCCGGCCCTTGTCGAGGGTGACCTTGGGGCGCTCGGTAGGGTCGGGGGCGGGCGTCGCTGCCGGGGCCGGGGCCTGGGCCTGGGCCGGGGGCTCCGGGGGTGCGGCGGGCATGGACGGGAGGGTGGCCAGGGCGATCCGGGGGTCGACCGAGGGAGCCGGCGGCGCCGGGGGCACGGGCGGGGCCGGGGGCACCGGCGGGACGGGCGGGACGGGCGGCAGCGGAAGGTCGGCCGGGGAGTGCATCTGGAGGGTCGGCGCGCTCGGCTGCGGGGCGGGGGTCGGCGCAGGCTGCGGTGCCGGGGTCGGTGCCGCCTGCGGTGCCGGTGCCGGGGAGTCGTCGACGGTGACGCCGAAGTCGGTGGCGATGCCCGCCAGCCCGTCCGCGTACCCCTGGCCGACCGCGCGCACCTTCCAGACCCCGTTGCGCCGGTAGATCTCGACCACGATGAGCGCGGTCTCCAGGCCCAGCCGGGGCGGGGTGAAGGTGGCCAGGACGGCACCGGTGTCGGCGTCCCGGACGGTGGCGGTGGGCTCGATCCCGGCGAAGGTGGCGGACTGGTCGGCCGGGCTGGCGGTGACCACGACCTTGCTGATGTCGGCCGGGACGGCCGGGGTGTCGACGGTGATCGCGGCCGGTGCTCCGGCGGCGGCCGGGCGCAGGCTCACGCCCGGGCCGTGCGGGGCGTTGAAGAAGACGAAGTCGGCGTCCGAGCGGACCTTGCCGGCGTCGGTCAGCAGCAGGCCGGAGACGTCCAGCGCCTTGGGCGCGGTGACCTCGACGGTCACCCGCGCGGCGGTCAGCGGTGCGTTGCCGCCTTGAGTCAGGACGGTGGACAAGGACTCCTCCTCGGGTGCGGAACGACGGCCCGGGCCGGGGCCGCTGGGGGCGTCGGGCCGGGTGCTGCACACAGTAACGAACGGGGGTGCGGGGAAGAGCCCGGTGAGCTGGCCGATCGTCGGACGATCGGATCGGCCGAGGGGAGGTCAGTGGATCAGCCGGGGGGAGGTCAGCGGACCTGGCCCACCGGCTGCTGGGCGTCCTGCGGCGCGGGCTGCCGGGTGGGCTGCTGGGCGGCCCGCTGGTCGGCCTGCGGCGCCGAGGGGCCGAAGCCGCCGAGCGCGGCGACCGCCCGGGGGCGGTCGATGCCGAAGGCAGCGGCGTTCCAGCCCTCCTGCGGGCCCGACTTGCGCACCGGACCGGCCTGGACGGCCGGGCGGGTGCCGCGTACGACGAAGCTGTAGCGGCCGGGCTCGACGTCGGTGCCGGGCGGGGTGGTGAAGCGGTAGACCAGGGTGCCGCGTTCCTGCTGGGTGGTCACCACGGCGCCCGGCAGGTCCGTCCAGACGGTTCCGGTACCGGGGGCCAACTCGCCTGCGGCGAGCCGGAATTCGGCCTGCAGTGCGGTGACCGTTTCGGTCACGGTGAGGTCGAGCGCGTGCCGGAGGCCGTCGCGGCCGAGGGCGGTGGTCAGCCCGGTGCCGGTCAGGGCCTGGTCGGTGTCCGGGGCGGTGCCGTCGGTGCTGCCGTCGGCGGCGCCAGTGCCGTCGGTGCCGGCGGCGTTTCCGGGGACGACGGCGGCCGGCGGCGGGAGCGGGCGGCCGGGCTTGGCCGGCTGGAGCGCGGGCGGGTGCGGGGACTCGCCCGTACCGGCTGCGCCGACGTCCGGTCGTCCGGTGCCCGGCTGCCCGGGGGCCGTCTGCCCGGTGCCCGGCTGCCCGGGGGCCGGGGCGGACGGGTCGGCGGCCGTGGGCGGCTGGGCGGAGGGGGAGGAGCCGTCGGCCGGGGTGTCGGCCGAGGGGCGCGGGTCGTGCCCGGCGGAGGCCTGCCCGCCGGCCGGCGGTGCGACCGGGGCGGCCGTTCCGGCCCGCAGCCCTGACGGCGGCGTGGCGGCGGCGTTGGCCGGGCCGGACGGGTGCGTCGACGGGTGGCCGGAGGGCTTCGGGGCGTGCGGGTGGCCGGAGGGCGGGGGAGGGGTGTCCGTGGTCCGCTCGGAGGCGGCCTCGGCCTGGTCCGTACCGCTCGGGCTGGGCGGCGGGGTGGTGCCGACCCGGGCGACGCCGGCCCGACGGCCGATGCCCTGCTGCTCGTTCAGCAGGAGGGTGGTGGCGATGCTGATGCCGACGACGGTGGACATCGCCATCGCGGCACCGGAGAAGCGCAGGGTGGGCAGCCGGAAGCGGCCGCCGAACGGGCGGGGCCGACCGTGTCGACCCTGCCGTGCGGGTTCGTGCTGCACGTCCCGCGTGGTCTCCCCACGCACAGCCACCGGACCCCTCCCTCCCCGAAGCCGCCGTCGCGTCGCCGTATTCTCCCACGCACCACGCCGGGCAGCGGTCCGGCCGTTCCGGGCCGGCCTCGCGGGCGGGCCCGCGCCGGGAGGGGGAGAGCGTACCAGCGGGTGGCCGGACGACGGACAGTATCCCTCCATTTTCCGGACATCCGTTCGATGAGCGGAAGTTGACGGTCCGTCTGATATTCCTGGTAAGGGTCGGCGGGCCCGGGCGGGGGTTATTGCAACCCCCTTGCAACCCTTGCCCGCCCGGTCGCGGGTGACGCAGGCTGATGGCATCCCGCGCCGTTCCCGGAGAGACCGTCATGCCGCCCGACCCGCTGTCCGCAGCCTCCAGCGCCCCCCTCGCCGCCACCCCCACGGGCGGCGATGGGGGTGGCTCCACCGCCGCTCCGGTGTCGGTGGAGGAGGTGCTGACGCTGCGGATCTCACTGGGAGACGAAGTGGTCGGCGAGGTGTGCACCCGGTTCCGCTTCGACGCCGTACGGCCCTACGAGGTGCTGCTGACCTTTCACCTGGGGCGTCCGGACGAGGCGGACTGGGTGTTCTCCCGCGACCTGCTGCGCGACGGCCTCCAGGGGATCAGCGGCCAGGGCGACGTCAAGCTGTGGCCGGCGTACTGCCCCTGCCACGGCTCGACCCTGCACCTGGCGCTCGAATCCCCGCACGGCAGCGCCCTGCTGGAGGCCTCCAGGCCCCGGGTGCAGGCCTGGCTGGACCGTACCTACGCGCTGGTCTCGGCCGAGGCCGAGCGCGACTGCGGGCCCACCGACGCCCAGTTGGCCGCGCTGCTCGCGGGCGGCTGAGGGGCGCAACTGCCGCTTACGGGTGGGGTGTTGGTGACGGCGCTGCCGGTGGACGCGTGGTTCGTGGGGGTGCTGTCCGTCGGCGGGTACGGCGCGTCGGGGTCGTCGTCCGGGTCGTCGCCCGGGACCGGCGGGCGCGCGCCGTGGCGCGGTGACGGCACGGGTGCCGCGGCCCCGGGCAGCCGGACCAGGCCCGCCACCAGCTCCGCCCGCAGCCGCCGTACCGCGGGGGCCGTGGAGGAGGGCAGCAGGTCGAGCGGATCGGCCGGCCCCTCCACGGTGACCAGCACCGAGTCGGCGAAGCGGTACGGCCGGTGGGCCAGCAGGCCGCCCAGGTAGCGGCGCAGCCGGGACAGTTCGGCGCGGACCGTCACCGTCCGCCCCGCGTCGCCGAACAGCGCCTCGGCCAACTGGGCCGCCGTACTGCCCTCGCGGGCGGTGGCGAGGAGCAGCAGGAGCTCGGCATGGCGCGGGCTGACCGGGTGCGACCAGCTGTCGGCCGCGCCCCGGACGGACAGCTCGGGGCGGTCCGGTCGGCGCAGGTCGAGCCGGAGCCGGGCGCCCTCGGCGCGCTCGGCGGTCACCGTGCCGGAGCCGTCCGCCCCGGTCGGGCGGACGGGCCGCACCAGCCAGCCGTCCGCGAGCGGTTCCAGTACGCACTCGCCCAGCCCCGGCACCCAGTGCACGGCGGCCGGGACCCAGCCCTCGCTGGGGATGCGCAGCCGGCTCTGCGGCGGCAGCCCGGCCGAGGCGGCGGTCCAGCCGGCCGCGTCCACCACCAGGGCCGGTCCGCCGACCCGGGCGAGCAGCGGGGCGGCCAGGGTGCGCAGCCGGTTCAGCGCCTCCAGGCGGTGGGCGCGCAGCTCGGTCTCGGCGAGCCGGGCGGCGGTGGCGGTGAGCTGGAGCAGGTACGGGCGGACGTTGTGGGCCGGGCCGCTGAGGTTGATGGCGCCGACCAGCCGGCCGGTGGTCGGGTCGTGCACGGGGGCGGCCACGCAGGTCCAGGTGTGGTGGCTGCGCAGGTAGTGCTCGGCGGAGTGGACGTGCATCGGGCGCTGGGCGCGCAGCGCGACTCCGATGCCGTTGGTGCCGACGGTCTCCTCGATCCAGCGGGCACCGGTGACGAAGCCGATCCGGTCGGCGCTGCGGCGCAGGCCGCGTTCGCCCTCCTGCCAGAGCACGTGGCCCTCGGCGTCGGCGATGGCGAGGATCAGCGGTGCCTGGCCCACCGGCTCCAACAGGGTCTCGCGCAGCACCGGCATGACGTTGTCGAGGCCGCTGGACCGGCGGCGCTGCTCCAGCTCGGCGGGGCCGAGCAGGACGGTGGAGGCACCGGTGTCGGGGTCGAGGCCGAGGCGGCGCAGCCTCGCCCAGGAGTCGCCGATCTCGGGGCGGGGTTCGAGCCGGCCGGGCGTACCGGGCCCGGGGCTCTCGGGGAGGACGAGTTCGCGGGCGGCGGCGTCGGCGAGGGTGCGTTCGTGGACCCTGGCCAGCTCCGCCGCGGTCGGCGGGGTGCGGCGCTCTGGTCGTCGGGACTGCCGTCCGGTCTGCCGCACTCGGGTTGCTCCTCGCCGCCGTTCGAGGACGCGCCGGGGTCGACGCGCTGACGAAAGAGTACGGGTGCGACGGGCGCGTGGGGACGGGGTCCACCAAGTCCGCATACCGGGCGGTACGGAAACGGCGGGGGGCGCCCGGCGGGCGTTCGTTCGGCGCCCTTCCCGTGCTCTTGCGGTGTCCTTTCGGCGATCGTCCGGCGCCCGTTCGGCGATGGTCGGGCGATGGTTCGGCGCCCGTTCGGCGATCGTTCGGAGCGCTTCCGGCGCCCGTCCGGCGCCTTTTCGAGGTCGGCCGGCAGCGCCCGTCCGGGGGCGGCTAGCGCTCCGTACCGGGTTCGTGCTGGGCGGCCTCGACGGTGTGGTGGAGGTCGGCGGTGGCCTCCAGGGTGGCGCCGGTGGTCAGGGCCAGGCAGGCGGCCAGCGCCAGTGCGACGGCCCGCAGCCGGGTGGCCGGGGCGGTGGAAGGGCGGGGCTGGAGGAGGGCCGCGACCCGTCGCGGGACCGGGCCGGAGTGGGCGGCGGCGACCAGCCGGGGCCGGGCCGGCCAGGGCGAGCGGCTCGCGGCGAGGGCGGCCCGGCCGACCGCGCGGGCGGTCACGGCACGGTCGCCGATCCGGGCGGCGGCCACCTCGTCGGCCCAGCGCTCCAGGTGGTACCCGAGGGGCGCGCGCAGTGGGCGGAGCGCCGGGTGGACGTCGGCGGCGTGCTCGGCGAGGGCGAGGAAGACGTGGTGCCGGCCGGTCAGGTGGGCGCGCTCGTGGGCGAGCAGGGCGGAGCGCTCGGGCCCGCTGAGGGCGCGCAGCATTCCGGAGGTGACCACGATCCGGCCGGGTTCGCCGGTCCGGCCGGGGCGGCGCAGGCGGCCGGGGAGGGCGAAGGCGTCGGCGCGCTCGTCGTCCAGCACGGTGAGCGGGTGGTCGGCGGGGTGCCGGAGCCGGGCCAGGGCCTGCCGCCAGGCCGCCAGGGCGGGGCGTCCGGCGGGGCGGCGTGCGAGGCGCGGGGAGGGGCGTCCGGCGGGGTGCAGGGCGGGGTCCTGGGGTCCGCGCTGGGCGCGCGCCCAGCGCATCGGGGCTTGCCGGGGGCGCGTGTCCGGATGCTGGTCGGCGTCCGTCTCAGCGCGCGTCGCGGTGTGCGATGCGGCGTCTGCCTCGTCGCCCGGCCCGGGGGCGCAGGCGGCGCCCGGGGCGGGCAGTGCGGCCCGGGCGGTGCGCAGTTCCAGGCACCGGCGGCGGGTCGTCCGTACGGCGAGGGCGCCGAGCGCGGCCAGGGCGAGGCCGGCCACCGCTGCGGCGAGCGGGGCGCTGGGCGCGGCGGCGGTGAGCCAGGGCAGCGAGAGGTGGCCGAGGGCGGCGACCGGGGGCAGCTGGAGCAGGCCGGCGGTGGCGAGCAGTCCGAGTGAGCAGAGGGTGCCGCCGGCCAGGACGGTGGCGGTGCCGGCCAGCAGCCAGGCGGCGGCCCGGGGCGGCAGCGACTCGGCGAGCCGGCGGGCCAGCGGGACGGTCAGGAAGGGCAGCAGCAGCGGCGCCCAGACGGCGATCATCACGGGGCGCCCGCCGATCCGGGGCCGCCCGTCGGTCGGGGGCCGCTCGCCGGTCCGGGTCTGCCGTCCTCGACCCCGACATCGCTGCCGTCGCTGCCGTCGCTGCCGTCGCCGAGCAGGGCGCGCAGCAGCTGCTCGTCCTCGGCGGAGAGGTCGGAGACGAAGCGGGCGAGCACGGTGGAGCGGTCGGCCTCGCGGCCGAGCTCGGTGTGCATCCGGCGGGCGGCGAGGCCCGCCGTGTCCTGGACGGTCGGGGTGTAGGCGTAGGCGCGGCCGGCCCGGGTGCGTTCGACCGTCCCCTTGTCGTGCAGCCGGGCCAGGATCGTCGCGATGGTGGTGCGGGCGAGGTCCCCGCCGAGCGCCGTCTGGACGTCCTGCGGGGTCATCGGCTGCCGGGCCGACCACAGGGCGGCCAGCACCTCGGACTCCAGCTCCCCGGCGGGCCGGCGGGCGGACGGTACGTCGGACATGGCGGCGCTTCCTCCAGCTTTCGTCTACAGTCATGTAGACCGTCTACGTCACTGTAGACGGTCCCGGGCGGGTCCGCCGCGCGTCGCGGCGACCGCCCCCCAACGTACGGGAGGTCCGCCAGCCTTGCTCCAGTTCCCCGCCGATCCGGCCGTTCACCTCGCGATGGGCACCCACCTCGCCGTGAACCCGCTGGACGCCTCCTCGCTGCTCGCCGCCTTCGGGGCGTTCGGCATCGCCGTGGTGCTGTTCGCCGAGACCGGCCTGCTGGTGGGCTTCTTCCTGCCCGGCGACTCGCTGCTGTTCACCGCGGGCCTGCTCTGCGTGCCCGGCGCCACCAAGGGCCCGCAGCTGCACCTGTGGCAGGTGCTCCCCGCCGCCCTGATCGGGGCGCTGGCCGGGGCCCAGGTCGGCTACCTGATCGGCCGGCGCGGCGGCCGGGCACTGCTGAGCCGCACCAAGCGCAAGAGCCTGCTGGAGGGCGCGGCGCGGGCCGAGGAACTGCTGGCCAAGTACGGCCACGGCAAGGCGATCGTGCTGGCCCGGTTCATCCCGGTGGTCCGTACGGTGCTGAATCCGCTCTGCGGCGTACTCGAAGTGCCGGTCCGCTCGTTCACCTTCTGGCAGGTCGCGGGCGGTGCGGTCTGGACCGTCGGCGTGGTGCTGGCCGGGTACGGGCTCGGGTCCTCGATTCCCGGGATCGACCAGTATCTGCTGCCGATCATCGGTCTGGTAGTAGTTGTCTCCGTGCTCCCCATTGTTCTCGAACTGTTCCGCGCCCGTAAGGCGCGCCGTCACGGAGGTGACGTGTGATGTCCTCTCGGGCTCTCGCCGTGTACGACGGCAGTGGCATCGACGGCGGCCTCTACACCCAGGTGAACAAGTGGGCGCAGTCCGCCCCGACCTGGCTGGACGACGTGATCAAGGTCTGGTCCGCGATCGGCCTCGGCCTGTTCGCCCTGTTCATGCTGTACGCCTGGTGGCGTGCGCGCGGCGCCGACTCCGCGGTGATGGCCAAGGTGCTCGCCTCCCCGGTGATCGTGGTCGTCGCGTACGGCCTCAACTCCGTGCTCAAGGGCATGGTCGAGGAACTCCGGCCGTGCGCGCAGATCAAGGGCAGCGTCTCGCTGGAGACCTGCCCCGCCGCCGGGGACTGGTCCTTCCCCAGCAACCACTCGGTGATCGCCTTCGCCGCCGCGATCTCGCTCTGGTTCGTCAGCCGCCGGCTCGGCGTCGTCGCCACCGTCTTCGCGGCCCTGATGGCCGCCTCCCGGGTCTGGGTCGGCGTGCACTACCCCCACGACGTGGCGGTCGGCGCCCTCGTCGGCACCCTGGTCGCGCTGGTGCTGGCCCCGCTGGCCGGACGCTGCGGACCGCTCGTCGACAGGATGCGGTCGGGCGCGCTGCGCCCCCTGCTCGGCCCCGGCACGGTGCCGGTGGTGACCCGCGGGTACGCCTCGCACCGCGCGCAGTAGAACCCGTAGAACCCATTTCGTGAGCGGCCCGCCCCTTGTCCGGTTTCGGACGGCGGGTGGAGCATGTGAGCCGGGCGTGCGGCCCCTGACGGGGGCGCCGCCCGGCTCAGTCGTGCTCGGGGCGCGAAGGCACCGGGCGCCAGCGGAGGGAGTGCCGAATGCCGTACCGACTCGACGTCACGCAGGGGGACTGGCCGGGCGACCTGCTGCACAAGGGCGTCGAAGGACTGCTCGCCGAGGCCATGGTGCTCACCCTCGCCACCGCCGGCCACGAGCACGGACCGCACGCCAACCTCGCCTTCTTCGCCTACGACGAGGACCTCGTCCTCTACTTCGTCAGCGAGCGCTCCACCCGGCACAGCCACCACCTCGCCGAGGAGGCCCGGGCCGCCGCCACCGTCTTCCTGCCGCCGCCCGCCTTCGGCGAGCAACTGCGCGGACTCCAGCTGACCGGCAGCGCGGGCGAGGCCTGGGGGCACCAGGCGGAAGCCGCCCTGGCGGCCTACCAGGGGCGGTACCCGGCCTTCGCCCAGGACGAGGAGGTCCGGCGGCAGTACCTCACCGGGGGCGGCGCGGCGGCGCTGTACCGGTTCCAGGTCGAGGACCTCACGGCGGTCGACGAGCCCAACTTCGGACGGCGCAACTACCTGCGGGCCCGAGTGGTGCGGGAGTAGCTCACCGCCCGTCCCGCGGGCTGCCGCCGATGACGAGGCCGCGCCGGTACGGCACCCGGCGCGGGCGCCCGTTGCGGACCACCGACACCCCGAGACCGGCCGTGCCCGCCAGCAGGACGGCGTTGAGGCCGAGGGCGACGGCCCCGTCCCTGAGGAAGTCGACGTTCTCCGGGAGGCGTGCCTCCGCGACACCCCTGGGGTCGTAGCGGACGGTGAGCCGGTCGCCGACCGCGTGCGAGTGCAGGCCCGCGGACACCATGCCGTTCGGGATCGGTACGCCGTTCTCGTCGGCGACCTCGTACGACGAGCTCGGCTGCTTGCCCTGCGGGCGGTCGTGCACCGCCGTGACACGGGCGGTGGCGGTCACCCCGGACGTGCTCAGGATCACCGAATCCCGGGCCGACGCCACCGACCCCAGCGCGAGGAGCCACAGGACCGCGCCGAACGCCGCCATCCAGCAGCCCAACGCCGCCCCGAGCAGCCGGACCACGCCCACGACCCAGGCCACCCCGACCACCAACCCGAGCAGCGACGCCGTACCGAAACCGATGTACGTGCTCACCGCCACCAGCCCGAACGTCCCGACCGGCACCGCCGCCACCAGCGCACCCGCCAGCGCGACCGTCCCGCGACTCGTCCTCTTCCCCGCCACTGCTACCCCCGCTCCTCGATGCGCCGGGGTGGAACGCTACGCCCGGATCCTTCCGCCCCTCGGGCGGGGGCTCAGGCTCGTCGATGACGCCGTCGCGTGCTCCCGATGGGAGTAGGAAGTCGGCCGGTCCGACTTCCCGGTCATCATCGTCGGCACCGACAGGCGGCCGCGGAGGACGCCCCGGTAAGAGCGGGTGGCCAAGTCGCCCTTCACCTCGATGACTTCGGCCAGGACGAGGGGCGCCCCCGGCGTGGCGATCTACAACTCGGCGGCCGTCATGGTGACGGTCTCGCCGACGGCGGGTACCCACAAGTGCTGCACCTGCCACGATCGGTCGATCGGCATGCTCAAGCAGCAGCAGCGAGCAGGGTGGGGCCTGTGTAAAGGCGCAGCGGCTGACCTCGGGGATCGTGATCCGCGACTCGAAGGACAAGGGCGGCCCGAACCTCCAGCTCACCCTCGAGGCCTGGTAGGGCCTCGTCGCGGGCATCAGGGCCGGCGAACTCGGCTGGTTCGGAGCGCGGGCGGCTCCGGCGGGGCCGGAGCCGCCCGCAACGACGAAACCTCAATCGGGTGGGATCGGGGCTTCCTCGGTGTCGAGGAAGAGGTAGGCGTGGACCTTCGTCAGGTAGTCGTACATCTCCTCCTCGGTCTCGAACTCGACCCAGGTGAGTTCGCAGTACTCACCCCGGGTGAGATCCCGCTCGGCGAAGAGTTGAGTGAACCACTTCTGGAGTTCTTCACCCCATATGGGGTTCGACATACTGATGGTTCTCTTCAAGCGATCCATGTAGGAGAAGGCCATCTCGACATTGAGGTAATGCCGCATGAATCCGGCGAGTTCAGGTTCCATGACGTCCTTATGGATACTTTCCCGCTGCCGGGTTGGCGTAGGAGGTGACCAGATGCCGCTTTCCATGTGCATCGGGTTCGTAGAAGGTAGCGATTTCCCCGCCTTCGAAGTCCACTGGCAGGTAGCGGCTCGGATCCTGCGGATCCTTGTAGAAACCGGTGAAGCGTTTGTGGCCGTCGGGTCCGAGGATATCTTCGATCGGGACCGGACTGTTGAGTGGGCGTCTGTTCTCCCTGATGTACTTCCGCATGTACTTGTCGACCGCGACCAGATCCGCGGGATCGTCGTACCGGGTGGCGTAAGGCTCGCACTTGTGAGCCCTTGCCCTTGCCGCCGTAGTACCGGCCCCAGAACGTGCCGAAGGCGTCGATGGCGGGGCCGTGGTTGTTGGCGACGATGGCGGCGGCGTAGTGGACCTCGGTGGTGCCGGTCGGGGGCGCCGAGGGTGTCCCAGGGTTGGGCGAGGGCGGGTCGGAGGCTCTTGCCGCTGGGTGAGAGGCTGGTGGCCTGGGGGTCGAACTCCGGTAGCTGGCGGGAGAGTTCGCGGTGGACGAAGCGGCAGTGGTGGGGCCTGGGGGCGGTCATGGGAACGCGGTAGCGAACGGGCCGGGTCGGGGTGCCGGTGTTCCGGTGCTCCGACCCGGCCCGGGGGCAGACGAGTTGACGACTAGTCAGTGGCCGCCCTTGAGGTTGAGGACGACGACTCCGACGATGATCAGGGCGATGCCGAGGATCTGCACCTTGCCCAGTGATTCGCCGAAGGCGACCACGCCGATTCCGGCGACCGCGGCCGTTCCGGCGCCCGACCAGACGGCGTAGGCGACGGAGACCGGGATGTGCTTGAGGGCGCGGCCGAGGAGGTAGAAGGACAGCGCGTAGCCGACCCCGACGCCGAGGCTGGGCCAGAGGCGGGTGAAGCCCTCGGTGAGTTTGAGGCAGCTGGTGGCGCAGACCTCGCTCAGGATGGCGAGGGCGAGCAGGACGTAGGGCATGTCGCTGTCAAACGGCCGGGGCGGTGGAGAGCTTCCCCAGCAGGGCCAGGTCGGCGCGCTCCAGGCTGTCCAGCAGGGTGATCCGCCGGCCGTCGGGCATCGGGACGGCGCTGGAGGGGACGGCGAGCACCGCGCAGCCGGCCGCGGCGGCGGAGGTGACCCCGGTGGGGGTGTCCTCGACGGCGACGCAGGTGGCCGGGTCGAGGCCGAGCCGCTCGGCGGCGGCCAGGTACGGGTCCGGCGCGGGCTTGGTGCGGGGGGTGTCCTCGGCGGCCATGGTGACGGCGAACCAGTCGCGGCCGATGGAGGACAGGACGAGGTCCACCACCAGGCGCGGGGAGGCGGAGACCAGCGCGGTGGGCACCTGTGCGTCGCGCAGGGCCGCCAGCAGGGCGAGCGCGCCGGGGCGGGGCACCGTCTCGGCGGCGACCTTGGCGGCGAAGGACTCGCCGAGCACCGTGGCGAGCTCGGCCTCGGGACGGCTGGTGCCGCTGACCCTGTGCAGGTGGGCGGCGGTGTGCTCGACGGCCTGGCCGAGCACCTCGGGGGCGTCCTGGTCGGTGAGCGGGTGGTCCAGCTCCTCGGCGAGTTCGGCGGCGGCCTTCCACCACAGCTGCTCGGTGTCGACCAGGGTGCCGTCCATGTCGAAGAGGACGGCGGCGGGGAGGGGGACGGGGGCGGAGGGAGTGGGAACGGGCGGGACGGTTTCAGGCATGGCGGTACCTTCGGTGGTTCTTCTGAGGGTGCAGAGGCGGTAACGAGGATCCCAGACGGGCCGCTCAGGCGGTGCGGCGGTCCACCAGTACCGGGCGCTCCGGCAGGGTGAGCTCGGCGCGCGCGCCGGCCGGGAGGGCGGCGGCGGCCTCGGTGGGCAGGTCGGCCTTGACCTCGGTGCCGTCGTCGAGGCGGACGGTGAGCCGGGTGACGGCGCCCAGGAAGGACGCGGTGACCACCTGGGCCGGGCCGGTCGCGGACGGGGTGAGGACGACGTTCTCCGGGCGGACCAGCACCTGGAGTTCGCCGTCGGCGGGCGCCGTGCCGTCGACCGCGTGCCGGCGGCCGAGCACCTCGACGCCGTCCGGGGTGCGGGTGCACGGGATGCGGCTCATGGTGCCGACGAACTCGGCGACGAAGGGGGTGGCCGGCCGGCCGTACAGCTCGGACGGGGTGGCGCACTGCTCCAGCTTCCCGGCCCGCAGCACGGCGACCCGGTCGGCCATGGACAGCGCCTCCTCCTGGTCGTGGGTGACGAACAGGGTGGTGATGCCCAGCTCCTGCTGGAGGCGGCGGATCTCCTCGCGCAGCTGGAGGCGGACCTTGGCGTCCAGCGCGGACAGCGGCTCGTCCAGCAGCAGCACGCGCGGCTGGAGGGCGAGGGCGCGGGCGAGCGCGATGCGCTGCTGCTGGCCGCCGGACATCTGGTGCGGGTAGTGCTCGGCGCGGTGCGGCAGGCCGACCAGTTCCAGCAGCTCCTGGGCGCGCTTGCGGCGCTCGGCCTTGCCGGTGCCGCGCATCCGCAGCCCGAAGGCGACGTTGTCCAGCGCGGTCAGGTGCGGGAAGAGGCTGTACGACTGGAACACCATGCCCGCGTCGCGCTTGTGGGCGGGGATCGAGGTGATGTCCTGTCCGTCGACCAGCACCTCGCCGGAGTCGTGCTGCTCGAAGCCGGCCAGGATGCGCAGCGCGGTGGTCTTGCCGCAGCCGGACGGGCCGAGCAGGGCGAGCAGTTCACCGGGCCGGACGGTCAGGTCCAGACCGTCGAGGGCGGTGGTGGCGCCGAACGCGCGGCGCAGCGAGCGGAACTCGACGGTGGCGCCGCCGGCGGCGGTCGCGGCCCGGGAGGCGGTGGCGGTGGCCGTGGTCATGGCTGGTAACTCCTGGAGAACGGGGGGTGGTTCAGGACCGGGCGGCCTTGCGGCCGCGGCCGACGGCGGACATCAGCAGCAGGACGAGCCAGACGATCAGCAGGCTGAGCATCGACACCGCGACGGACATCTGGCCGTCGCTCTTGCCGTTGGAGTTGATCCACACCGAGAAGGGGCCGAAGCCGAGGATGGAGGCGGTGGTGAACTCGCCGAGCACCAGGGCGACGGTGAGCACGGCGCCGTTCAGCAGCGCGCTGCGCAGGTTCGGCAGGACGACGGTGAACACCGCGCGCAGCCAGCCGGCGCCGCAGTTGCGGGCGGCCTCGACCAGGGTGACCACGTCCACGCCGCGCAGTCCGGCGTCGATGGCCCGGTAGGCGAACGGCAGGGCCATCAGCACGTAGGCGATGACCAGGACGATCGGGAAGTCCGGGTTCTGGATGGCCACCATGGTCTGGAAGAACGGGGTGTCCTGGAGGTAGTCCGGGCCCCAGCGCAGCACGCCGATGATGCCGGTGGTGAGGGCCACCACCGGGACGACCAGCGGCATCGAGCACATGACCTCGATGACCGGGCGCAGCTTCGGCGCGCCGAGCCGGGCGGCGAGCACCGCGGGGACGAGCAGGAGCAGCAGCACCGCCACGGTGACGACGGCCAGTTCGAGGCTGAGCACCAGGCTGTCGGTGAAGCCGGGGGCGTTCAGCAGCTCGGTGTAGGCGCGGAAGGTGGTGCCGTTCTTGTGGTCGTCGACGCTGAAGACCACCGACGAGACCAGCGGCACCGCGAAGTAGATCCCGCAGAGCAGCAGGACCAGGCCGCGGCCGAAACGGATGCGATTGATCAGGCGAGCCACTTGGCACTCCGGCGCTGAAGGGGCAGGTACACGGCCATCACCAGGCAGGCGACCACGATCATGTCGAGGCCGAGGGCGAGGGCGAGGTTGCCCTGGCCGACCAGGACGTTGCCGGACAGCGCGTCGCCGATCTGCATCGAGATCAGCGGCACCGAACTGCCCACCATGGCCTCGGCGGTGGCGTACGCGGCGAAGGAGGCGCCGAACAGCAGCACGAAGCCGCCGAGCAGCGAGGGCAGCAGGACGGGCAGCGCCACGTGCCGCCAGTACTGCAGGCCGGTGGCGCCGTTGTTGTACGCGGCCTCGCGCCACTGGACCTTGAGGCCCTCCAGGGCCGGGGTGATGGTGATGACCATCAGCGGCACCAGGAAGTACAGGTAGACCACGGACAGGCCGGAGAAGGTGTAGAGGTTCCAGCCGTGCGCGGTCAGGCCGAGCTTTTTGGTGACCTCGCCGGAGTTGCCGAGGGTGGCGACGAACATGAAGGCCAGCGGGACGCCGCCGAAGTTGGCGAGCACGCCGGAGGCGGACATCACGGCCTCGCGGAAGGCGCGGAACCGGGAGGTCGCCACGGCCTGGGCCAGCGGCAGGCCGACCACGGTGGCGATCAGCGCGGTCAGCAGGGAGAGCTTCACGCTGCCCCACAGGGCCGTCCAGTAGGCGCCCTGGAGCGAGCCGGTGAGGTTGTCGAGGGTGAAGGCGCCGCCGCCGTCGGGGGCGTCCGAGGAGGTGGTGAAGGCGCCGATGACGATCGCGACGGCGGGCAGGCCGAAGCCGATCGCGAAGAAGAGGACCAGGGGGAGGGCGGCGAGCCAGGCGCGGCTGCCGCGGGCCCGGCGCGCGGCCGGGCGGGGGGCCTCGGTGTGCACCGTGGTGGCGGTGACCGGGGCCGGGGCGGGGGAGACGGGGCCGGGGGCGCCCCCGCCGCTCTGGGCGGCGGAGGCGCTGGCCGGCACCGGGGTGGGAGCCGTAGTCATCAGTCAGATCAGCCCGAGATCGCCTTGGCCCAGTTCTCCGTCACGACCTTCTTGGCCGCGGTGGTCTGGTCGTCGGTCGGGAAGGTGGTGAAGGGCTTCTCGATGGCCGGGAGCTTGGCGGCGGCGGCCGCGTCCAGGGTGCCCGCGGCCTTCATGGCGTCGAACAGGGCCGGGGTGGCGTAGCCGCCCAGGTAGCCGTTCTGGCCCTCCGCGCTGTAGAGGTACTCCTCCCACAGGCGGGCGGCGGCCGGGTGCGGCGCGTCCTTGTTGATGGCCTGGTTGTAGAAGCCGGCGTAGATGCCGTCGGACGGGATGCTGACCTGCCAGTCGATGCCCTTGTCCTTGAACTTGTCGGTGTAGCCGGCGTTCAGGTAGGACCAGTCGACGCTGATCGGGGTCTCGCCCTTCTCGATGGTCGCCGGGGTGACCTCGACCGGGTTGAAGTTCCCGGCCTGCTTGAGCTTGCCGAAGAAGTCGATGCCGGGCTGGATGTTGTCCAGCGAACCGCCGTTGGCCAGGGCGGCGGCCATGACGGCGCTGTACGCGGCGTTCGCCTTGGTCGGGTTGCCGTTGAGCGCGACCATGCCCTTGTACTCGGGCTTGAGCAGGTCGGCGAAGGTCTTCGGGCAGGCCGACACCTTCTTGGCGTCGCAGGCGATCGAGACGTAGCCGCCGTAGTCGTTGTAGCTCAGACCGTTGGCGTCCTTCATGGAGGCCGGGATCTTGTCGAAGTCGGCGACCTTGTAGGGGGCGAACAGGCCCTGCTTGCCGCCGGAGGTGGCGAACGCGGCGCCCAGGTCGACCACGTCGGGGGCGCGGTCCTGGCCCTTACGGGACGTGATCGCGTTGATCTCGTCCTGGCTGGAGCCGTCCGGGTTCTCGTCCTCGATGTCGATGCCGTACTTCGCCTTGAAGCCGTCCATCAGCTTGCCGTAGTTCGCCCAGTCGCGCGGCAGCGTGATGACGTGCAGCTTGCCTTCCTTCTTGGCGGCGGCGACCAGGGCGTCCATGCCGCCGAAGTCGGCGGCCGAGGTGGCGGTCTTGGCGCTCTTGCCGCCCGCGGCGTCGCTGCCGGACTTCGCGGTGGAGGAGCCGGCGGAACCGCAGGCGGTGAGGGACAGCGCGGCGGCGGTCAGGACGGCCGCGAAGGCGGCGGAGCGGGCACGGTGCACGGACACGGGTCAGTCTCCTGATCGGGTGTACTGCGAAGGGGGTGCTGCACGGGAGTGGTGTCCGATCTGATCGGGGGATCGATCGTGCGAGTGGCCGGGGCGCGGATCCGTCGGTGGCCCGTCGGGAGATCCGTCGGGGTTCCTTGCCGCGTTCGTCCGGTATCCGTTCGGAACCGTCCGAGTTGACTAGCCAACTTCGCTGACGGAGGTAAGTAACCCGAAGTTCGGTGACGGGAAGGTGAACGGACGGCCCAGAACCGGGGTCGGCTGCGGGAACGGTGGAATCCGGCCATCGGTGCGTGATCCGTTCGGTGCGATGCTCGAACGGCGCAGCGGGATAAGGTCGGGCTGTCCGTGCCGGTACGGCTGCGCTGGACACCGCCCCTGGAGGGTCAATTGAGTGACGTGGCAGTAGAGCCCGGGCGCCCAGTCGAGCGCACGGCCGGAGCCCTGTACCGCAAGGTGGCCGCAGATCTGCGCGAGGCCATCACCACCGGCGCGTACGGCGAGGCCGGCCGGCTGCCCGCCGAGGGCGCGCTGGCCGAGCAGTACGGGGTCTCCCGCGGCACCGTCCGCCAGGCGCTCGCCGTGCTGCGCTCCGACGGGCTGGTCACCTCCCGCCGCGGCACCCGACGGGTGGTGCTCGGCGGCGCCCGGGTGCAGAGCTTCTCGGAACTGCTCAGCTTCACGCACTGGGCGTACTCGATGGGCGAGGAGCCCGGCGGCATCCTGGACTCCCTGGTGCGCCGACCGGCCGACGCGGCCGAGCGCGAGCAACTGCGGCTGGAGCCCGGCGCCGAGGTGTACGTCACGGTCCGGCTGCGGACGCTGTCCGGCACCCCGGTGATGGTCGAGCGGACGATCTACCCGCCGCGGGTCGGCGAGATCGTCGCCGAGCTGCCGCCGGACGTCGTCTCGCACACCGAGGTGCTGCGCGAGCACGGCATCCTGTTCACCGACGCCGACCACACCATCGACATCGTCGCGGCCAACGCCGAGGACGCCCGACTGCTCGGCTGCCGCCGGGGCGGCCCGCTGCTGCGCGAGCGACGGCGCACCACCGACCCGACCGGCACGCCGGTGGAGTGGTCCCAGGACCGCTACCTGCCCGGCACGGTGGCGTTCAGCGTGCACAACTCGCTGGCCACGTCGGCGCTTTCGCGGCACGCCCGGGAGCTGGACTGAGCTCCCGGGCGTCGTTCGGGGTTCCTGCGCGTCCTACGTGTCCTGCGCGTCCTGCGCGTCCTACCGCATGAGCGAGGCGAGCAGCGGGCGGTAGTGCTCGAAGTCCGGCGTCCGCAGGCCCGGCTCCTTCGCCTGCTCGTCCCACCTGCGCACGGCCACCGCGTCGACGGCGCCCGGGAGTTCGGCGAAGGCGGCGGCCTCCTCGGCGTCCATCGGGCCGCCCTGGACGGTGAGGGTGTACTCGGAGGCCTCGGAGAGCCGGGCGCGGTAGCCGGGCTCGACCGCGCACAGGTAGCGCTTGGCGGCCACGTGCAGCCGGACCGGCTCGGTGACCTCCGGGCCGAACCAGGCGGCCAACCGGTCGGCGCCGGTGTGGCTGTGCCGGTTGTCCTGACCTTCCATCAGATCCCGTCCGTGCAGCGGGCTGTGGCCGTGCTCATCAAAGAAGTGTCCGACGTCGTGCAGCAGGGCCGCGGCGACCAGGTGGCCGGGGGCCCCGGCGGCCTCGGCGGCGGCCGCGGCCTGGAGCATGTGCTCGGCCATGGTGACGGCCTCGCCCAGGTACTCCCCGGCGCCCTCGCCCGCGAACAGCCCGGCCAGTTCGTCCAGGGCGGCGGTGCGGCGGTGCAGCACGGCGAGGGTGCTGTGCAGGGAGTCCAGGTCCGCGTAGCAGCCCTGGAGGTGCCGGTGGCCGTCCTGCTGGAAGGCCGTACGGGCGTGCAGCAGGCGGGTGTTGTCGAAGACCAGGCAGTCGCCCGGGCCGAGCCGGAAGGTCAGCTGGAGCTCGGGGCGCAGGGTGATCGCGGCGAAGCGGCGGTAGGCCGCGTAGAAGGCTTCCCGGTCGTCGCCGCGGAGGGTGCCGATCGAGCGGTTGTTGAACCGGACCTCGCGGATCCGGCCCAGTGGGTCCACGTCGATCAGCGGGCGGTCGGCGCGCAGTTCGGTGCGGCGGTCGCGGAAGACGAAGGGGACGGGCGTGCGGGTGAGCGTCGCGAAGTGCTCGGGGGCCTCGTCCCGGAGGATCGCGGCTGCCTGGAAGCCGTCCACCAGGCCGGAGTCGCCGCCGGTCGCCGAGTTCTCCAGGCAGTGCAGCAGCTGGAGGGTCGGCACCGGGTCGCGGTACGGGTTGTCGGTGTGCGGGGCGATCGTCCTGTTCGTGAACGCGAGGTTGTTGGGGTCCGGCTCGACCCGGACGTCGAACAGCTCGCCGTAGTTGGTGACCCGCACGTAGCCGAAGCTCTCGGCCACCCGCAGCACCTGCCGCTCCACGGTGGGCACCCCGCGCAGCACCGCGAAGCCGCTGCGCCGGACGGCGGCGAGGACGGCGGCCTGCTCGGCGGGGTCGGTGAGGTAGGCCTCCCAGTCGGCCTCGGGGATGCCGTGGGCGAAGTCGGCGGCCGTCCAGAGCCGCTTGTCCTGCTCGGTGCGGCCGTCGCCGCCCGCCGGCTCGGCCAGCCAGGCGAGCGGGTAGCGGGAGCGGTGGCCGTCGGACCAGAGCACCTCCAGGTGGCCGTCGGTCTCCGTGCTCGCGGCGATCGCGAGGTCCGGCGGGAGGTCGTCGATCTGGAACAGCTTCTGGCCGTTGCGCGGGTCCCGGCAGTCGGCGCAGGGGCAGTTGTCGCGCAGCCAGTACGGCGGCAGCTCGGTCACGGTCTCCTCCTCGGCGGTAAGTTGTCTAGCCAACTTCGGCTCTGGGCGGAGCCTGCCGGTCCCCGGTGAGTTCCGCGTGCCGGTCGGATGAACGCCCGGGGAACTGTGTCGGGGGGAGTGACCGAAAACCGTTGGGGCGGGGCCGGGCCGGGCGGATGGTGCCGCGCCGACCGGCGGCCAGGTGCCGTCCGCTCCGGCCGTTCGGGTGAGGGGGCGTGGGGCGCGGCGCGTTTCTCGGTGGGTGCGGATGCCGCTGCGGCACTGTCGGGGGGATTCCCCGAGGTGAGAGGCGTGGCGCCATGGCCCATTCCAAGACGACGGCATCGCCCCCCACGGGGCACGGCGGGCTGAAGCGCGAGGTCGGCGTCGCCGGGCTGCTCTTCGCCTCGGTCGGCGCGATCATCGGCTCCGGCTGGCTGTTCGGGGCGCAGAAGGCGGCGGTGGCGGCCGGGCCCGCCGCGCTGCTGTCCTGGGGCATCGGCGCGGTGGCGATCGTCCTGCTGGCGCTGATCCATGCCGAGCTGGGCGGACTGTTCCCGGTCGCCGGCGGCACGGCCCGCTACCCCCACTACGCCTTCGGCGGCTTCGCCGGGATGTCCTTCGGCTGGTTCACCTGGCTCCAGGCCGCGACCATCGCGCCGATCGAGGTCCAGGCGATGATCAACTACGCCCGGCACTGGACCTGGGCGGACGGCTTCCTCAACAAGGACCTGACGCTGACCGGGACGGGCTTCCTGGTCGCGGCCGTGCTGATGGGCGTGTTCGTCGCGATCAACTTCCTCGGCGTCCGGCTCCTCGCCCACACCAACAGCGTGGCCACCGTGTGGAAGGTCGCGATCCCGATCCTGGCGATCTTCGCGCTCGGCATCCAGGACTTCCACGGCTCCAACTTCACCGTGCACGGCTTCGCCCCGGACGGCGCCAAGGGCGTGCTCGCCGCGATCAGCACCAGCGGCGTGATCTTCGCGCTGCTCGGCTTCGAGCAGGCCATCCAGTGGGCGGGGGAGAGCCGCAACCCCCGCCGGGACATCCCCCGGGCCGTCCTCGGGTCGGTGGTGATCGGCACGATCATCTACGTGCTGCTCCAGGTGGTGTTCATCGGCGCCCTGCCGCCGGAGACCTTCGCCGGGGGCTGGGCCAAGCTCGACTACCCGGGGATCAGCGGCCCGTTCGCGGGCCTCGCCACGCTGATCGGCCTCGGCTGGCTGGCGACGATCCTGTTCATCGACGCGGTGATCTCGCCCGCGGGCACCGGGCTGGTCTACATCACCTCCAGCTCCCGGGTCACCTACGGCCTCAGCCGCAACGGCTACGCGCCGCAGGCCCTGCAGTACACCGACCGCAACTCGGTGCCCTGGCTCGGGCTGCTGATCGCCTGGGTCGCCGGGGTGGTCTGCTTCCTGCCGTTCCCGAGCTGGCAGAAGCTGGTCGGCTTCATCACCTCGGCGGTGGTGCTGATGTACGCGGGCGCGCCGCTGGCCTTCGGGGTGCTGCGCAAGCGGCTGCCCGGGATGGAGCGCTCGTACCACCTGCCGGCCGGCACGGTCATCTCGCCGATCGCCTTCGCGGTGGCGAGCCTGGTCATCTACTGGTCCGGCTGGGACACCCTGTGGCGCCTCGGGCTGGCGATCCTGATCGGGTACGCGCTGCTCGGCGGGTACTCGGCGTACGCCGCCTCGAAGGGGGTGCCGAACGCGCCGCGGATGGACTTCAAGGCCGGGCAGTGGCTGCCGGTCTACCTGGTCGGGATGGGGATCGTCTCCTGGCAGGGCACCTTCGGCCTGGGCGCCCAGGGGAACCTGCCGCTGTGGTGGGACATCGGGGTCGTGGTGGTGTTCTCTCTGCTCATCTACTACTGGGCGCTGTCCGTCGCGCTGCCGGCGGAGGAGATCGAGCGGAACATCCGGGGCGTCGAGGTGGTGGACGCGGGCGGGCACTGAGCGCAGCCGGGAGAACGGCCCCCGAAGCGATCCGGGGGCCGTTCGGCGTTTCCTAGGCGGCGGCCTTCCACGCCGCCCCGGCCGCCTCCAGCGCCGCGTCGGCGTCGCCCCCGGTGGCCGTGGCGAGGGCGGTCAGGCAGGCCCGGACGGTGTCCAGCGAGGCCGCCGTGCCGTAGTGGTTGACGCGGAGCATGGAGGCCGCCAGCGCCCCGCCGCCGGGCTGGACGGGCAGCGCCGGGTCGAGGGCGGCGGCGAGCTCGGCGGCGTGCACCCCGGCCGGGGTGCGCAGGGTGGTGGCGACCGGAGCCGCGGCGGCGTCCTGGTGGACGTAGGGGCTGAGCGTGCCGAGGGCGCGGGCGCCGGCCCGGGTGGCGGCCGAGGCGGCGCGGTGCCGGGCGATCACGGTGGGCAGGCCGTCGGCGGCGATCCGGTCCAGGCAGGCGCCGAGCGCGAGCATCTCCAACTGGGCCGGGGCGTGCGGCAGTACGGTGCGGCCGGCGTCCGTCCAGCGCTCCTTCCAGTCCAACAGGGACAGGTAGGAGCGGCGCGGGGCGGCCGGGTTGGCGGCGATCCGCTCCCAGGCGCGCTCGGAGACGGAGACGGCGGAGACCCCGGCCGGGCCGCCCATCGCCTTCTGGCCGCCGATCACGCACAGGTCGATGCCCCACTCGTCGGTGAGCAGCGGCTCGGCGGCGACCGAGGCGACCGCGTCGAGCATCAGCAGGGCGCCGTGCGCACGGACCACGGAGGCGATCCCGGCGACCGGGTTGGTGTTGCCGGTGGCGGCCTCGGCGTGCACCAGGGAGACGAAGTCGATCTCCGGGTGGCTCTCCAGCGCCTCGCCGACCTGCTCGGGGCTCACCGCGCTGTCGAAGGGCACCGCGAGCTCGACCACCGTCGTCCCGCAGGAGCGCAACCAGTTGCCGAAGGTCTGGCCGTACGGGCCGGTGACGATGTTGAGCGCGGTGGAGCCGGGGTGCGCGGCGCCGCGGATCGCGGCCTCCAGCGGCAGCAGGGCCTCGCCCTGGGTGACGATGACGTCGGCCCCGGTGTGCAGCAGCGCGGCGACCTGGTCCTCGATCGCCGCGAACCCGGCGGCGCTGAGCGGGGGGAGGTCGAGGAAGGAACTCACGCGCCCGCCTCGCTTCGCTCGGCGAGGGCGTTCGCCCACGCGCTCCTCTTGACGGTTCGCTCGCTGCGCTCTCTCACGGCTTCACGGCCTTTCACGGGGCGGGTGGTGGGTGCGGCAACGAGTCTGCCGCATGCGTGCCGGTGGCAGGGAACGCGCCCGTCGGTAGAGTGCGGCCATGACTGAAGGTGCGGTGCTGCACGTCCGGGGCCGGGTGCTGGTCGGTCCGGAGGAGGTCCGGGACGAACTCTGGGTGGTGGACGGGCGGGTGAGCTTCACCCGCCCGCCGACCGCCGGGGACGTCCGGACGGTGACGGGCTGGGTGCTGCCCGGCCTGGTGGACGCGCACTGCCACGTCGGCCTGGACGCGCACGGCGCCGTGGACGCCGAGACCAGCGAGAAGCAGGCGCTCACCGACCGTGACGCGGGCACCCTGCTGATCCGCGACGCCGGCTCGGCCGCCGACACCCGCTGGATCGACGGGCGCGAGGACCTGCCCCGGATCATCCGGGCCGGCCGGCACATCGCCCGCACCCGCCGCTACATCCGCAACTACGCCCACGAGATCGAGCCCGGGGACCTCGCCGCCTACGTGCGGGCCGAGGCCCGGCGGGGCGACGGCTGGGTGAAGCTGGTCGGCGACTGGATCGACCGCGAGCGCGGCGACCTCGCCGCCTGCTGGCCGGGCGACGCGCTGGCCGAGGCGATCGCGGCGGCGCACGAGGAGGGCGCGCGGGTCACCGCGCACTGCTTCGCGGCGGAGTCGCTGCCGGACCTGCTGGCGGCCGGGATCGACTGCGTCGAGCACGCCACCGGGCTGACCGAGGAGCTGATCCCGGCCTTCGCCGAGCGCGGGGTGGCCATCGTGCCGACCCTGGTCAACATCGCCACCTTCCCGCAGCTGGCGGCGGGCGGGGAGGCCAAGTTCCCGGCCTGGTCGGCGCACATGCGGCGGCTGCACGAGCGCCGCTACGACACCGTGGGCGCCGCGCACGACGCGGGCATCCCGGTGTTCGTCGGCACCGACGCGGGCGGTTCGCTCGCCCACGGGCTGGTCGCGGACGAGGTGGCGGAGCTGGTGAAGGCGGGGCTGAGCCCGGCCGAGGCGCTGTCGGCGGCGAGCTGGGGCGCACGGGAGTGGCTCGGGCGGCCGGGGCTGGAGGAGGGCGCTCCGGCGGACTTCGTGGTCTACGAGGAGGACCCACGGGCGGACGTCCGGGTGCTCGCGGACCCGCGCACGGTGGTGCTGCGGGGGCGGCCGGTGGGGTGACCGGGCGCGGCGGTCGGCGAGGCGGTGGGCGGCCCGGTGGCTGCTCCCGGTGATCGTTCGCGGTGACCCTCCGTGGTGACGCCCTGTCGGTATCGGCCGATAGGGTGACGACCATGGCACCGCGTCCACTGAATGAGATCGTCGAGCCCGGCTGGGCCACCGCACTTGAACCCGTCGCCGGGCAGATCGCCGCGATGGGCGACTTCCTCCGCGCCGAGATCGCGGCGGGCCGCACCTACCTGCCGTCCGGACCGAACGTGCTGCGGGCGTTCCAGCAGCCGATCGCCGACGTCCGGGTACTGATCGTCGGGCAGGACCCGTACCCGACGCCCGGCCACGCCGTCGGCCTGAGCTTCTCGGTGGCACCGGACGTCCGGCCGATCCCGCCGAGCCTGATCAACATCTTCCGGGAGTACGGCACCGACCTCGGCCTGCCGCAGCCGTCCAACGGCGACCTCACGCCCTGGACGCAGCAGGGCGTCCTGCTGCTGAACCGGGCGCTGACCACCCAGCCGCGCAACCCCCGGGCCCACAAGGGCAAGGGCTGGGAGGCGGTCACCGAGCAGGCGATCCGGGCGCTGGTGGCGCGCGGCGGTCCGATGGTGGCGATCCTGTGGGGCAGCGACGCCCGCAACCTGCGGCCGCTGCTGGGCACCATCCCGACGGTGGAGTCGGTGCACCCGAGCCCGATGTCGGCCGACCGCGGCTTCTTCGGCTCGCGGCCGTTCAGCCGGGCCAACGAGCTGCTGGTGCGGCAGGGGGCGCAGCCGGTGGACTGGCGGCTGCCGTAAGGGAGTTGCTCCCGTAGCAGATCCCGGTCAGTGCCGGACGTCAATCTCACCCCAACGAGTGAAATGACGTTCCGTGAGGCTCATGTGACGGATCGTTTGAGAAGACTGGCGGCTCATCGTTTCACCTGTGTGGGGGTCTCGCCATGTCTTCCCGGTCCTTCCGGTCTTCCCAGCTGTCCCGGCCGTCTCGCCGAATCGTTTCCGCATCCGCCGCCGTGGCGGTGAGCACGCTGCTCACCGCCGGGCCCGTCCAGGCCGCGCCGGCCACGACCGGGTCGACCGCCTCCGCGCCGGCCACGACCGCTCCCTCGTCGGGCAAGGCCCGTGCCGTCACCGCCGAGGTCGCCCTGGACGTCAGCTTCCTGAACAAGGCGGTCGACGTCCCGGTGGACATCGCGCTCAACAAGGTGGAGACGCCCGAGCAGAGGGACGGCTCGGTGCTGACCGCCAAGGTCGCGGGCGTCGACCAGAACGGCCCGGTCGAGCTGGTCAAGGCGGACATCGGCACGTCCGTCACCCGGGTCGACGCCAAGGGCGCCACCGCCTCCGTCAAGCTGGTCAACGCCGACGTGCACGCCCCCGGCCTGCCCGCCACCGCGCTGCTCGGCCTGGAGGCGATGAGCGCCGAGGCCACCTGCCCGGTCGACGGGCAGCCGACCGCGAACGTGGTCGCCCCCGCCAAGCTGACCGTGCTGGGCAAGCCCGTCACCGTCGGGCTGTACGGCCCGACCAAGGTGGACGTGCCGCTGGTCGGCAGCGTGTCGGTGGAGTTCTCCAAGAGGAGCACCACCACGACCACCGCCGCCGCCTCGGCCCTGGAGGTGCAGGTGGAGGTGAACCCGCTCAACCTGAACGTCGCCAAGGTCACCGGGAAGATCACCGTCGCCTCGGTGAGCTGCGAGAAGCCGTCCGGCCCCGCCGCCACCGGCACTCCGAGTGCGCCGGGCACCCCGAGCGCCGTGCCGACGTCCGCGCCCGCCGCCCAGCCGGTCGCGGACGCCGGCACCTCGCGCGCCGCCGTGCCGCAGGCGGCGGTGGAGAAGCCCGAGCGGCTCGCCAGCACCGGCGGCAGCAGCGCCACCGGCCCGCTGGCCGCCGGGGCCGCCGCCCTGGTCGCGGGCGGTGCGGCCGCGCTGTGGGCCACCCGGCGCCGCCGGGCCGCGCACGCCCGTCGCGGCTGAGCACCCGCAGCGGTGCGGGGTGCCACGCCCGGCACTCCCGCACCGTGACCGTGCCGATGCGGACGGTTGGTTCACATGCGCGTTACACGAGAGGAACAACCGGGAAACGGCGGCTTGCGACGCTACGCGGGCATCCACCACCCAGCAATCGAGGGACACGCCGTGGCAATCAAGGCCGAGTACATCTGGATCGACGGCACCAAGCCGACCGCGAAGCTCCGTTCCAAGACTCGCGTCCTGCCCAACGCCGACAAGATCCCGACCTGGGGCTTCGACGGTTCCTCGACCAACCAGGCCGAGGGCCACGCCTCGGACCGCGTGCTGGACCCGGTGAAGGTCACCAAGGACCCGATCCGCGGTGGCGACAACATCCTCGTCCTGTGCGAGGTCCTGGAGACGGACGGCACCCCGCACGAGTCCAACACCCGCGCCCTGCTGCGCGAGGTCGAGGAGAAGTACACCGTGCAGGAGTCGATCTTCGGCATCGAGCAGGAGTACACCTTCTTCAAGGGCTCCCGCCCGCTGGGCTTCCCCGAGGGCGGCTTCCCGGCCCCGCAGGGCGGCTACTACTGCGGCGTCGGCGCCGAGGAGGTCTTCGGCCGCGAGATCGTCGAGCTGCACCTGGACCGCTGCATGGACGCCGGCCTGGCGATCTGCGGCATCAACGCCGAGGTCATGCCCGGCCAGTGGGAGTTCCAGATCGGCCCGGTCGACGCCCTGACCGTCTCGGACGACCTGTGGATCGCCCGCTACCTGCTCTACCGCACCGCCGAGGAGTTCGGCATCGACGCCACCCTGGACGCCAAGCCGGCCCGGGGCGACTGGAACGGCGCGGGCGCCCACACCAACTTCTCCACCAAGGCGATGCGCGAGGGCTACGACGCCATCATCACCGCCTGCGAGTCGCTCGGCGCCTCCCAGGAGATCGTGATGGACCACGTCACCCAGTACGGCGCCGACATCGAGTCCCGCCTGACCGGCAAGCACGAGACCGCCCCGTGGAACGTCTACAGCTACGGCGTCTCCAACCGCGGCGCGTCCGTCCGCATCCCGTGGCAGGTCGAGGTGGAGCAGAAGGGCTACATCGAGGACCGTCGCCCGAACGCCAACGTCGACCCGTACGTCGTCACCCGCCTGCTGATCAACACCTGCTGCGCGGCCCTGGAGAAGGCCGGCCAGGTCTGATCCCCGCCCCTGGCGTGCACCGTCCGTAGGCCCTTCCCCGCCCGGGGGAGGGCCTACGGGCTCTGCCCTGCCCGGTGTTCGCCGGGTCGGGCATAATCGAGCGCATGACCGCTCCCCGCCCCCGCCTCCTCGTGCGCCGACTGCACGTGGACCTGGCGCGGGTGTGGGCGGCCGGCTGTCGTCGTTGTCGGTGAGTTCTCAGCAGCAGGACCGAAGCAGGACCGACCGACCCCAGACCGCACCGGCCGCAGGAGTGTGTCCGTTCCATGGTTCTCACCTTCCACTGGTTCCTCCCCACCAACGGCGACAGCCGGCAGATCGTCGGCGGCGGGCACGGCTCGACGCCCGGGACGGCCGGCTCCGACCGGCCGCCGAGCATCGGCTACCTGGGCCAGATCGCCCGCAGCGCCGAGCAGTTGGGCTTCGAGGGGGCGCTCACGCCGACCGGTGCCTGGTGCGAGGACGCCTGGCTGACCACCGCGATGCTGACCCAGGTGACCGAGCGGTTGAAGTACCTGGTGGCGTTCCGGCCCGGGCAGCTCAGCCCCACGCTGGCGGCGCAGATGGCCGCGACCTACCAGCGGCAGTCCGGCGGGCGGCTGCTGCTCAACGTGGTGACCGGCGGCGAGTCCGCCGAACAGCGGGCCTACGGGGACTTCCTGGACAAGGACGCCCGCTACGCCCGCACCGGGGAGTTCCTGGACATCACCCGGCGGCTCTGGGCGGGGGAGACCGTCGACCACGACGGCCCCCATCTGCGGGTCGAGCGGGCGCGCCTGACCCGGCTGCCCGACCCGGTGCCGCCGGTGTACTTCGGCGGCTCCTCCCCGGCGGCCGGCGAGGTCGCGGCCCGCTCCGCCGACGTCTACCTGACCTGGGGCGAACCGCCCGCCCAGGTGCGGGAGAAGATCGGGTGGATCCGTGAGCTGGCCGCCGCCCGGGGCAGGACGGTGCGGTTCGGGATCCGCCTGCACGTGATCACCCGGGACAGCTCCGCGCAGGCCTGGGCGGAGACCGAACGGCTGCTCGCCGGCATGGACCCGGGGCGGGTCCGGGAGACCCAACGGGCCCTCGCCGAGAGCGAGTCGGAGGGGCAGCGGCGGATGCTCGCGCTGCACGGCGGCTCGGCGCAGCGGCTGGAGGTGCACCCGGGGCTGTGGGCCGGCATCGGGCTGCTCCGCGGCGGGGCGGGCACCGCGCTGGTGGGCAGCCACCGGGAGGTCGCCGACCTGGTCGCCGAGTACCACGAGCTGGGGATCGACGAGTTCGTGCTGTCGGGCATGCCGCACCTGGAGGAGGCCTACTGGTTCGGCGAGGGGGTCCTGCCGCTGCTGGCCGCCCGCGGCCTGTGGCGCCGACCGCAGGCGGGGTAAACCACTGGTCAATCCCGGTCGCCCGCCGGAGAATTCACGGCATGACTCGACAGCCGCTGCTCCTCCTCGACGTGGACGGACCCCTCAACCCCTACGCCGCGCCGAGGCTGCGGCGGCCGGACGGCTACCGGACGCACGAGCTGATGCCCACCTGGTGGGCCGATCGGCAGACCAGGCGCTCCGCCGACGGCGAGGCGAAGCCGTTGCGGGTGTGGCTGAACCCGGCGCACGGGCCGGAACTGCTGGCGCTGCCGTACGAGTTGGTGTGGGCGACGACCTGGATGGACGAGGCGAACGCCCTGATCGGCCCGCGCCTCGGGCTGCCCGAACTCCCCTACGTCCGCTGGACGGAGCTGTTCGGCGAGGACCCGGACGGGCTGCACTGGAAGACGAAGGACGTGGTGGCCTGGGCCGCCGGGCGGCCGTTCGTCTGGGTCGACGACGAACTCGGGCCGCAGGACGCCGAGTGGATCGCGGCGCACCACCCGGGCCCGGCGCTCACCCTGCACGTCAACCCCCGGGTCGGCATGCTCGCCGGCGACTTCGCGACCCTGCGGGACTGGGCGGCCGCCGCATGACCGGGTCGCCGTTGCTCCTGATCGACGTGGACGGGCCGCTCAACCCCTACGCCGCACCGGACTCCCGCTGCCCCGAGGGCTACGGCACCCACCGGCTGCTGCCCGAGTCCTGGGTCGCCCGGCACGCTCCGCAGCCGCGGGAGCAGGTCGAGCCGCTGCGAGTGTGGCTGAATCCGGCGCACGGGCCGGAACTGCTCTCGCTGCCGTACGAGTTGGTCTGGGCGACCACCTGGATGGACGAGGCGAACACCTTCATCGGCCCGCGCCTCGGGCTGCCCGAGCTCCCGTACGTCCGCTGGACCAACCTGTTCGGCGAGGGCGGGGAGGACCCGGACGGGCTGCACTGGAAGACCAGGGACCTGGTGGCC
Organism: Kitasatospora sp. NPDC001309; assembly: GCF_042896295.1. Classification (NCBI taxonomy): domain Bacteria; kingdom Bacillati; phylum Actinomycetota; class Actinomycetes; order Kitasatosporales; family Streptomycetaceae; genus Kitasatospora; species Kitasatospora sp. NPDC001309. The sequence continues at coordinate 99,459 of NZ_JBIAXC010000016.1, read as the reverse complement.
TGGGCCGCCGGGCGGCCGTTCGTCTGGCTGGACGACGAACTCGGGCCGCAGGACATCGAGTGGATCGCGGCGCACCACCCGGCCGAGGCGCTGCCGCTCTGGGTCGACCCCCGGGCGGGGCTGCGGGAGCTGCACTTCGCGGCCCTGCGGGAGTGGGCGGAGGACGCGGAGTGCTGAGCGGCGGATCCGCGGGCGAGCTGGTCGGCCGGGTCGAGCGGCTGCGGCGCTACCCGGTCAAGTCGCTGCTGGGGGAGGACCTCCCGGCGGCCGAGGTGTCCACGAGGGGCCTGGCCGGGGACCGGGCGCGCGCCCTGCTCGACCTGGAGACCGGGCGGGTGGCCAGCGCCAAGAACCCCCACCGCTGGGCCGGGCTGCTCGACTACTCGGCGACGGCCACGGCGGACGGCCGGGTGGCGGTGACCGGCCCGGACGGGCGCGCCGCGGGCGAGGCGGAGCTGTCCGAGGCCTTCGGCCGCAAGCTCGCCCTGATCGCCGAGCGCCCGCCCGGCGCGGAGGTCGAGCGGGCCGTCCCGGAGGAGGTGCTGGCGCGCGGGATCGAGGCGGAAGTGCCGGTGACCGTCAACGAGTTGGGGCGGGCCGCACCGGACGGCGGGTTCTTCGACTTCGCCCCGCTGCACCTGATCACCAGCTCCACACTGCTCGCCTTCGGCGTCGAGGCGGAGCGCTACCGGCCGAACCTGGTGCTCCGCACCGAGGGCGAGGGATTCGTCGAGAACGCCTGGGTGGGGCGGGAGTTGACCGTCGGGGAGAGCCTGCGGCTGCGCATCGTGGCACCCACCCCGCGCTGCGCCGTCCCCACCCTGCGGCACGGCCCGCTGCCGCGCCGGACGGAGGCGCTGCGGGGCCCGGCCGCACGCAACCGGCTGGTCCCGCTGGCGGGCATGCCGGCGCTGCCCTGCGCGGGGGTGTACGCCCAGGTGCTGGCGCCGGGGGCGATCCGCACCGGCGACCCGGTCAGGCTGGACGCAGCGCCGCCTCCAGGGCGCTGAGGAAGCGGTCGGTGGTCTCCTCGTCCCGGACGGCGATCCGCAGCCAGTCCTCGCCCAGGCCGGGGAAGGTGTCCCCGCGCCGGACGGCGAAGCCGAGCTCGCGCAGCCGCGCCCGGACCGCCGCCGCGCCCGGCAGCCGGACCAGGACGAAGGAGGCGGCCGGCTCGCCGTGCAGCCGTACGGTCGGGAAGGCGGCCAGGCCCTTCACCAAGTAGTCGCGCCACAGGGTGAGTTCGGCGGCCGCCCGGTCCGCCTCGGCGAGCGCCGCCGGGCCGCTGCACGCCTCGGCGGCGGCCAGTGCCGGGGTGGAGACCGGCCAGAGCGGCTGGGCGGCGCCGAGGGCGGCGATCAGCGGCGCCGGTCCGAGCGCGTAGCCGATCCGCAGTCCGGCCAGGCCCCAGGTCTTGGTGAGGCTGCGCAGGACGACGACCCGGCCGGGGAGGTCCCGGGCGGCGGCGAGGGACTCGCGCTCCCCGGGCACGGTGTCCATGAACGCCTCGTCCACCACCAGGGTGCGCCCCGGGCGGGCGAGCGCGGCGACAGCTTCGGCGGGGTGCAGGACGGAGGTCGGGTTGGTCGGGTTGCCGAGGACGACCAGGTCCGCCTGCTCGGGGACGGCGCCCAGTCGGAACCCGTCCCCGGGGGAGAGCAGCACCCGGTGCACCCGGTGCCCGGCGTCCCGCAGTGCGGCCTCCGGCTCGGTGAACTGGGGGTGCACCACGACGATGTGACGTGCCGTCAGAACTCGGGCGAGCAGCACGAAGGCCTCCGCGGCCCCCGAGGTGAGCAGCACCTCCTCGACCGGGCGCCCGTGCCGGGCGGCCACCGCCGCGCGGGCGGCGCCCTGGTCGGGGTAGGCGGCGAGGGTGCCGAGGGTGGCGGCCAGGTGCTCGCGCAGCCAGGCGGGCGGGGCGCCGGTGCGGACGTTGACGGCGAGGTCGACCAGGCCGCTCCCGCCGGCGCGCACCTCGGCGTCGCCGTGGTGGCGCAGGTCGGGTTCGGCGGCGGCCGGGTCGGTGGCGGCCGGGTCGGTGGCGGTGGCGGTGGTGGTGGCGGTGGTGGCGGTCGGGTCGGTGGCGGTCATGCGGGGACCCCGTCCGTGTCGGCGGGCAGGCCGGGCGCGCCGGGCAGGCCGGGCACCCGTAGGAGCTCGTACGCCCCGGCGGGCACGGTGAGCCCGGCGCCGTCGCCCAGGGCGACCAGCGCGACGGCGTGCCCGTGCGCGGCGAGGGTGGCGGCCGCCCCGGCCGGGTCGACCGCCCGGCCGGCCCGGTCGGTCGCCACCCCGGCCCGGTCCAGTACCGCGCCCCGGGCGTTCCGCACCGTCCCGGGCTCCGGCAGTACGACCTGTCGCGTCCCCGGCCGGAGCAGCGCGGCCACCGCCTCGACGGCCTCCGGCCGGCCCACCACCACCGAGGCGCGGCGCAGCTCGGCCAGCGCGCGCGGCACCAGCAGGTCGTGGGCGCCCGGCCCGAGGCCGATCAGCGCCAGCCGGCCGCGCACCGCCGCCCGGGCGATCGCGATCGTGGCCGTGGCCGACTTCCGCTTGGGGACGACGAGTTCGCCGCCGTCGGCGCCGGCCAGGGCCGCCGCCTCGGCGACGCTCGCGGTGCCGACGGCCGTGCCGACCGCCGCGGACGGGTTCGGCACGGTGAGCCGGGCCAGGGCCTCGGCCGGGTGCTCGTCGACCGGCACGTTCAGGCAGCGCGCGGCCCATCGCACCGCCGGGTGGTCGGCCTTGCCGGTCACGGTGGCGATCCGGGCGATCGCCGAGCGCAGGTAGCCGGTCTCCTTGAGTATGTCCGTCAGCAGGCGCATGGCGTCGGCCGATCCGGTGCCGCTGCCCGCGCCGATGCCGACGACCAGGGTGCGCGGGACGACGAGGAGGTCCTCGCCGTCCGGGTCCTCGCGGTCGGTGACCCGCAGGACGGGGGCGTCCTCGGGCGCGTCCGGCCGTACGTTCGGGGGCAGTGCGGGCAGCGGGTACGCCACCTCGGTGACCAGCCGTACCGGCCGGCCGTCCGCCGCCGCCTCCGCGGCCTCGCCGGCACCGGCCCGGCGGTACCGGACGGCGTGCGGGGTCAGCACGTCGAGGGGGTTCCCGGCGTCGGCCGGGCTCCCGGGGGCGGGCGGGTTCCCGGGGTCGGGCTGCGGGCCGGTGAACACCGGGGTGACGCCGAGGGCGCCGGCCACCTCCTCGGCCAGCTCCACTGCGGAGTCGGAGTGGGTCAGCGGGATCACCCAGCGCCGGCCAGGGTCCACGCAGAGCACCTCGGCGCCGCGCGGGACGTCGACGCGGGGGTCGGTCAGCAGGCCGACGACGGCGGCGAGCGATCCGACGGCGATCACCTGGCGGTGGCGGTCGAGGGCGAACTGCATCGCCTCCGGCCCCTGGAAGCAGTTGCCGCGCGAGGCCCGGTAGGCGTGGCTGCTCTCCGGCCAGAGCTCCTGCAGCTCGTCGGTCAGCGGGCGGCCCGGCCCGTAGATGGCGACCAGTCCGATCACGTACCGCACTCCTTGCCGTCCCCGGCCCGGTGCTCGCGGGCCCCCGTGATCCCACCACGGGCGGTGGAGGGGGGTCAATCGCGGCGGGTGTGACCTGCGCCGTGGTTCCCGGCAGCTGCCCTGCACGGTGTGGTCCGGCGTCCGGTTGCTCCGTACCGGGACCGCCTCGCAGCTGTTCGTCTGTTCTTCACTTCTCTTGTGCGGTACACGACACGCCGCGATCCTACTGTTCTCGGCGCTCCCGCCCCGGAAGCCCCGACCCCCGGAGGACCCCATGGCCTTCGCACGACCCCGCACCCCCGGCACCCCCACGGCCGGCCCGCGCCCCGCCCGTCGCCGCAGGCTCCGCCCGATCACCGCCCTCGCCACCGGCCTCGGCCTGGTCGCCGGCTCGCTCGGCCTGTGGGCCGCGAGCGGCGACGCGGCCGCCGACACCGCCGCCGCCCTGCCCTCGCCCGACCACATCGTGGTCGTGATGATGGAGAACCACGCCTACTCGCAGGTGATCGGCAGCTCCAACGCGCCGTACTTCAACAACACCCTGGCGGCCGGCGGCGCGAAGCTGACCCAGTCCTACGCGCTCACCCACCCCAGCCAGCCCAACTACTACATGCTGTTCTCCGGCAGCGCCCAGGGCGTCACGGACGACAGCTGCGTGGACGTCGGCGCGATGCAGCAGCCCAACCTCGCCTCCGAGCTGCTCGCCGCCAACCAGACCTGGGCCAGCTACAACGAGGGCCTGCCCTCGGTCGGCGCCACCGACTGCCGGGTCGACAACTACGCCCAGAAGCACAACCCGTGGTTCGGCTTCGGCAACGTGCCCACCTCCACCGCCTACGGCATGGACGCCTTCCCGACCGACTTCACCACCCTGCCGAAGGTCTCCTTCGTCACCCCGGACCTCTGCGACGACATGCACGACTGTTCGGTCGGCACCGGCGACACCTGGCTGCAGAACAACCTCGACGCCTACGCCCAGTGGGCCAAGAGCAACAACAGCCTGCTGGTGGTGACCTTCGACGAGGACAACAAGCTGTCGGGCAACCGCATCCCGACCCTCGTCTACGGCGCCCACGTCGCCCCCGGCAGCTCCACCTCCACCCGGTACAACCACTACGACGTGCTGCACACCCTGGAGGACCTGGCCGGCGTCAACGCCCACGCCGGCAACTCCGCCGGGGCCTCCGACATCACCGGCATCTGGAACTGACGCCCGTGTACGTCGCGGACTCCCGCAGCTCGAAGGCCCCCGTCGCACCGGCCACCGGCCAGGTGCGGCGGGGCGCCGCCCTGCGCTCGGTGCCGGGGGCGGTCCTCGCCCTCGGCGCGGTCAGCATGGTCACCGACGTCTCCTCGGAGATGGTCAACGCCGTGCTGCCGCTCTACCTGCTCACCGGACTCGGCCTCTCCCCGCTCGGCTTCGGCCTGCTCGACGGCATCCAGAACGGGTTCAGCGCCCTGGTCCGGCTGGTCGGCGGCCACCTCGCCGACCGCCGCGGCCGCGACGGGGCCGCCCGGCACAAGGCCGTCGCGGCCGTCGGCTACGGGCTCTCCGCGGTGTGCCGGCCCCTGCTGCTGTTCGTCCACACCGTGCCGCTGATCGGCGCCGTCATCGCCGTCGACCGCACCGGCAAGGGCCTGCGCACCGCCCCCCGGGACGCGATGATCTCGCTGGCCACCGAACCCGCCCACCGCGGCCGGGCGTTCGGCGTGCACCGGGCGATGGACACTGCGGGCGCCCTGCTCGGCCCGCTCACCGCCTTCCTGGTGCTGCGGCTGGCCGGCAGCCCGCTGCTCGCCGACGGCGGCGAACGGCACGGCTACGACGCGGTGTTCACGGTCAGCGCCTGCGTCGCAGCGCTCGGCGTGCTGATCCTGCTGCTGTTCGTGCCGAACCGGCAGACCGGCGAGGCGCCGTCGACCGCCACCCCCTCGCTGCGCAGCAGCCTCACCCTGCTGCGCCTGCCCGGACTGCGCCGGCTCACCCTGTGCGCCGTCCTGCTCGGGCTCACCACGGTCAGCGACTCCTTCCTCTACCTGCTGATCCAGCGCCGGCTCGGCCTGTCCGTCACCCTGTTCCCGCTGCTCCCGCTCGGCACCGCGGCCGCCTTCCTGCTGCTCGCCGTCCCGTTCGGCGCGCTCGCCGACCGGATCGGGCGCCGCCGCCTCTTCCTGCTCGGCCACGGGGTCCTGCTGCTCGGGTACGGGCTGCTGCTCTCGCCGCTGCGCGGACTGCCCGCCGTGCTCTGCGTGCTGCTGCTGCACGGCTCCTTCTACGCGGCCACCGACGGCGTGCTCGCCGCCGCCGCGGCCGACGCCGTCCCCGCCGAACAGCGCGGCGCCGGGCTCGCCCTGGTCGGCACCGGGCAGGCGCTGGCCCGGTTCGCCTGCTCGCTGCTGTTCGGCGCGCTGTGGAGCGCGGTGGGCGGGTCGACCGCCCTCGCCTGGTCCGCGGGCGCCCTGGCGCTGTGCGTGGCCGGTGCGGCGGTGGTGCTGCGCCGTTCGGAACCCGTCGTCGTGGAGCAGAGCGTGGAGGAGAGTCCGTGACCCCGCAGAACGTGACCCCGCAGAACGTGAACCCGCAGAACAACCGCAGCCGGGTGCTCGTGCTGCTGATCGCCGTCCTGGTGCTCGGTGCGGTCGGCACCGGCGCCGTCCTCTACGCCGCCGACCGCAGCTCCGAACGGGACCGCGCCCAGGCCGGCGGGCCGGCCGTCGAACCCGGCCCGGTCTCGCTCCGAGTTCCGACCAGCGGAAGACAGTTGCTCTTCCGCAACATGGCCTGGGGGCCGCACCGGGACGAGATCACCAGCGTCCCCGCCGACCACCCCGACGGCCCGCGCACCGCCTCCGGCACCCAGTGCCTGCGCTTCCACGCCGCCGCCGGCACCGGCATCTGCCTCCAGGCCCAGCACGGCGCGCTCGACGACACCTACCGCGCCGTCGTCCTGGACGACCACCTGCACGAGCGGCGCTCCTTCCCCGCCGCCGGCATCCCCACCCGCTCCCGGGTCTCGCCGTCCGGACACCTCGCCGCCTGGACCGTCTTCGTCAGCGGGGACTCCTACGCGGGCTCGGACTTCTCCACCCGCACCTCGATCGTCGACGTGCGGGACTGGAACCTGCGGGAGAACCTGGAGGACTTCGCCGTCGTCAAGGACGGCCACCCGTACCAGGCGCACGACGTCAACATCTGGGGCGTCACCTTCGCCGACGACAACACCTTCTACGCCACCCTCGCCAGCTCCGGGCAGACCCACCTCGTCCGCGGCGACCTCGCCGCCCGCACCCTCACCACCCTGCACGACAACGTCGAGTGCCCCTCGCTCTCCCCGGACGGCACCCGCATCGCGTACAAGAAGCGCGTCCCCGGCCTGTCGCCCGACGCCCCCTGGCGGCTGTACGTCCTGGACCTCGCGACCGGCACCGAGACCGCCACCGCCGAGCAGCGCAACATCGACGACCAGGCGCTCTGGTCCGACACCGGGACGCTGGTGTACGCCCTGCCCGGCGACTACGGCGCCGACCTGTGGACCGTCCCGGCCGACGGCTCCGGTGCCCCGCGGCTGGTCACCAAGGCCGCCGTCGCCCCCGCCTACCTGGGCTGAGGAACTCTCCGCTAGCGTCCCACGTCGAGCAGAGTGCGACGTCCCGACCCGAGGTGCCGGTCGGACGTCCTGATCGAAGCGGGGGAACGAGCAACCGTGGACGGCATCCCACCCGAGCGCGTGGTCACCGACTCCTGGCCCGCCCTGCACGGCCGACCGGTCCTGCGGCGCACCGTCGCCGTCGGACTCGTGCTGTGCGTGTCCGCCGGCGCCGCCCTGATGGTGCGCGGCGTCAACGCGCTCACCGTCGGCCGGGTCGGGCGGGAGACCGACCGGGACCGCGCCGAACGGCTGGCGGGCCTCCACCCCTCCCAGCACCCAGGCGCGGGCCGCTACTACGTCCCGGTCGGGGCCGTCTACACCCGCACCTCGGACGGCGCGCCCGTCGCCTACCTCCACTACCGCCTCGGCGGCGGCAAGGAGCCCGGGCTCGGCGACTTCCTGCGCGCCTACGACCTCCCGGCGCCCGGACCCGCCGCCCCGCTGCCGCCGGACCTCGCTGCCGCCCTCGGGGGCGACGAGCCGTCCGAGGCGCCGGAGCTGCCGGAGCCTGCGGTGTTGTCGGCGGGGGTGGCGGGGTCGCTGGGGGAGTCGGGAGCGCCCTCGCCCGTGCCGTCGGGGTCCGCGTCGGCCTCCGCCCCCGCTGCCGTGGTGGCCCCCGGGGCGGGCGTCGCGCCGATGGCCGTCGCGGCGGATCCCGCCCCGGCCGATCCCGACCCGGACGGCTCCGGAGGCACCGGCGGCGCGGGCGGTACCGCGCACGTCCCCGAGGACAGCACCCCCGACCCGGTCCCCACCCCGACCTGGACGCCCACCACCAGCCCGTCCGCCGTCCCCACCCGGGCCCCGTCGGCCCGCCGGATCTACGTGGCCGCCGTCCCGGGCGGGCTGCCGGGCGCCGCCGACATCTACATCCGCGCCACGGGCTGAGCCCGGGTACGTCCGTGCCCCGCCGGCCGGTGGCCGACGGGGCGGGGACGGGAGCGCAGGGTGCGGGCCCTCAGCGGGCGACCGCCGGTGCCCGGCGCTCGGTGGCGGTGGCGGTGGCGGTGGCGGCTGCCGGGGCGGGGAGTGGCGAGGTGGGGGTCGGCGCGGTGACCGGCGTGGTCCGGCGGGCCGGGGCCTGGCCGATCAGCATCGCGCCGAGTGCCAGCACCAGCCCCAGCACCTGCCACGGGGTGAGCGTCTGGCCGAGCACCACCAGGCCGCCGACGGTGGCCACCACCGGGTTGACCAGTCCCAGGAAGGACACCGGACCGGCGCCGAGCCGCTCGATGCCGCGGAACCACAGCACGTAGCCGAGCGCGGTGCTGAGCAGCCCGAGGTAGGCGAAGCCCGCCAGGTTGGCGGTGCTCAGGGCCGGCGGCGCGCCCTCGACCAGGACCGCCAGCGGGACGAGGAAGACCGAGCCGGCCAGCAGCTGCCAGGCGGTGAGGTCGATCATGGTGGCGCCCTCCGGGCGGCCCCAGCGGCGGGTCAGCACGGTGCCCGTGGCCATCAGGCCGATCGCGGTGACCATCGCGGCGATGCCGATGCCGTCCAGCTTCGCGCCGCTCTTGAGCACCAGCAGCGCCACCCCGGCGACCCCGACCAGTCCGGCGAGCAGCGCCCGCCGCCCGGGCCGGACCCGGAGCACCCCGACCGAGAGCCCGGCGACCAGCAGCGGCTGGATCGCCCCGATGGTGGCCGCCACGCCGCCGGGCAGGCGGTAGGCGCCGACGAAGGTGAGCGGGAAGAACAGTCCGATGTTGAGCATCCCGAGCACCGCCGCGCGCCCCCACCAGCGCCCCTTGGGCAGCTTGCGGCCGATCAGCAGCAGGAGCAGCCCGGCGGGCAAGGCCCGCAGCGCGGCGAGCAGCAGCGGGCGGCCCTCGGGCAGCAGCTGGGTGGTGACCAGGTAGGTGGTGCCCCAGGCGGCCGGGGCGAGTGCGGCGGTGGCGGCGATCCCTGCGCGCTTGCGGTCCATGGCGGTTCCCAATCCCCTCAACGTTGACTATCTGAACGTTGAGATATTTCTACGCCCGGGATCGGCGAACGTCAAGTATGTGAATGTTAAGATATCTGCACCGGCAGCAGCCCGGCCGTCCGAGGGAGATGACAGAGCATGCAGCAGCGCGACACCGTCGACGACATCGCCGAGCAGTGGGCCAGGAACCGCCCCGACCTGCCGCTGGAGGCGATGGCCCTGATCGGCCGGCTGCGGCGGCTCAACGTCCGGGTCGACAACGCCCTGCGCGAGTACTTCCTCACCTGCGGGCTGGACCCCTCCGAGTTCGACGTCCTCGCCACCCTCCGCCGCTCCGGCGAGCCCTACGAACTCAACGCCCGCGCCCTGCTCAAGTCCGCCATGGTCACCTCCGGCGCCATCACCAACCGGGTCGACAAGCTCTCCGCCAAGGGCCTGGTCGAGCGCAACCCCTGCCCCACCGACCGCCGCGCCGTCCTGGTCCGCCTCACCCCGGCCGGCAAGGACCTCATCGACGCCGCCCTCCCCGGCCACATCAGCAACGAGGAGAGCCTCCTCACCGCCCTCGACGCCGACGAGCGCGCCCAGCTCGACACCCTGCTCCGCAAGCTCCTCGTCGCCCACGGCGACACCGAGCCGCTGGGCTGACCGCCGGGTCGTTCGCGTGACCACCACCTCCCGGCCGCGTTAACCCATCGGGACGACGCGCCGGAGGAGAGACCCGATGAAGCACAGGACCCCCAGGGACATCGCCGTCGACGACCAGCTGCGGGCCGCCGGGGCGGAGGGCGCCCAGTGGCTCGCCGCCGCCGGGTGGGGGCCGCCGGTGCAGGTGCCGCTGCAGAACGCGGCCAAGTGGCAGCGGGAGACCAGGGAGCGGATGCTCGCCGCGCAGGAGGACGAGTCCTGCACCTGGTGCGACCACCTGCTGCACGGCGGCCCGCAGCCCGTCGTCGTCCACGCCGAGTACCCCACCCACCTGGTCTGCCGTGCCTGCTCGATCACCGCCCGCCCCCACCGCCGCTGCGCGGACTGCGGCGAGCCGGCCCGGTCGGCCTCCCCGCTCGACGGCCGCGAGGACGTCTGCATGGGCACGGTGGCGATCTACACCCGCCTCCGCTGCCCCGCCTGCCACCGCAGCGACCCGATCAACGGGACCTTCGGGAGCGGCTGGTGAAGATCCGTCAGGTGGTTGCGACCAGTGCGTAGCGCTCGTCGTGCACCGGACCGCCCCACAGGGCCGCGTCCCCGCTGAGCGGCTCGACACGCAGCTCCGCGACCAACGGGCGGACCGCCGCGGCCAGTTCGTCGGCGCCCACGCCGCCGCCCCAGGGCAGCCGCTCCGCCCCGGCGACGTACGGGGCCGCCTGCTCGCCCGCCTCGCGCCAGCGCCCCTCGACCAGCACCAGCCGCCCGCCCGGGCGCAGCAGCCGCACCCAGGCGCGCAGCGCCCGTTCCGGGTCGGGCAGGGTCCAGACCAGGTGCCGCGACAGCAGCACGTCGAAGCCGCCCTCCCGCAGCGGCGGCGCGCCCGCGTCCCCCACCAGGAAGCGCCCGGCCAGCCCGGCCGCCGCCAGCTTCGCCCGGGCCCGCGCGACCATCCGCGGCGCCAGGTCCACCCCCGTCACCCGGTGCCCGTCCGCCGCCACCAACTCGGCCAACGACCCCGTCCCGCACCCGACATCCAGCACCTCCACCGCCCCGCCCGGCAACCACCCCCGCACCCGCCGCGCCCACGCCTCCCGCACCACCGGCGCCCGCAGCCCGTGGTCCGGCTCCTCGTCGAAGACCGCCGCGGCCGCGTCCCAGTAGTCGGCGATGGCCCGCCCTGAGTCCGTCATGCCGCCCATCCTCCCGATCCCCGCTGACAACCCGGTCGGGTGTTGCGAGAGGAGACCGCCGATGTCACCACGCGCCTCTTCACGGCGCTGATCGGCAGCGACGAGGGCGCGCGCGCCGTGCTGCTGGCGCTTCCCGCCGTGTTCCCCTGGGTCAGGCACCTCTCCGCCGAGGAGGTGCGGGAGTTCGTCGTCGACCTCGTCGAGGCGACGCGTGATGTCGTGGAGCTCGACGTACACGCCAACCTGCACCGCGTGACAGCGGAATGGCGTGCCACCGCCAGAATCCTCGCCGACCCGGAGTTGACCGCGGAGCTGACGAGGCCGCTGCCCGGCGACGATCACGGTGAGGTGGTCGCCCCGTGAGCCCCGAGCGTGGCGACGAGGTCGCGCCGCCGCCGGTCGGCGACGAGTGGCGGGTGCGCTTCGGCTAAAAGGTGTCGGGTTGCCGCAGTGGGAGTACGAGGGCGACTGCCGGTGGTCGGGTGAACTCGGGCTCCGACCCTCAGGCCGCCGGGTGGAGGGCGGGGGGCTGCCAGTCGTAGAGGGTGCCGGTGCGGCCGAGGAGGGTGCGGGTGGGGAGGAGGCCGGCCAGGGTGAGGGCGGTGGTGCGCAGGAGGGTGGCGGCGGGGGTGCGGAGGGCGACCAGGCTGCCGGTGCGGCGGGAGGCGGTGACGACGGCGGTGGTGCGGGGGAGTCGGGCGGCGGTGTAGGCGGGGAGGGCGGTGGCGGGGTCGCCGGCGGGGGTGAGCAGCGAGGCGAGGACGACGGCGTCCTCGATGGCCTGGCAGGCGCCCTGGCCGAGGAAGGGGCACATCGCGTGGGCGGCGTCGCCGAGGAGGGCGACCCGGCCGTGGTGGTGGGCGGGCAGGGGGTCGGCGAGTTCCCGGACGTCGTTGCGGAGCAGCCGGTCCGGTTCGGCGAGGGCGAACAGCTGGGGGGCGGGGGCGCACCAGTCGCCGAAGAGCCGCCGGAGTTCGGCCGCTTCGTCGGCGGCGCGGGCGCCGGCCGGGGCGAGGGCGGCGCCGTAGACGTAGACCCGGTCCTCGGCGAGCGGGACGATCCCGGCGAGGCGGCCGGGGCCCCAGACCTCGCCGGCGGCGGCCGGTCGAAGACGGGCCCCGGGTGTGACGACGGCGCGCCAGGTGGTGAAGCCGCTGTAGCGCGGGCCGGGGTGGTGGGGGAAGAACAGGCTGCGGGTGGCGGAGTGGATGCCGTCGGCGGCGACGACCAGGGCGGCCGCCCGGTCGCCCTCGCGGGTGCGGACGACGGCGGGCCGGTGGTGGTCGCCGGGGTCGGTGACGGTGGCGGGGGAGTCGGTGCGGACGGTGCCTTCGGGCAGCGCGTCGACCAGGGCGGCGATGACCTCGGCACGGGCGACGGCGGCGACGGAGTCGCCGAAGCGGGCCCGGACGGCGGCGCCGGTGGTGCGGACGAGCCAGCGGCCGGAGGGGTGGCGGATGCCGACGGCGGGGTGGTCGGTGGCGCGGGCGCGCAGCCGGGGGCCGACGCCGAGGAGGTCGAGGGCGCGCAGGGCGTTGGGGGCGAGGGCGAGTCCGGCGCCGACGGGTTCCAGGTTCGCGGCGCGTTCGTGGACGGTGACGGGGACGCCCTGCCGGTGGAGGGCGAGGGCGGCGGTGAGGCCGCCGATGCCGCCGCCGATGACGATCGCCTGGTGCTGGCCCATGGGGGCTCCTGTTCTCCCACGCTCTCGGCCACTACAGCTGTAGTGGCCACTGCTCGGCACCGTACTACACATGTAGTGGGCCGTAAACTACGGCTGTAGTGAGTTGGGTAGCCCCCGAGGAAAGGCCATGATCGGACCCATGACGCCCCCGCGCCCGACCCTGATCGCCGACGCCGCCATCGACCTGATCGCCGAGGCCGGCCTGCGCGGACTCACCCACCGCGCCGTGGACGACGCCGCCGGCCTGCCCGCCGGCTCGACCTCCAACCTCGCCCGGACCAGGGCCGCCCTGCTGGAACTCGTGCTCACCCGGATCGTCGAGCGGGAGACCGTCGACCACCCGGTCTTCACCGAGGGCGAGCGCCCCCGAGCGGCCGCACCGGCCCGCGCGATGCTGGCCGAGGTCGGCGCCGAGGTGCTGTTCCAGGCGCTCACCAGCGGCCGCAGGCTCACCCTGGCCCGCCTGGAACTCGCCCTGGAGGCCACCCGCCGGCCCGAACTGCGCGTCGTCTACGACCGGTTGGGCGCCCGCTTCGCCGAGCTCGGCGCCGTCCTGCTCGCCGCCGCCGGCTCCACCGACCCCGAGGGCGACGCCCGCCGGCTGATCCGCTGGTGCGACGGAGTGCTGTTCAACGCGACCGCGGGCAGCGGGCACTGGTACGTGCCGATGCCGGAGGAGCTGCGCGCGGAGATCGACCGCTACCTCGGCGCCCTGCTGGACCGGTAGCTCCGCCCGCGGGCCGCATCGGCCCTATACTCCGTGTGCTCGATCAGCCAGGGGGAAGCATGCTGAGTGTGCTCGAAGTCGTCGCACTGCTCATGATCGGTGCGGCGCTGCTGCTACGGCTGGCGACGCTGCCGGTGCTGGTGCGTGCCCAAACGGCCTCGCGCCGAAGGGCGTTGGCCGCCACCGGCGCGGACGCGGGCGGGGGTGCGCCGGGCGGGATCGGCGCGACCGTCGGCGAGCTGGTGCTGGGCCTGCTGGGCATCGCCGGGGTGGTGGTGTTGCTGTCCTACAACGTCGTGGGCAACATGACGCACATCGGGCTGGGCGAGCCGTTCGACCCCGTCAACTCGAGGTACCTCGGCTACTCGGTGGGTCTGCACTTCGACACGGCGCAGACCGTGTACATCGCCGTGTTCGTTGTCTGCCTGCTGCTCTGCCTGCTGCTGTGCTACCTGACCCAGCGCAGGCTTCTGACCGCGGACCTGCCTCCGCAGATCTGGTCGGCGGGCGCGACCCAGGCCCGGGTCGTCGGCCTGCTGGTCCTCCGCGCGGCGCTCGCGGTGTTCGTCCTGCCGGCCGGTCTGGTCCTCCCGGCCCTGGTGTTCCAGCTCGTCGCCTTCTTCGTGAGCGGCCGGCCCAAGGCGGTCGGTGCCCAGCCGGGGAGCGCTCCGGAGGCCGGTGCCGCCCAGGCGTTCCAGGCGTACCTGGACGCGCAGAACCCGTACGCGCCCACCGCCCAGCCGCCGCAGGGCCCCTACGTCCCCCCGCAGTTCACCCCGCCGGCCCCGCCGGCCCCGCCGATGCCGCCCGTGATGCCGCCGGTGGCGTCCGCCCCGCCCGTCGGCAGTCCGCTGGGCGCGCACGAGCCCCGGACGATCGGCGGCTACCAGCTGCTCGGCCGGATCGGCTCCGGCGGCATGGGCACGGTCTACCTCGCCCAGCGCCAGGGCTCCGCGACCCAGGTCGCGCTCAAGACCATCAACCCCGAACTCCTCGCCGAGGGCGACCTGTTGCGCCGCTTCCAGCGCGAGGCCGAGGTGCTGGCGATGGTCCCCGGCGCCTACACCGCCCGGGTGCTCGACACCGGTGTCGACGCCGGTCGCCCGTACCTGGCCATGGAGTTGCTGGACGGGCGCCCGCTCGACGCCCATCTGCGCGAACAGGGCCCGATCCGCTCCGCCGAGGCGCTGAACGCCCTGGCCCTGGCGCTGGCCGTGGCGCTCTCCGGGGTGCACCGGCTCGGCCTGGTGCACCGGGACCTCAAGCCCGCCAACATCATGCTGACCACGGCCGGCCCGCGCCTGCTGGACTTCGGCATCGCGGCGATCGTGGACGGCACCCGGCTGACCGCCACCGGCGGCGGCCCGGGCACCCTGACGTACATGGCGCCGGAGCAGTTCGGCGACGAGCGGCCCGGCCCGGCGGCCGACGTGTGGGCCTGGGCGTGCTGCGTGGTCTGCGCCGCGTACGGCGTCAGCCCGTTCGCGGCGACCAACACGGGCGCGGTGATCCGCCGGATCGTGGAGAGCGGGCCCGAGCCCGCCGCCCTGGCAGCGGTCCAGGCCCTCGACCCGAGGCTCGCGGCCGTCGTCGCCCGTGCCCTGGCCATCGACCCGGCCGCCCGCCCGGCGGACGGCACGGCGCTGCTGGCGGCGCTCGCGGTGGCCCGGTCGACCACGCCGGACCAGGCGGCCGTCCACGAGCAGATCACCCGCGGCTGGCAGACCCTCACGCTCTGACCCGCGGCTAGCCCGGGACCCCCACCGTCACCTCGGCCTCGTGCCGCACCGGGAAGTTCACCGAGTTGGCGATGAAGCAGCCCCGGTTCGCCGCCCCGTGCAGGCCGAGGGCCCGCTCCACCATCCCCGGCTCGGCGACCTCGACCCGCGGGTGCAGCACCACCGAGGTGAAGCGCACGCCCTCCTGGGTCACGGTCATGGTGCCCGCCGGCCGGTCCGCGTACGAGGTCACCACGACCCCGTTCACCGCGCACTGGTGCAGGTACGACAGCAGGTGGCACTGGGCGAGCGAGACCAGCAGCAGTTGCTCCGGGTTCCAACGGGCCGGGTCGCCGTGGAAGGCGGGGTCGGCGGAGCCGAGGATGCCCGGCAGGCCCTCGACCGACACCTCGACGTCACGGGAGTAGGCCCGGTAGTCGCTGGTGCCGGTGCCCCGGTTGCCGGTCCA
Organism: Kitasatospora sp. NPDC001309; assembly: GCF_042896295.1. Taxonomy (NCBI): domain Bacteria; kingdom Bacillati; phylum Actinomycetota; class Actinomycetes; order Kitasatosporales; family Streptomycetaceae; genus Kitasatospora; species Kitasatospora sp. NPDC001309. The sequence continues at coordinate 83,931 of NZ_JBIAXC010000016.1, read as the reverse complement.
GTGGAGCTCGGCGCTGTACTCGTACTGCCTGGCCATGGGGGTGCCTCCGTGGGAAGGGGGTGTCCCCGGACAGTCAACCGCAACGGGCCGCCCGCGTGGGGCTCATCCGGCGGCCGCGACACGGGCGAGGACGGCGTCGGCGCAGTCCGCCACCGAGGCCCGCGAGGTGTCCACGACCAGGTCGTACGTGACGCCCTCGTGCACCGCCGACGCCTGCACGGCCGCCATCCCGGCGACCCGGTCGCCGCGCGCGGCCTCGCGGGCCGCGGCCACCGCCGGGTCGCAGCGCACGCCGACCCAGAGCACCTCCAGGCCGTCCAGCGCCGCGCGCCACCGCTGCTGGGAGGCGGCGCCGCCGAGGAACACCTCGTCGACCAGGACCGGGGCCCCGGCCCGGGCCATCGCGGCCACGCCGAGCGTCCAGGCGGCGTCCAGCCGGGCGAAGGCCGGCCCGACCTCGACCGTGCCGTCCCCGTCCGTCAGGCCGCCGATGCCCTCCTCGCCGCCGAGCAGCCACGGCGGCAGCGCCTCCACCATGGTGTCCGCGCCGAGGTGCAGCCACGGCTCCGGGAGCAGCTCCTGCAAGCGCCGGGCGATGCTCGACTTCCCGGAACTGGAGCCGCCGTTGAGAACGATCACATCCATGCGCGCATCCTAGGGAGCAAAGCCCTCAGGACGCCCCGGAATTGAACACCGCCGCCGCTCCCGCGAACGACTCCGCCACCCCGGGTGCCCCGGCCCAGTGCAGGTGCAGGTACGAGGCGTGGACGTTGCCGCCCGCGAACCCCTCCGTCCGCGGCCCGGTCGGCAGGCGCCAGCCCCAGGCGGGGTGTTCGCCGGCGCCCGGTTCGCAGACCGTCCGGTGGAACTCGTGCCCGCGCAGCCGGGTGCCCGCCGGGGCGAGCGGGGAGTCGTGCAGGGCGACGGCCTCCCGGTAGCCGAGGGTGAGCCGCTCGGTCATCCGGGCGTCGCTGTCCAGCACGCCGCACATCGGCAGGCCGTCCAACTCCCGCCCCAGGTAGAGCAGTCCGGCGCACTCGGCGGCGATCGGGCCGCCCGCCGCCGCGAAGTCGGCGATGGCCCGCCGCAGTTCGGCGTTCCGGCTCAACTCCCGGACGTACAGCTCGGGGAAGCCGCCGCCGATGACCAGTCCGGCGGTGCCCTCGGGCAGCATCGAGGCGTGCAGCGGGTCGAAGGGGACGACCTCGGCGCCCGCCGCGCCGAGCAGCTCGGCGTTCTCCGCGTACGAGAAGGAGAAGGCCGCACCGCCGGCCACCGCGATCCGCGGCCGCCCGCCGACCGGTGTGACCTCCGCCGAGGCATCCCATGCTTCGGCGTCCAACTCCGGTGCGGTACGGGCGAGTTCCAGTACGGCGTCCAGATCGACCGAAGCCGCCACCAGGGAGCCCATGTCGGCAACGGCCTGCAAGGCCTCCGCCGAGCGCTCCACCGCCGGGATCAGCCCGAGGTGCCGGGACGGCGTGGCCACGGCCGCCGAGCGGCGCAGCGCGCCCAGCACGGGCACCCCGGAGCCCTCCTCCAGGGCCTCGCGCAGCAGGTGCTCGTGCCGGTCGGAGGCGACCCGGTTGAGGATCACCCCGGCGAGCCGCACCTGCGGGTCCCAGGAGGCGAAGCCGTGCACCAGCGCGGCCACCGAGCGGGACTGCGAGGAGCCGTCCACCACCAGCACCACGGGGGCCCGCAGCAGCTTGGCGACGTGCGCGGTGGAGGCCAGCTCCCCGCGCCCGGAGGCCCCGTCGAACAGGCCCATGACGCCCTCGACCACGGCGACGTCCGCCCCCGCCGCGCCGTGCAGGAACAGCGGCGCGATCCGCTCCGGTCCGCACATGAAGGCGTCCAGGTTGCGGCCCGGGCGCCCGGCGGCGAGCGCGTGGTAGCCCGGGTCGATGTAGTCGGGGCCGACCTTGTGCGGCGACACCGCCAGCCCGCGCGCGGCGAGCGCCGCGATCAGGCCGGTGGCGACGGTGGTCTTGCCGGCGCCCGAGGAGGGCGCCGCGACGACGAGGCGGGGGACGTTGTTCAAGAGGTCACCACTCGATACCGCGCTGGCCCTTGCGGCCGGCGTCCATGGGGTGCTTGACCTTGGTCATCTCGGTGACCAGGTCGGCGACCCCGGTCAGCGCCTCGGGCGCGTACCGGCCGGTGATGACGACGTGCTGGCTGCCGGGGCGGTCCTGGAGCACCGCGACGACCTCCTCCGGGTCGATCCACCCCCAGTGCATCGGGTAGGTGAACTCGTCCAGCACGTAGAAGCGGTAGGTCTCGGCGGCGAGGTCGCGCTTGACCTGCTCCCAGCCCTCCTTGGCCGCCTCCTCGCTGGTCATCTCCTGCTCGGCGGAGCGCTGGATCCAGGACCAGCCGGAGCCCATCTTGTGCCAGTCGACGGTGCCGCCCTCGCCGGAGGCGCCGAGCACGCGCAGCGCGTTCTCCTCGCCGACCTTCCACTTGGCGGACTTCACGAACTGGAACACCCCGACCGACCAGCCCTGGTTCCAGGCCCGCAGCGCCATGCCGAAGGCGGCCGTGGACTTGCCCTTCCCGGGGCCGGTGTGCACGGCGGTGATCGGCTGGGTACGGCGCTGACGGGTCGTCAGGCCGTCGTCGGGAACGCTCTCGGGGACACCCTTGGGCATGTCGGCTCAGGCCGCCTTTCGGATCGAGGTGGAGACGGGTCGGTTGGCGCGGACGAGCGAGGCCACGCCCTCCGCGCGCAGCTCGTCCAGGCTGACGGCGCTGCCGCCGAGCAGCCCGGCCAGGGTGCGGGCCAGGCCCAGCCGGACCGGCCCGGACTCGCAGTCCAGCACCACGCTCGCGGTGCCCTGGGCGGCGAACAGGGTGGCCGCCCGCTGGGAGCGGGCGAGCGCGTCCCGCCCGCCGGTGGCCCGGCCGTCGGTCACCACGACCAGCAGCGGGCGCCGGTTCGGGTCGCGCAGCCGCTCGACCCGCAGCACCTCGTGGGCGCGCAGCAGGCCGGCCGCCAGCGGGGTGCGCCCGCCGGTGGGCAGGGTCTCCAGCCGGGCGGCGCCGACCTCCACCGAGGAGGTGGGCGGCAGGGCCAGTTCGGCGTCCGCGCCGCGGAAGGTGATCATGCCGATCTTGTCCCGGCGCTGGTAGGCGTCCATCAGCAGCGACAGCACCGCGCCCTTGACGGCGGTCATCCGCTGCCGGGCGGCCATCGAGCCGGAGGCGTCCACCACGAACAGCACCAGGTTGGACTCCCGTCCCTGGCGCACCTGCTCGCGGAAGTCGTCCTTGTGCAGCACCAGCGCCCGGCCGGCCCGCCCACGCGCCACCTGGTGCGGCGCGGCGGCCTGGAGGGTCGCGGTCAGGTGCAGCCGGCTGAGCGCACCCTGCGGGCGGCGGGCCCGGACGGTGTGCCCGCCGGTGGTCTCGGCGGGGGAGCGGCGGCCCTGGGCGCCGTGGCCGGTGCCCTGCACGGTGAACAGCCGCGTCCGGTACGGGTCCCCGGCCGCGACCGGTGCCGACTCCCGGGCGGGGGAGGGGTGCTGGGCCGGTACGGGCTGCGGCTCGGGCGCCTCGGTGTCCGTGGCCGCGGGCTCCGGGGCCGCGCCGTCGGCCGGCTCGGGCGCGCCGCCGCCGTCGGGGCCGCCGTCACCCGGGCCGCCGTCACCGCCCCCGTCCGGACCGTCCCCGTCGGGCTCCGGCCCGTCACCCTCCGGCTCCGGATCCGGCTCGACCTCCGGCTCCTCCGGCTGGGCGTGCTCCTCCAGCGTGCGGTCCAGCTGCTCCTCGTCCAACCCCGGGGCGTCGAAGGGGTTGCGGCGGCGCCGGTGCGGCAGGGCCAGCTGGGCGGCCTTGCGGACGTCCTCCTCCAGCACCTCCGTCCGCCCGGCCCAGGCGGCCAGCGCGACCGCGGTGCGGGCCATCACGATGTCCGCGCGCAGCCCGTCCACCTCGAACGCCGCGCACACCGCCGTGATCTGACGCAGCGCCACATCCGTCAGCTCGACCTTCGGGAGCAACTCCCGCGCCGCGGTGATGTGTTCGGCCAGCTCCCGCTCCTCCGCCGCGAACCGGTCGGCGAACCCGGCCGGATCGGCGTCGTAGGCGAGCCGGCGCCGGACCACCTCGGCACGCTCGGCCGGCTCCCGGGTGGCGGCGATCTCGACGGTCAGGCCGAAGCGGTCGAGCAGCTGCGGCCGCAGCTCGCCCTCCTCCGGGTTCATGGTGCCGACCAGCAGGAACCGCGCCGCGTGCCGTACCGACACGCCCTCGCGCTCGACGTAGGAGCGGCCCATCGCGGCGGCGTCCAGCAGCAGGTCCACCACGTGGTCCTGGAGCAGGTTCACCTCGTCGATGTACAGCACGCCGCGGTGCGCCTTGGCGAGCAGGCCGGGCTCGTACGCCTTGACGCCCTCGGCCAGCGCGCGCTCCAGGTCGAGCGAGCCGACGATCCGGTCCTCGGCCACGCCGACCGGCAACTCGACCAGCTGGGACGGCCGTTGGTGGCTCCCGAAGGTGGCGTGCGGGCCGTCCGGGCACTGCGGGTCCGGCCCGGCCGGGTCGCAGGCGAACCGGCAGCCGTCCACGACGGCGATGGCGGGCAGCAGCCCGGCCAGCGCGCGCACCATGGTCGACTTGGCGGTGCCCTTCTCGCCGCGCACCAGCACGCCGCCCACGGCCGGGGAGACCGCGTTCAGCAGCAGCCCGAGCCGCAGGTCGGCCATCCCGACGATCGCGGTGAACGGATAGCGGACCTCACTCATGCGTCACTCCCAGGTGCTCCGGGCAGGAGGAACGGCAGCGATCCGGCCGCCGGCACCCCGCCCTCGATCAGCTTCCACAACGCGTCGGTGTCCGCGTGCTCGTCGATCAGGTCGCCCAGCCGGTCCAACCGGGACTCGCGCGCCACGGCGAACGAGGTGTCCGGCGCCGGTACGAACGCCCGGCCCGCCAAGTCGGCGACCTCGCGCAGGAGTTCACGGCGGAAGCCGTCGTTCTCCAGCGCGCCGTGCCAGGTGGTGCCCCAGACCGAGCCGACCCGGCAACCGTCCAGGAAGGGAACGCCCCCCTCGACGGCCACCACCCCGTGATGGATCTCGTACCCCTCCACCCGCTGCCCGTACGCCTCGCCGACCGGCCGCGCCAGCACCTTCTCGACGCCGAAGCGCACCCGGGTCGGCAGCAGCCCGAGTCCGTCGACCACACCGGCCTTCGACTCGACCTCGTCCTCGATCGAGTGCGCCAGCATCTGGTAGCCGCCGCACACCCCGAGCACCGGCCGCCCGGCCGCCGCCCGCGCCTTCAACGCCGGCTCCAGGCCGCGCTCGCGCAGCCAGGCGAGGTCCGCCACGGTCGCCCGGGTGCCGGGCAGCACCACCAGGTCGGCGTCGGCCAGCTCCTCCGGCCGGGTCGCCCAGCGCACCAGCACGCCCGGCTCCTGGGCCAGCGCGTCCAGGTCGGTGAAGTTCGACAGGCGCGGGAAGCGCACCACGGCGACCCGCAGCACGTCCGCCCCCAGCGGCCCGCGCCCGTCCACCCGGTCCACCACGGTGGACAGGTCCAGCGAGTCCTCGGCGTCCAGCCACAGGCCCGGCAGCATCGGCAGCGTGCCCAGCACCGGACGGCCGGTCAGCTCGTGCAGCATCTCCAGCCCGGGCGCCAGCAGCCGGGCGTCACCGCGGAACTTGTTGACGAACCAGCCGGCCACGTGCCGCTGGTCCTCCGCCGACAGCAGCGCCAGCGTCCCGTACATCGCGGCGAACACCCCGCCGCGGTCGATGTCCCCGACCACCACCACCGGCAGCGCGGCGGCCGTGGCCAGGCCCATGTTGGCGATGTCCCGGTCGCGCAGGTTGATCTCGGCGGGGGAGCCGGCGCCCTCGCACACCACCACGTCGTAGCGGGCGCGCAGATCGGCCAGGCACTCCAGCGCGCGCTCCAGCAGGACGGGCTTGCGCTCCCGGTAGTCCAGCGCGCCCACCTCGGCCACCGGCCTGCCCAGCAGCACCACCTGGCTGCGGCCGTCCGCGCCCGGCTTGAGCAGCACCGGATTCATCGCCGCCTCCGGCTCCACCCGGGCGGCCTGCGCCTGCATCGCCTGGGCGCGGCCGATCTCGGCCCCGTCGGCGGTGACGAAGGAGTTCAGCGACATGTTCTGCGCCTTGAACGGCGCCACCCGCACGCCCTGGCGGGCCAGCCACCGGCAGATCCCGGCCGTCACCACGCTCTTGCCCGCGTCCGAGGTCGTCCCCGCGACCAGCAGTGCGTTGGTCATGCCCCACCCCTCTTCCTCATCAGCATGCGCAGCAGGACGTGCCCCGCGACCGTCGTACCCAGCGCCAGCGCGCCCACCCGCCGGGACAGCGTGCAGGCCCGCTCGATGTCGTCCACCGTCACCGGCCGCAACTCGGCACCCAGGACGGGCCGGTGCTCCACCCGCTCCCCGTACCGCAACGTCCCGCCCAGCCGGACCCCGACCGCCCCCGCGAAGGCCGACTCGGCCTGGCCCGCGTTCGGGCTCGGGTGCGCGGAGCCGTCCCGGCGCCAGACCCGCCAGGCGGTCCGGGGCTCGGGCGCGGCGGCCACCGTCAGCAGGGCCGTCAGCCGGGCGCCCGGCCAGCCCGCCACGTCGTCCAGCCGGGCCGAGGCCCAGCCGAAGCGGGCGTAGCGGGGCGAGCGGTGGCCCACCATGGCGTCCAGGGTGTTCACCGCGCGGAACGCCAGCAGCCCCGGCGTGCCCGCCAGGGCACCCCAGGCCAGTGCGTTCACCACGGCATCCGCCGTGTTCTCGGCCACCGACTCGACCACCGCCCGGGCGATCTGCTGCCCGTCCAGGGCACTCGGATCCCGCCCGCACAGGTGCGGCAGCCGCTCCCGGGCCGCCGTCAGGTCGCCTGCGGCCAGCGAGCGTCCGACGGTGCGGGCCTCCCGGGTCAGCGAGGTGCCGCCGAGCACCGTCCAGGTCGCCGCCGCCGCCAACGCGGCCCGGCCCAGCGGACGGCGCCCGACCGTACGGTCCAGGGCGAGCGCGCCGGCCGCGACCGCACCCACGCACACCGCGGTGTACCCGGCACCGGCCGCCCGGTCGTCGCGCCACAGCCGCCGCTCCAGCCGCCCCGCGGCCGTGCCGAACAGGGCGACGGGGTGGCCGCGGCGCGGGTCGGCGTACCGGGCGTCGGCGGCGTAGCCCACGACGGCGCCCACCGCGAAGGCCGCGGCCCGGGTCAGCGGGCGCACAACATCGAGAAGCCGGGGATCCAACCGGGCGGGGCAGCCTGCATCGCGTGGGTGTCCTCACTCAGGGTCCGCGCCCTGGATCGACGTACCGGGGGCGAGAGTCTCCTGGCTTCCGGGTCCGACGCACCCCCGGGCCTTCCAACGGCCCCTGACGGTCCGCCGTGGCACTTTCCGAGCGTGCTCCCCGGTGACAGTGGCGGGACCGCGCCGGACTCGCACCGGCTTCCTCTCCATGCCTCCGTTTGGCCCCAGGATCCCATCACGCGCCCGAACCGGGAGTCAACCGAGGTCACGGAGGGGTTGGTCACACGACGCACCCGCCCCCGCCCTGTGCGATCGCCCAGTACCACCAAGAGCCCGGCGCCCCCGCTTCGTGCGTTCGGCGGCTGGGGCCGCGCCGCAGGCCACGCCTACGGTTCGGCCATGCGCCGCAGAAAGCCCCCCGTCGCCGCCCCCGCCCCGGTGCCGTTCTCGCCGGAGGCCGCCCGGGCCCACCGAACCGGCCTCGGGCTGACTCCCGAGCAGGTCGCCGAGGGCATGGCCGCACACGGCGTCCGACTGCTGCCCGGCCACGTCCTCGCCTGGGAGGACGGCGTGCTGCGCCCCGGCGAGACCGAGTTCATCGCCCTGGCCCGCGCCCTCTGGTGCCCGGCCGCCGCCCTGATGCCCGGCCACCCCGTCAGCCTGCGCGACCACCGCCTCGCCCGGGAACTCCCCCCGGAAACCGTCGCCGAACGGGTCGGCATCCCCCTGCCCACCTACCGCCAGGCCGAACTGACCGGCGACTGGGACGGCGACCCGGACCAGACCCACGCCCTCGCCCAGGTCCTCGGCCTGCGCCTCACCGAACTCGTCGAGGCCACCGGCCGCCGCGAGGCCCTCGACGCCCTGCTCCGCCAGTGCGTGGCCGGCCGCTGGCAACCCCACCTCCGCCCGATCGCCCGCCTCGTCCCCGTCCCCGAACCCGACCTCGCCGCCGTCCTCCCCGTCCTCCACCAGGAACACCACATCCCCTCCCACTGGGGCACCACCACCCACCCCACCACCCCACCCCTCACCCCCCGCTTCTGGCACCTCCTCAGCACCCACCACCCCACCATCCCCGTCTGACCGGCACCAACCCACTGCGGGCGTACAGGCACGGGCGCGCGGGCAACGCCCCGCGCGCCCACCACCCCCTCCCCCCACCACCCGCCCAAGGCGAGAGGGACGCGCTGCGGGAGGGGGCGGTGGAGGGGGTGGGTGCGGAGAGGGGCGTTGCGGGTGATTTTCAGACCGCCCATGGCGCCCAGCACCCCACCCCACAGGGTCGGCGGTCGGAAAATCACCCAGCCCCCGGAGCGCCCACCCCCGGAACCGCCCCCGGCGTCACCCACCCTCCCGAGAGCCCACCACCCCACCCCAGCCCCGCGCAGCGGCCCCCCCAGACGGCCCCGCCCAGTGGCCGCCCCGCCACCCCCCTTGTGGACTGGTCCTCGAACACCGTCCGGGTCAGTGAACAGAGCGGGGATCGATATGCGTTGGGGAACCGCAGCCGTCGTGGCGGCCGCCGCCGCCGGGGCCGCCGTCCTGGTCGTCGGCCGTCGGGCCTCCGAGCGGTTGGTCCGTCCGGCCGCGGGCCCGGCCGCCGACGGCCCGGATTCGGGGCCGGTGCTGGTGCAGAGCCTCGCGGCGGGGCGGGTGACGTTCAGTCGGCGTCCTGAGAGCCTGCGCCCCGGTCGCTGGGCGGTGGAGTGGGCGGACGGCGGGCACGCGGTGGTGGAGGAGGTCCTGCACAGTGACGCGCAGGGCGTCACCCGCCGGCTGGTCCGGGCGGACCGGGGCACCCTGACGCCCGGCACCGAGGTCCGCTTCACTCCGCGCGTGCACCTGGGCGATCCGACCTCGGCGCTCGGCCTGGCCTTCACCGACACGGTGGCCGACGGCGAGCTCGGCCCGCTGCCGGTCTGGCTGCTCGGCGGCAAGCGCGGTACCTGGGTGGTCCTGGTCCACGGCCCGGAGGCGGACCGCCAGCAGGTGCTTCCGGTGCTGCCGGCCCTGCACCGCCTGGGTCTGCCGGCGCTGGCGGTCACCTACCGCGGCGACGAGGGCGCCCCGGTGTCCCCGGACGGCTACAGCCACTTCGGCGAGACGGAGTGGCGGGACGTCGAGTCGGCGATGCGGCTGGCCCTGGACCACGGCGCGGGCCGGGTGATCCTGTACGGCTGGTCGGTGGGTGCGACGACGGTGCTGCAGACGGCGGCGCGTTCGGCCTGGGCGCACGCGATCAGGGGGATCGTGCTGGACTCGCCGGTCCTGGACCTGCCCACGGCCGCCCGTCGGGACGCGGCCCGGGCGGGTTTCACCGGGGTCTCCGCCGAGCTCGGCGCGCTGGCGGCGGAGGGCCGTACGGGCGTCGACCTGGCGGACTCCTCCCGCTTGGCGGAGGGTGCGGACCTGCGGGTCCCGACCCTGGTGCTGCACAGTCCGGACGACACGCTCGCGCCGATCGGCCCGGTGGAGCACCTGGCCGCGGCCCGCCACGACGTGGTGAACCTCCAGCGCTTCCCGGGTGCCGAGCACGCGGCCCTCTGGAACTCGGCGCCGGACCACTACACCGAACTCCTCCGCCGCTGGCTGACCCCGCTCCTCTGACCCCGCTCCTCTGACCCACCCCCTCTGACCCACCCCCTCCGGCCCTCCCCTCCGGCCCCACCCCCCTGACCCGCCCTCAGGGGCAAACCTTGCTCCCGAAAACCCGCCCCAAGCCCGTCAGCAGCTCCCTTCCCCCCTCACCCCCCTGCACCGGAAGTCGACCCCGCCGACTTCCGGTGCCGCCGCGTCCCCCCGCAGGCACATGCCACCTGGCCGGATCGCAGTCCTCCACTTGCACCGCGCCCCACCCCTCCCGCCCCCGTGAAACCACCCACAGGCCCCGTCCCCACACGCAGCGTGACGCCCCGCCGCCCCCTGGCATGACCCCGCCACACGTTTCCGGCCAGGCGGTTTGCCTCTGTTGCCCGATCTTGCGGAGGTGCCGCCCCCGGTCGAGCGGTCGTACGGGCAACCGGATGTGACAGAAGGCCGGTACAAGGGGAAGACTGCTCGACGTGACGTCTCGGAACCCGCGCGACCGTGATGCCCCGCTCCCGCCGACGATCGGTACCGGTGCGACGGTGACCCGTCTCCCAGGTACGGCCCAACGGCCTTCCGGCGGCAGGCCGGGCGGGGCCGCCGTACCCCGGCGCCGTGGGCCCGCGCCGGCCCCCGGCCGGGGCCGGGTTCCGGTGCCGGAGGGCTTCCCCGCGCCGGCCGAGCTGGCGCCGCTGGCCCGTCGGATGCTGGTGGACGCCGTCCGGATCGCCCGCTGGGCCGGGGAGCTGGCGGAGGTCGACAAGCGCGGCGAGCTGCTCCCGGACGACGCCCGCGACGCCGGCCGGGCGCTGGCCATGACGGTCGGCGCGGCGGTCAAGGCCTGGGGCCAGGCCCTGCTGGTGGGCCTGGTGGAGGCCCGGGACGGCGGAGCGGGCCCCGGTTGGCGCCTGCACGCCTGGGAGCACGACGACGAGGCCGTGGTGCGCGGCTGGTCCGGGCTGTTCGACGCCTGGACGCTGCTCGCCCCGGTGCCGCCCGCCGCGCTGCGCGGGGTGTTCGCGGTCCTGGCCGGCCAGGCCGTGGACCAGGCCCCGCAGTTGCTGTCCTTCCTGCACCTGGTGGACGGCCCGGTGGCCGAGAGCGAGCTGCTGGAGCTGCTGCGCCGCGGCCTGGACGAGCGCCGGGTCGGCGCCGGGCTGGGCAACCCGGGCCTGTCGCCGGTGCCGCACGCCGCCTCGGCGGTGTCCGCCGTCCGCGGCACCTGCCGGGCGCCGCAGATCGACACCCCGGCCGCCGTCTCCGACGTGGCCGCGGTCCTGGACTGGATGCTGGACGGCCTGACGGCGGTCGGCGCCGTGGTGCGCCGCGACGACGCCGCCGAGCTGTCCCCGCTGGGCCACTGGGCGGTGCGGGCGAAGCTGGAGGAGATCTGCACCGTCGCCCAGACCGCGGCCGGGCACATCGAGCAGAGCGCCTTCGAGCTGCTGAACGCCTGCGCGGACTACTCGCCGGGCCCGGCCCGGGCGGAGTTCCGCGCCTGGGTGGCGGCCCGCCCGGCGGACCGCGCGGTGGCCGAGCTGCTGGACGCGGCCCAGGGTGACGACGCGCTGGTGCGCGGTCTGGCCTTCGAGGCGCTGCGGGTGGCGGGCGGTCCGGCCGAGCAGGCGGTGCGGGCGGCGGTGGACGAGCCGGTGCTGCGCCCGTACGCGCTGCTCTGGCTGGCCGAGCGTTCGGACGAGGGGGTCGCCCCGGCGGACGTGCTGGGCGCCGAGGACGCGGCCTGGCTGTGGGTGGACACGGCGGCGGCGGTGCTGGACCACGGCGAGACGGAGCTGCTGGTGGGGCACGTCGAGGGCGCCTCGGCGGGTGACCCGGTGCGGCTGTTCGCCCGGGCCCGGCAGTCCGGGCACCCGCGGGCGGCCTCGGTGCTGACGGCGGTCTCCGGCGTCCACCCGGACCCGGGCGTGGCCCGGGCGGCCCGCCGCTCGGCGTTCAGCGTCCACACCGGCGGGGCCTAGGCCCACACCGGCGGGCGCCTGGCCGGCACACCCGGCACGAGCACGACGGAAGGGCCCGGAACCATCAGGTTCCGGGCCCTTCTCCGTACGTCGTGCGGTGGCTCAGCCGAGCCGCGACTCCGCCCGCCGGGCGCGGACGTCGCCGACCTTCTGCCCGACCTTGCGCCGGATGACCAGCAGCGGCGCCATCGCGGCGAGCGTGATCTGGGCGAAGGCCCCGACGTGCATCAGGGTGTCGCCGCCGGGCAGCCCGGTCGCCCAGGCGGCCAGGCAGCCGATCGCCACGACGACCCAGCAGAGCGTGGCGGTGGCCAGCAACCCCTGGGGCTTCGGGTACTCGATCCGGCTGACCATGAGGTACGCGGCGCCGAAGATGGCGAGCAGACCGGGCAGGAACGGCGGGTCGAGCAGCACGATGGCGATGACCGTCATCGCGCCCATCGGGCAGGGCATGCCCTGGAACACCCCGGGCCGCATCTTGACGGTCGAGAAGCGGGCCAGCCGCAGGACCACCGCGAGCAGCACGGTCAGCGCGATCAGCGCCGAGAGCTTGGTGTTGGAGCCCTGGGAGACCATGCCCCAGACCGCGACGAAGTAGGCCGGCGCGATGCCGAAGCTGATCAGGTCGGCCAGGTTGTCGAGTTCCGCTCCGAGGGCGGAGGAGCGGAGCTTCCGCGCCACCAGGCCGTCGAAGAGGTCGCACATCGAGCCGATCAGCAGCAGCGTCACCGCGGTGGCGGCGCTGTGCCGGTCCGGAGCGGCGTCCGGGTTGGTGATGTGCGGGACCAGGACCCCGGTGGTGATCGAGTAGATCGCCAGGAAGCCGCAGACGGCGTTCCCCAGGGTCAGGAAGTCGGCGGTGGACAGGTGCTGCGGGGAGCGCGGGGCGCGCAGCTCACGGTCGCGCGCCCAGCGGCGACGGCGCAGGGCCGTCTCCTCGTCGTCCAGGCCGACGATTGTTTCAGGATCAGTCACGGTCAAGGCGCGTCACCCCGGCTGTGGTCTTCTGGCCGACCTCGACGCCGACCTCGACGCCGGCCGGCAGGTAGGTGTCGACCCGGGAGCCGAACCGGATCAGGCCGATCCGGTCGCCCTGCTCGACCTTGGTTCCGGCGGCCACGTACGGCACGATCCGGCGGGCCACGGCCCCCGCGATCTGCACCATCTCGATGTCGCCGAGCTCGGTGTCGAAGTGCCAGACGACCCGCTCGTTCTGGTCGCTGTCCTTGTTGAAGGCCGGCACGAAGCCGCCCGCGACGTGCTCGACCGACGTCACCGTGCCCGGCAGGGGCGCGCGGTTGACGTGGACGTTGAGCGGGCTCATGAAGATCGCGACCCGGGTGCGGCCGTCCGGCCAGGCGTCGATGCTCTGGACCACGCCGTCGGCGGGGGAGATGACTCTGCCGGTGCCGATCTCACGCTCGGGGTCGCGGAAGAACCACAGCATGCCCGCGCCGAGCGCACAGGCCGGTACCGCCGCCAGGGCCCACTTGCCGTTGCGCCGGGTGAGGGCGGTGGTCACGGCGGCCGTGGCGAGGGTGGGGACGAACCAGGGGGTGGCTCCGCGCGCGATGGTCACGCGGGGTCGCCGACCGGCCGCCGGGGCTGCGAGGGCATCGCGGTCCGTGACGGAGGTGTGAGGGGACGGGCTGATGGGCATCGAAAACCTTTGTCGCGGGGGATCATGGCCGCTGGACGGGGGCCACCGCGGGATCGGTAATAGAAGGGACGGCTTGCTGTCCCGGTGGATGCTATCGGGAGCACACGGTGGGTGGGCAACCCGCCTGCTCGTTCATGTGTCCGGTGGGAGCGCGTGCGCGCGTCCTGCCTCTACGACCGTAGCTCGCCCCGGTCCGGTTCCCAAGGGACCGGACAGGGCTGGTGACTCTTGTCTCAGCAGGGGTGCGGGCGGAACCCGGTGGGGGACACGGGCCGTACCGGGTGGAAGAAGGTGTACGGAAGCGGCCGCAGGGCGCGTCGCTGCAGCTGTACGCCCTGCGGCCGCTTTCCGGAGGCCGTGCCGGACCCAGGCGGACCAGGCCGGGCCGTGACGGGCACGGCACTCTGCCGGGACGGGCCCGCACGCCCGTCGACCGGCGGTTTCGGAGCGGGCCGCCCGTCAATGCGGGCGGCCTCGCAATCACTCGGCGGTCCCCGCGTTCGGGCGGGGGCCGGGCCGTCACTCGGCGATCTTGTACTCCTCCAGGAGCCGGCGCCCGACGATCATCTTCTGGATCTCCGCAGTTCCTTCACCGATGAGCAGCATCGGGGCCTCGCGGTAGAGGCGCTCGATCTCGTACTCCTTCGAGAAGCCGTAGCCGCCGTGGATCCGGAAGGCGTCCTCGACGACCTCCTTGCAGTACTCGGAGGCCAGGTACTTGGCCATGCCCGCCTCCAGGTCGTTGCGCTCGCCGCTGTCCTTCTTGCGGGCGGCCATGACCATCATCTGGTGGGCGGCCTCGACCTTGGTGGCCATCTCGGCGAGCTTGAACTGGATCGCCTGGTGCTCGGCGATCTTCTTGCCGAAGGTGGAGCGCTGCTGGGCGTAGGAGATGCCGAGCTCGAAGGCGCGGCGGGCGACGCCGCAGCCGCGGGCGGCGACGTTGACCCGGCCGACCTCGACGCCGTCCATCATCTGGTAGAAGCCGCGGCCCGGGACGCCGCCGAGGATGCGGTTGGCCGGAATCCGCACGTCCTGGAGCACCAGCTCGGTGGTGTCGACGCCCTTGTAGCCCATCTTCTCGATCTTCCCGGGCACGGTGAGGCCGGGGACGGTCGGGTTCGGGCCGAAACCGGCCGTCTTCTCGATCAGGAAGGTGGTCATGTTCTTGTACGGGGAGCTGCCGCCCTCGTCGGTCTTGCACAGGACCGCGACCAGGGTGGAGGTGCCGCCGTTGGTGAGCCACATCTTCTGGCCGTTGAGGACGTAGAACTCGCCGTCCTTGACGCCCTTGGTGGAGATGGCGGAAACGTCGGAGCCGAGTCCGGGCTCGGACATCGAGAAGGCGCCGCGGATTTCGCCGGCCGCCATCTTCGGCAGGAAGTGGTCCTTCTGCTCCTGGGTGCCGTGGGCGTTGATCATGTGCGCCACGATGAAGTGGGTGTTGACGATGCCGGAGACCGACATCCAGCCGCGGGCGATCTCCTCGACCACCAGGGCGTAGGTGAGCAGGGACTCGCCGAGGCCGCCGTACTCCTCGGGGATCGTGAGGCCGAACAGCCCGAGCTGCTTCATGCCCTCGACGATCGCGGTCGGGTACTCGTCCTTGTGCTCCAGCTCGGTCGCGACCGGAATGATCTCCTTGTCGACGAAATCCCGCACGGTGGCGAGGATGTCCCGCTGGATCTCGGTGAGGCCGTCGGTCTGTGCGAGGCGTCCCATCGTGCGGCTCCGGAATGTCTGAAAACGGGCGGGGGGGGGATTTCCGGGGGCCCTGCCGGCGTGGCTGCGGCAGCAGGGCCCCCGACCGGGTGGGGGTCGGCCGATGACGGCGGCCTACCCGTCCGGGGTCTCTGGGAGGGGGGTGGTTCAGGAGAGCGGCTCGGGGCGCCCCGGCTGCTCGCCGCCGCGCTCCTTGATGTACGTCTCGGTCGGCACCATCACCTTGCGGCGGAAGACGCAGACGACGGTGCCGTCCTGCTTGTAGCCCTTGGTCTCGACGTGGACGATGCCGCGGTCGTTCTTGGACTTGGACGGCCACTTGTCCAGGACGGTCGTCTCGCCGTAGAGGGTGTCGCCGTGGAAGGTCGGCGCGATGTGGCGCAGCGACTCGATCTCCAGGTTGGCGATCGCCTTGCCGGAGACGTCCGGGACGGACATGCCGAGCAGCAGCGAGTAGATGTAGTTGCCCACCACGACGTTCTTGCCGAAGTCGGTCGTCTTCTCGGCGTAGTTGGTGTCCATGTGGAGCGGGTGGTGGTTCATGGTGAGCAGGCAGAACAGGTGGTCGTCGTACTCGGTGACCGTCTTGCCGGGCCAGTGCTTGTAGACCGCGCCGACCTCGAACTCCTCGTAGGTGCGTCCGAACTGCATGGCCTCAGGCCTCCGCCTTCTTGTCAGATCCGGGCTGTTCGAACTTGCTGGTGCGCTGCATGCCGGCGGCCCGGCCCTTGCCGGAGACGACCAGGGCCATCTTGCGGCTGGCCTCGTCGATCATCTCGTCGCCGAGCATCGCGGAGCCCTTGGCGCCGCCGGCCTCGGAGGTGCAGTAGTCGTACGCGTCGAGGATCAGCTCGGCGTGGTCGTAGTCCTCCTGGGAGGGGGAGTAGACCTCGTTGGCGATGGCGACCTGGTCCGGGTGCAGCACCCACTTGCCGTCGAAGCCGAGGGCGGCGGAGCGGCCGGCGACCTCGCGGTAGCCGTCGGCGTTGCGGATCTGGAGGTACGGGCCGTCGATCGCCTGGAGGTCGTTGGCGCGGGCGGCCATCAGGATGCGCATCAGGATGTAGTGGTAGGCGTCGGCGTTGTAGCCGGGCGGCTGCTCGCCGACCACCAGGGACTTCATGTTGATGGAGGCCATGAAGTCGGCGGGGCCGAAGATGATGGTCTCCAGCCGGGGCGAGGCCTCGGCGATGGCGTCGACGTTGATCAGGCCCTTGGCGTTCTCGATCTGCGCCTCGATGCCGATCCTGCCGACCTCGAAGCCCATGGTCTTCTCGATCTGGGTGAGCAGCAGGTCGAGCGCCTTGACCTGCTCGGCGTCCTGGACCTTGGGCAGCATGATGCAGTCGAGGTTGGGGCCGGCGCCCTCGACGACGGTGATCACGTCGCGGTAGGTCCAGTGGGTGGTCCAGTCGTTGACGCGGACGACGCGGGTCTTGCCGCCCCAGTCGCCGTTGTTCAGCGCGTCGACGATGTGGTGGCGGGCGCTCTCCTTGACCAGCGGGGCGCAGGCGTCCTCCAGGTCGAGGAAGACCTGGTCGGCCGGGAGGCCCTGGGCCTTCTCCAGGAAGCGCGGGTTGCTGCCCGGTACGGCGAGGCAGGAGCGGCGCGGGCGAAGGCGGTTCAAAGCAGTCATGAGGGTGGTTCGTTCCTTCCCAGTGGTCAGCTGGTCAGCTGGTCAGTTCGTGGCCGCGGTCGGTGCGGACGTCCACGGCTGGAGCCGGTTGGCCAGCCGGATCTCGTCCACGATCCGGCCGATGATGGTGGTGATGCCGAAGTCCTTCGGGGTGAACACGGCGGCGACGCCGGCGGCCTTGAGGGCCTCGCCGTCCGCTGCCGGGATGATGCCACCCACGATCACCGGGACATCCTCCACCCCGGCGCGGCGCAGCCGCTTCAGGACGTCGGGCACCAGCTCGGTGTGCGCGCCGGAGAGGATGGACAGGCCCACGCAGTGCACGTCCTCCGCCACGGCGGCGGAGACGATCTGCTCCGGGGTGAGCCGGATGCCCTGGTAGACCACCTCGAACCCGGCGTCGCGGGCCCGGACGGCGATCTGCTCGGCGCCGTTGGAGTGGCCGTCCAGGCCGGGCTTGCCGACCAGCAGGCGCAGCTTGCCGGCGCCCAGCTCCTCGGCGGTGGCGGCGACGGCGGCGCGGACCTGCTCCAGCTCCCCGCCCGGCTCGGCGGCGACCGCGACGGGTGCGCCGCCCACGCCGGTGGGGGCGCGGTACTCGCCGAACACCTCGCGCAGGGCGAAGGACCACTCGCCGGTGGTGACTCCGGCGCGGGCGCAGGCGAGGGTGGCCGGCATCAGGTTGGCCTCGGTGGCGGCGACGGTCTTGAGCCCGGCCAGCGCCTCCTGGGCGGCGGCCTCGTCGCGGTTGCCGCGCCAGGCCTCCAGGGCGGCGAGCACGGACTGCTCGGAGGCCGGGTCGACGACCATGATCGCGGTGTCGAGGTCGGCGGTGAGCGGGCTGGGCTCGGTGGTGTCGAAGCAGTTGACCCCGATGATCTTGTCCTCGCCGGACTCGATCCGGGCCCGGCGGGCGGCGTGCGAGGCGACCAGGTTGGACTTGAGGTAGCCGGACTCGACGGCCGGAATCACCCCGCCCATCTCCATCACCTTGGCGATCTCCGCCTCGGCGCCGGCCAGCAGCGCCGCGGTCTTGGTCTCGATCACCTCGGAGCCGTTGAAGAGGTCCCCGTACTCCAGCAGGTCCGACTCGTAGGCCAGCACCTGCTGGATCCGCAGCGACCACTGCTGGTCCCACGGCCGGGGCAGCCCCAACGCCTCGTTCCAGGCCGGGAGTTGGACGGCCCGGGCGCGGGCGTCCTTGGACAGGGTGACGGCCAGCATCTCCAGCACGATCCGCTGGACGTTGTTCTCCGGCTGGGCCTCGGTCAGCCCGAGCGAGTTGACCTGGACGCCGTAGCGGAACCGGCGCTGTTTGGGGTCGGTGACCCCGTAGCGCTCCAGCGTGACCTTCTCCCAGAGCTGGGCGAAGGCGCGCATCTTGCACATCTCCTCGACGAAGCGCACGCCGGCGTTGACGAAGAAGGAGATCCGGGCGACCACGTCGCCCATCCGCTCGGCGGGCACCTGCCCGGAGTCGCGGACGGCGTCGAGCACCGAGATGGCGGTGCACATCGCGTACGCGATCTCCTGGACGGGCGTGGCCCCGGCCTCCTGGAGGTGGTAGCTGCAGATGTTGATCGGGTTCCACTTGGGGATGTTGCCGACCGTGTAGGCGATCATGTCGGTGATCAGGCGCACCGACGGGCCGGGCGGGAAGACGTGCGTCCCGCGCGACAGGTACTCCTTGACGATGTCGTTCTGGGTGGTGCCGGTGAGCTTGGCGACGTCGGCGCCCTGCTCCTCGGCGACCACCTGGTAGAGCGCCAGCAGCCACATCGCGGTGGCGTTGATCGTCATGGAGGTGTTGGTCTGTTCGAGCGGGATGCCGTCGAACAGGGTGCGCATGTCGCCGACGTGGCCGACCGGGACGCCGACCCGGCCCACCTCACCGCGGGCGAGGATGTGGTCGGAGTCGTAGCCGGTCTGGGTCGGCAGGTCGAAGGCGACGGACAGGCCGGTCTGGCCCTTCGCCAGGTTCCGCCGGTAGAGCGCGTTGGAGTCGCTCGCGGTGGAGTGGCCGGCGTAGGTGCGCATCAGCCACGGGCGGTCGCGCTTCTGGGGCTCTGTCATCGGATCGGCCTCAGATGTTCCGGAAGCGGTTGATCGCGTCGAGGTGGGTGGCGCGCAGCTCGGCGTCGCGCACGCCCAGGCCCTCCTCGGGGGCCAGGCAGAGCACGCCGACCTTGCCCTGGTGCTTGTTGTGGTGCACGTCGAGGGCGGCCTGGCCGGTCTCCTCCAGCGAGTACACCTTGGACAGGGTCGGGTGGATCTTGCCCTTGGCGACCAGGCGGTTGGCCTCGTAGGCCTCGCGGTAGTTGGCGAAGTGCGAGCCGACGATCCGCTTGAGCGACATCCACAGGTAGCGGTTGTCGTACTGGTGCATGAAGCCGGAGGTGGAGGCGCAGGTGACGATGGTGCCGCCCTTGCGGGTGACGTACACCGAGGCGCCGAAGGTCTCCCGGCCCGGGTGCTCGAAGACGATGTCGACGTCCTCGCCGCCGGTGAACTCGCGGATCTTGGAGCCCAGGCGCTTCCACTCGCGCGGGTCCTGGTTGTTCTCGTCCTTCCAGAACTTGTAGCCCTCGGCCGAGCGGTCGATGATCGCCTCGGCGCCCATGGCGCGGCAGATGTCGGCCTTGGACTCGCTGGAGACCACGCAGATCGGGGTGGCGCCGCCGGCCAGCGCGTACTGGGTGGCGTACGAGCCGAGGCCGCCGCTGGCGCCCCAGATCAGCACGTTGTCGCCCTGCTTCATGCCGGCGCCGTTCTGCGACACCAGCTGGCGGTAGGCGGTGGAGTTGACCAGGCCGGGGGAGGCGGCCTCCTCCCAGGAGAGGTGCTTCGGCTTGGGCAGCAGCTGGTTGGTCTTCACCAGGGCGAGCTGGGCCAGGCCGCCGAAGTTGGTCTCGAAGCCCCAGATGCGCTGCTCCGGGTCCATCATCGTGTCGTTGTGGCCGTCCGGGGACTCCAGCTCGACCGAGAGGCAGTGGGCGACGACCTCGTCGCCGGGCTTCCAGGCGTTGACCCCGGCGCCGGTGCGCAGCACCACGCCCGCGAGGTCGGAGCCGAGCACGTGGTAGGGCAGGTCGTGGCGCTTGGTGAGCGGCGACAGCCGGCCGTAGCGCTCCAGGAAGCCGAAGGTGGAGACCGGCTCGAAGATCGAGCTCCACACGGTGTTGTAGTTCACCGAGCTGGCCATGACCGCGACCAGGGCCTCGCCGGGGCCGAGCTCCGGGAGGGCGACCTCGTCGAGGTGGAGGGACTTTCGGGGGTCCTTGTCGCGGCTGTCGAGGCCCGCGAACATCTGCTCCTCGTCCTTGTGGAGCGTGACCGCCCGGTAGGACTCGGGGAGCTTGATCGCCGCGTAGTCGGCCGACGTGGCGTCGGAGCTGAGGATCGCGTCGAGGATTTCCTGCATGGCTGCCTCCGAAGGCGTACCTGTGTGAGGGTCACAGGGCGTCTGGGGGAGCCGGGAGCGGACACCGGCTTCGCTGAGGTGGGTGGTTGGCGGTCAGGCGGTCGCCCGGTGGTGGTCCGGGCGGGTCTGCACTGCTGGTCTGGCTCTGCTCCCGGGGTGTGGGAACGCCGGACGACGGCGCGCCGAGGTGGGGAGCCGCGGCGCCGCGACTGGTGAGTAACAAGGTAGTGGCACCCTGTGCCACTCGTAAAGACACCGGGTGTCAGGAATTCCGACACTCCGGAAGGGTGCGGAACGCGCGTAGTGCGGGTACGCCGAGGGCCCGTACCGATACCTCGGTACGGGCCCTCGCTGCGCCTCTGACCTGCGGTTATTGTCGCCTCAGTGGCCCCGGGCGCCACTCAGTGCGGCCCGGATGCTGTCCACCACGACCTCCAGCGGAGCGTCCGTGCGGGCGACTGTGATGAGCACCTCACCTCCGGGACTGGCACTCAGTGCGCTCTCCGCCACCCCGTCCTCTGGCATCCCACTGGCACCCGGTGCCACCAAGGAGCCCCGGCGTCTGGCACCCGGGGCACTGGCCGCCCAGAAGGTCCGCCGGATCACCTCGAAGGAGTGGTCCAGCTGCGCCTCGACGTCGCCCCGGCCGCCGGCCCGCAGCCAGCGCCGCAGCACGTGGTTGTGCGCCGCCACGACCGCCGCCGCCGACACCTCGGCCAGCATCGGGTCGTCCTCGCCGCCGCGCTGCCAGCCCGACGGAATGGACTCCCCGGTGTCGAAACGGCCCAGCAGGTAGCGGGTGAACAGCCGCTCGTACCGGGCCACCACGGCGATCTCGCGCTCGCGCAGCGCCGGGACCTGACGGATCAGCTGGTACCGCGCGACCGACACCCCCGGGGTGGAGGCGTACATCCGCAGCACCTCCTTGATGCCGCGGCACACCACGTCCAGCGGGTGCTCCTCCGGCTCGGCGCTGGCCAGCAGGTCGGCCACCCGCACCAGGGTGTCGTCGTGGTCGGGGAAGATCGCCTCCTCCTTCGACCGGAAGTACCGGAAGAAGGTGCGCCGGGCGACCCCGGCGGCCGCGGCGATCTGGTCGACCGTCGTCTCCTCGTAGCCCTGCGAGGCGAACAGCTCCATCGCGGCCGCGGCCAGGTCCTGGCGCATCTGCTGGCGCTGCGCCGCCGCCCGGCGGCTGCCCGGCCCGGCCTCCGACCCGGTGCCCCCGGACGGGCCGGCCGTCCGTTCGGTGCCGCGCGGTCCGGCGGTGTGCTGAGGGGTGGCTGACTGAACCCGATCCATGTCCGGAACGCTACACGGCCCGGTCGGCGGGGCCGCGGCCCTTCCCCGGCGCACCGGCGTGACCGGGCCGGTCACGGCCGGTCTGGGCCAGCGCGCGGACACCGCCCCCGGGGTCCAGGCGGGGTGGCCGGCCGCCCCGGAGCCGTGCGGCGCGGCACCGTTGCCGTAGGCCGCGCCGTTGCCCGGGGGCGGGGCGCCGGGGCCGTACGGCGCCGCTCCCGCGTCCGGCAGCCGGTCGCCCCCGGCCCGTGACGCGGTCACCGGCGCGCGTGGTCGCGGAAGCCGCGGCCGGTCTTGCGGCCCAGGCAGCCGGCCGCGACCAGGTGCTCCAGCAGTGGCGCCGCGGCCAGGCCGGGCTCGCGGAACTCCTGGTGCAGCACCTGCTCGATGGTCAGCGAGACGTCCAGGCCGACCACGTCCAGCAGCTCGAACGGGCCCATCGGGTAGCCGCAGCCCAGCTTCATCGCGGTGTCGATGTCGTCCACCGTCGCGTAGTGCTCCTGGAGCATCCGCACCGCGTCGTTCAGGTACGGGAACAGCAGGGCGTTGACGATGAAGCCGGCCCGGTCGCCGCACTCCACCGGGTGCTTGCGCACCTTCGCGGTCAGCTCCAGCACCGTCGCCGTGACGTCCGGGGCGGTCAGCACGGTGGAGACCACCTCGACCAGCTTCATGGCCGGCGCCGGGTTGAAGAAGTGCATGCCGATCACGTCCTGCGGCCGCGAGGTGGCGGTCGCGCAGCTGATCACCGGCAGCGAGGAGGTGGTGGTGGCGAGCACCGCGCCCGGACGGACGATCTTGTCCAGGGTCGCGAACAGCTCCCGCTTGACCTCCAGGTCCTCGGCGACCGCCTCGACCACCAGGTCCACCTCGGCCAGCTCGGCGTACCGGCCGACCGGGGTGACCAGCGCCAGCGCGGCGTCCCGCTGCTCCGCGCTCAGCCGGCCCTTGGCGACCGAGCGCTCCAGCGACCTCGCCAGCTGCGCCTTGGCCCGCTCGGCCTTCTCCTGGCTGCGGGCGGCCAGCAGCACCGGGTGCCCGGCCTTGGCGAACACCTCGGCGATGCCGGTGGCCATCGTGCCCGAGCCGCAGACGCCGACGGTGCGCACCTCGCGGCCCGCCACCTTCGGCTGCGCCGGGCCGGTGGCCGCGTCCACGGCCCTGGAGGAGCCCGGCGCCTCGTAGGTGTAGAAGCCGCGCCCGGACTTGCGGCCCAGCAGCCCGGCCGAGACCAGCTGGCCGAGGATCGGCGCGGGCGCGTGCAGCCGGTCCCGGGACTGCTCGTACATCGCCTCCAGCACCGTCCGGGCGGTGTCCACGCCGATCAGGTCGAGCAGCGCCAGCGGGCCCATCGGCAGGCCGCAGCCGAGCCGCATCGCGGCGTCGATGTCCTCCCGGGAGGCGTACTTGGACTCGTACATCGAGGCGGCCTGGTTCAGGTACGCGAAGAGCAGGCCGTTCACCACGAAGCCGGCCCGGTCGCCCGCCGCCACCGGCTCCTTGCCCAGGTCGCGGGCGAAGGCGGCGGCGTCCTCGGCGGTCTGCGGGGAGGTCAGCACGGTGCGCACCACCTCGACCAGCTTCATGGTGTGCACCGGGTTGAAGAAGTGCAGGCCGAGCACCCGCTCCGGACGGGCCGTCGCGGCGGCGATCCGGGTCACCGACAGGGCGGTGGTGCCGGTGGCCAGCACCGTGCCCTCCGGGCAGATCCGGTCCAGCTCGGCGAAGACCTCCCGCTTCAACTCCAGCTGCTCGGGGACCTCCTCGATCACCAGGTCCGCCTCCGCGGCGGCGGTCAGCGCGTGCCCGACCGAGATCCGGGCCAGCAGCGCGGTGCGCTCCCCGGCGGTGATCCGCTCCCGGTCGACCGCGTGCGCGGTCGCCTCCTCGATCCGGGCCAGCGCCCGGGCGGCCGAGTCCTCGGAGGCCTCGATGCCGATCACCCGGCGGCCGCTCCTGGCGACCGCCACCGCGACTCCGGCACCCATCGTGCCGAGGCCGACGACGGCCACGGTGGGGAAGGGACGCTCCATCAGTCCTGACTCCTATGTCATGAAGGGCCCGCGCGCGCTCCGGCGGGCGGGCCGCCGCGCCCGTCGACGAGGACGGGGGCGGCCGGCGCCGGAGGAGGGTTCGCGCGCGGGGGCTTGGGGAGATGACGGGGTTCCGGCAGGCCCGGGCAGCGGCCGGTCCGCTCCGGCCGAACTGCGGGGTGTGCCGTGGTGCTCAGGCGCTCGAAGGTGAAGGAAGCGGCACTGATACGAGGAGAGACCCGGCCCGCCGCGGTCCGCGGCACCGGCCGGTGAAGGCGCACCGCGCGGGCGCCGCAGACACGACGACCGCGACCTCCCGTCGGTGCGGCTCCCGAAGCCCGACGGTGGTGCGTCCGGCCACTGTAGCGAAGCTACTCGCGAGTAGGAAGAGGGCGTCGGCGGAAAACCGTCCGGCTCCGGCCCGGCACGGCGGCGGATCGGACCCGAACGACCTTTCCCGAACGGGTGAAGAGGCGGACGGGCGTCCGTTCGTTCCACCCGATAGGGGAGTTACCGGCCCCCGGTCCGCGGGGCAGCATGGCGGCATGAGCACCGTCACCGCCGCCCAGGCCGCCGACCCCGTCGGGCCGCTCGGCCCCGGCGCCCTCGCGGCCGCCGTCGCGCTGCCCCCGCGGGCCGAGCGCGCCGAGCGGGCCGAGCGCGCCGTCGACCGGCTGCGCACCGCCGCCGTCGAGGCGGTCGCCGTGACGTGGGTGGACAACGCGGGCATCGCCCGGGTCAAGGGTGTGCCGCTCGACGGCCTGGTGCACGCGGCCCAGTGGGGCGTCGGCGCGGCGCCCTGCTTCGACGTGTTCCTCGCCGACGACACCATCACCACCAGCCCGCTGATCGGCGGCCCCACCGGGGACTTGAGGCTCTACCCCGACCTCGACCGGATCGTCCCGCTGGCCGCCCAGCCCGGCTGGGCCTGGGCCCCGGCGGACCGCCACACCCAGGCCGGCGCCCCGCACCCCGGCTGCCAGCGCCTGTTCGCCCGCCGGGCGGAGGCCGCGGCCTCCGCCCGCGGGTTGAGCCTCAAGGCTGGCATCGAGGTCGAGTGGGTGGTCGCCCTGGCGGGGGCCCCGCAGGAGCCGCCGCAGTACCCCACGCACGGCCCCGCGTACGGCATGCACCGGCTCACCGACCTCTCCGACTACCTGCGGGACGTCCTGCGCGCCCTTCGCGCCCAGGGCCTGGGCGTGCTGCAGATCCACCCCGAGTACTCCCCGGGCCAGTTCGAGGTCTCGGTCGCCCCCGAGGGCCCGGTCGGCGCCGCCGACACCTCCGTCCTGGTCCGGCACACCGTCCGCGCCGTCTCCGCCCGGCACGGCCTGCGGGCCTCCTTCGCCCCCGTGGTCGAGGCCGACGGGGTCGGCAACGGCGGCCACCTCCACCTCAGCCTCTGGCGGGACGGCCGCAACCTCGGGCACGGCGGCGCCGGCCCGCACGGGCTGACGGCCGAGGCCGAGGGCTTCCTCGCCGGGGTGCTCCGGGCGCTGCCCGAACTCCTGGTGCTGGGCTGCTCCAGCCCCGCCGGGTACCTGCGGCTGGTGCCCCGGCACTGGGCCGGGGCGTACCAGTGCTGGGGCCTGGAGAACCGGGAGGCCGCGCTGCGCCTGGTCACCGGCTCCACCGGGGAGCGCGCCGCCGCCGCGAACGCCGAGGTCAAGTGCTTCGACGCGAGCGCCAACCCGTACCTCGCGGTCGGCGCGGTGATCGCCGCCGGCCTCGCCGGCCTGGACGAACGCCGGGCCCTGCCACCGGAGTTCACCGGCGATCCGGCCGCCGCCGAGCCGGGCACGGTGCCCCGGCTGCCGCAGGGCCCGGCCGAGGCGCTCGCCGCGTACGAGCGCTCGGCGGTGCTGCGCGAGGCGCTCGGCGAGCCGCTGCACCAGGCGGTGGCGGCGGTGCGCCGGGCCGAGGCCGAGCAGTACGCGGCCGTCGGCGCGGAGGAGTTGATCGCGGCGACGCGCTGGCGGTACTGAGGTGGCCCGGTCGGGGGCCGCGGAAGGGCGGCTCGGGGCCCTGGAGGTCGGGGCGCCGGGGGTCGGGGCCCTGGACGTCGGGGCCCTGGACGTCGGGGGCCTGGAGATCGGGGCCCTGGTCGACCACCACTGCCACAGCGTGGTGGCGGCCGAGCTCGCCGACGACGCCCTGGCCGGACTGCTCACCGAGTCCGACCGACCGCCCGCGCCCGGCTGCTCGCCCTTCGACAGCGCGATCGGCCTCGCCGTCCGGCGGTGGTGCCCGCCCGTGCTCGGCCTGCCGGCGCACGCCCCGGCCGCCGACTACCTGGCCCGGCGGCGCGAGTTGGGCGCGGCGGAGGCCACCCGCCGGCTGCTCGCGGCCGCCGGACTGGACACCTGCCTGGTGGACACCGGGCTGACCGCCGCCGCGGGCCGCGCGCTGCTGCCGCTGCCCGAACTCGCCGAGGCCACCGGGGCGGTGGTGCGCGAGGTGGTCCGGCTGGAGTCGGTGGCCGAGCGGGTGCCGGGCGGCGCGGCGGACTGGCCGCGGGCCGTCGGCGAGGCCCTGGCGCGGGCCGCCGCCGGTGCCGTCGCGGTCAAGTCGGTGGTCGCCTACCGGCACGGCCTGGCCGTCCCCGCCGAGCGGCCCGCCCGCCCGGCCGTGGTGGCCGCCGCCGGCGCCCGGCTGCGCGCCGGGGGCGGGCGGCTGACCGATCCGGTCCTGCTGCACCACCTGCTCTGGACGGCCGTGGACGTCTGCGCCGAGCTGCGCCTGCCCCTCCAGCTCCACACCGGTTTCGGCGATCCCGACCTCACCCTGCACCACGCCGACCCGTCCCTGCTGACCGACTTCGTCCGCGCCGCCGAGCCCAGCGGCGTCCCGCTGGTGCTGCTGCACGGCTATCCGTACCACCGGCAGGCCGGCTGGCTGGCCCAGGCCTTTCCGACGGTGTACGCCGATCTGGGGCTGACTGCCTCCTACACCGGGCCGCGGGTGGCGGCGGTGCTCGGCGAGATGTCGGAACTGGTGCCGTTCGGAAAACTGTTGTTCTCCACCGACGCCTACGGACTTCCCGAACTGTTCTCGGTGGGCGCCGCACAGTTCCGGCACGGACTGGGCATGCTCCTCGCCGACTGGCGGGCGGACGGCGCCTGTTCGGCCGCGGACGCGCAGCGTGTGGCCCGACTGGTCGCGGCCGACAACGCGCGCCGCCTGTACGCGCTCGGCTGAGCGCCCGGCTGTGTTTTCGCGCACATGCCAAACCGGCCCAGTCGTCGACGAACCATCACTTTTTAACAATCTTGAACCCTGTTCCGCCTGTTGACCGGTGGAGCGCGAACCTCCGTTGTTGGTCTAGATGTGACGATTAGATGACTACCTCTTGCGCTTATCAGCGAATATTCATTAACGTCCCGGTCATCCCAGCGCACCTGCCACACCGCAGCTGCCGGATGACGACTCGGGAGGGCCAACCCCAATGAGAGTTCCTCGGATCAGCCGGACCCGCTACGCGGCTGTGGGCCTGGTGCTCGCGACCGCCGGAGCTCTCGCGCTCCCGGCCGGCACCGCCGTCGCGGCGCCCACCGGCGACTCGACGACCGGTCCGCTGCTCAGCTACGTCGTCAACACCAAGGCCAACCACGGCCAGGTGCAGAAGGTGGAGAAGGCCGTCACCGCCCTCGGCGGCACGGTGGTCCAGTCGTACGACCAGGTCGGCGTCATCGTCGCCCGCTCCAACGACACCAAGTTCGCGGAGAAGCTGCGTCTGGCCAAGGGCGTCGACTCGGTCGGC
The DNA here is from genome assembly GCF_042896295.1 of Kitasatospora sp. NPDC001309. Taxonomy (NCBI): domain Bacteria; kingdom Bacillati; phylum Actinomycetota; class Actinomycetes; order Kitasatosporales; family Streptomycetaceae; genus Kitasatospora; species Kitasatospora sp. NPDC001309. Next base: position 56,584 of record NZ_JBIAXC010000016.1, on the reverse strand, counting down.
GCCAGCCGCACCAAGGGCATCCTCGCCGCCGACCAGACCAAGGCCGAGGTCGCCGCCGAGCCGACCGGTGCCGCCGCCGCCGCGAACGGCCAGGAGCCGTACGAGCCCAACCAGTGGGACATGCGCCAGATCGGCGTCGACAAGGCGCACAAGATCTCGCTGGGCAGCCGCAACGTCACCGTCGGCGTGCTGGACTCCGGCATCGACGCCACCCACGAGGACCTGGCCGCCAACGTGGACGCCTCGCAGTCGGTCTCCTGCATCGACGGCAGGACGAACACCGACTGGAAGGCGTGGCAGCCGACCACCAGCGACCACGGCACCCACGTCGCCGGCACGATCGCCGCCGCCAAGAACGGCAAGGGCATCGTCGGCATCGCCCCGAACGTCAAGCTGGCCGCGGTCAAGGTCGTCGACGACGGTGGCTTCATCTACCCGGAGAACGCGGTCTGCGGCTTCGTCTGGGCCGGCGAGCACGGCTTCAAGGTGACGAACAACAGCTACTACGTCGACCCGTGGATGTTCAACTGCCCGAACGACAAGGACCAGGCCGCGATCTCGGACGCCGTCCGCAAGGCCGTCGCCTTCTCGCAGCGCAAGGGCGTCCTGAACGTCGCCGCCGCCGGTAACGAGAACATCGACCTGGCGCACAAGACCACCGACGTCTCCAGCCCGGACGACACCAAGCCCGGCACCCGCCCGGTCACCAACGACTGCCTGTCGCTGCCGACCGAGCTGCCCGGCGTGATCGCGGTCTCCGCGGTCGGCGTCAACGGCGACAAGTCGTACTACTCCAGCTACGGCAAGGGCGTCGTCACCGTCGCCGCGCCGGGTGGTGACGCCCGCTACCAGATCCCGGACACCCCGGACAAGAACGGTCGCATCCTGTCGACCATCCCGGGCAACAAGTACGGGTACATGCAGGGCACCTCGATGGCCACCCCGCACGTCACCGGCGTGGTCGCGCTGCTCGCCAGCACCTTCCCGTGGGCCAGCCCGGACGAGCTCACCGAGCTGCTGACCAACCAGGCCGAGTCCCACGCCTGCCCGACCGGTGTCTACAACCCGGGCAACACGGGCCAGTTCAAGGCCACCTGCGAGGGCGGCGCGGACGACAACGGCTTCTACGGCGCGGGCATCATCAACGCCGAGAAGGCGGTCCAGTGGTGGCGCTGACGCGCTGACCACCCGGCGCTGAACACCGAGCGCTGACCACCGAACGCCGAGCTGGGGGGCGGGGCCACGGGCCCCGCCCCCCAGCGGCGTTCCGGCCCCGCGCGCACCCGGCGTTCCGGCCCCACGCGCACCAGGCGTTCCGGCCGGGCTACTCCCCGGCCTCGACGTGGTGCTCCCAGACCGTCTCCACCGACGGCTTGCCGTGCAGGTCCGGCACCTCCTGCAGCCAGGCCGGCCGCCCGGCCCGGGTGCGGGCCGCGCGGCGCTGCTCCGCCTCGCGCAGCTGCGCGGGCGTGGCGAAGCCCTCCGGCAGCCACTGCGGGGAGAGCACCGCCCGGGCGGCCAGGTGGGTGACGTACGCGTGCCGGACGGCGTCCACCGAGTCGAAGCCGGGCTCGTCGGCCAGCCACTCGTCCGGGACCAGTGCCACCACCTGCTCCAGCAGGTCGACGGTGACCAGCGGCCCGAGGTCCTCGTCGGCCAGCCGGACGTCCGGGGCGCAGGCGCCCAGCGCGTGCGCGCTGAGGTCGTACCGCTTGCCGACGGACGCCCCGGCGGTGGCCCAGCGGTGGTGGAAGATCAGTGCGGCGCCGTTGTCGATCAGCCAGAGCCGCTGGTGCCAGACCATCAGGTTGGGGTTGTGCACGGTGCGGTCGACGTTGCCGGTGAGCGCGTCCAGCCAGACCACCCGCCCCGCCTCTGTGGAGTCCACCGGGATCGCCCCGGGCCGGTAGTCGGCGGCCCCGGGCAGCAGGTCCATCCCGAGGTTGAGCCCGGCGCTGGCCTTGAGCAGGTCCTGGATCTCGGTGTCCGGTTCGTCGGCGGCCACCGCCGGATCGAAGTCCACCAGCCGCAGCTCCGGCACCCGCAGTCCGAGCCGCCGGGCCAGCTCGCCGACGATCACCTCGGCCACCAGTGCCTTGCGGCCCTGGGCGGCGCCGGTGAACTTGACCACGTACGTTCCCAGGTCGTCGGTCTCCACGACGCCCGGCACCGAGCCCCCGGCCCGCAGCGGGTCCACGTAGCGCAGCGCAGTCACCAGATCGAGCACACCCGCCACCCTATCCCGCCGTGCCACGTGATTGGCTTGCCGCTGAGACCGGTACGCAGAGCGGTACCCACCACACGAGGAGAGCAAGGCATGGGACAGGTGCAGGCCACCACCGAGCGGATCTACGACGCCGCGCCCGAGCGGGTGTACGAGGCGCTGGCCGACTACCAGGTGACCCGTGCGAAGCTGCTGCCCGCGCAGTACAGCGAGTACGAGGTCCGGGTCGGCGGTACCGGCGCCGGCACCCAGGTGCACTGGAAGCTGCAGGCCACCGAGAAGCGGGTGCGCGACTGCCTGTTCACCGTCTCGTCGCCGCAGCCGGACCAGCTGGTGGAGAAGGACGCCAACTCCAGCATGGTGATCACCTGGACCGTCGCGGCCGCCGGCGAGGGCCGCACCAAGGTCACCGTCACCGCCACCTGGCAGGGCGCCACCGGCATCGGCGGCTTCTTCGAGCGCACCTTCGCCCCCAAGGGCCTGAACCGGATCCACGACCAGGTGCTGGCCAACCTGGCCGCCGAGGTGCGCTGACCCGGGGTTCCCGCCCGACCCGGGGGAATCGCCCGGAGTTTCGAGCGGCTCGTCCGCCCGTACGAGCCGAAAGCCGTACGGGTGGACGGCCCACCACCTGCGGGTGACGGGGGCCGCCCCGCACGGGGGAGCCATCCTAGGCTCGCCGCCGTGCATATGACGATCCTTCACATTTCACAGCCGGTGGACGGCGGAGTCGCCCGCGTCGTCGTCGATCTGGTCCGGGGGCAGCGCGAGGCCGGGCACCGGGTGCTGGTCGCCTGCCCGCGCGGCGGGCGGCTGGCCGAGGAGGCCGCCGCGGTCGGCGCGCTGGTCCAGGACTGGCCCGCGGACCGCTCGCCCGGCCCGGGCACCGCCGCCGAGGCCTGGCGGCTGCGCCGGATCGTCCGGGCCGCCGGACCGGACGTGGTCCACCTGCACAGTGCCAAGGCCGGGCTGGCCGGCCGGCTGGCCGTGCGCGGCGCGGTGCCGACCGTCTTCCAGCCGCACGCCTGGTCCTTCGCCGCCGTGGACGGCGCGATGGCCGCCGCGACCCTGCGCTGGGAGCGCTTCGCGAGCCGCTGGGCGCACCGGCTGCTGTGCGTCAGCGTCCAGGAGCGGGCCGACGGCGTGGCCGCGGGGGTGCACGCCGACTGGGCGGTGGTGCCCAACGGCGTCGACGTCCGCCACTACGCGCCGGCCGACCGCCGGGCCGCCCGGATCGCGCTCGGGCTGGACCTGGACGCCCCGCTCGCGGTCTGCGTCGGGCGGCTGTGCCGGCAGAAGGGCCAGGACGTGCTGCTGGCCGCCTGGCCGGAGGTGCTGCGCCGGGTGCCGCAGGCCCGGCTGGCGCTGGTCGGCGGCGGGCCGGACGAGCAGCGGCTGGCGGAGACGGTCCGGGAGTCGGCCGAGCCGTGCCGGGTCCGGCTGGTCGGGGACGTACCGGATCCGCGCCCGTGGCTGGCGGCGGCCGACCTGGTGGTGCTGCCCTCGCGCTGGGAGGGGATGGCGCTGGCGCCGCTGGAGGCGATGGCGGCGGCCCGGCCGGTGCTGCTGACGGACGTGCCGGGGGCCCGGGAGTGCCTGCCGCCGGCGGAGCGCACGCAGTCGGTGCTGCCGCCCGAGGACGCGGACGCGCTCGCCACCCGGATGGCCGAAGCGCTGTCCGACCCGATCGAGTGCGAGCGACGCGGTGCCCGGCTGCGCGAGCACGTGACGGCCCGGCACGACGTCCGCACGGTGGTCGAACAGGTGGACGTCCTGTACCGCCACCTGCTGGGGGCCGGACCGGCGGCCGGACGGCGCAGGACCCGTGTCCCAGAGCGGATCTGATCGTTTCACATGCCGTGAATCCCCGCCGTTCCGGCGCCGGCGCATTCGCACCCTCAACCGGAAATGGAAGAGGCGTTAAATCCGAAATACCTATTAATGGGCGGCTGGAATGAAACGGCAAGTCAACTTCCGGCGCACATGCCTTGGTTCGGTATTGTCGGATTTTGCCTGCTTCGTTTCGATTTCACCCCGGGAATTCCTGTCCGGGCCCTTCGCAGCCGCGTCCGTGGTGACCAGCCCTTCCGCGATCGGCCCCCTCGCCGGAGAACCGAAAGCCGCCAGCGATGGCAGGTGCTGTCAGGACCGCGCCCACCGGGCCGGGACGGCCGCCCCGTGCCGATCGGTGCCGGGGCACCGCCACCCCGGGCACACAGCAGGGGAGTTCGTGCGCTGATGACCATTGACCACGACAGCGTGCCGCGATCCGGAGGGCCCCTGTCCGGACCGCGGCTGCGCGGCACCGGGCTGCTCGACCGGCCGACCCGTACGGCGTACACCCGGGCGGTGGCGTCGCCCCGCCGGCACCGCCGGGCCTGCCGCTCCCGGCTCGCCCTGCCGCTCGCGCTGGTCCAGGTCGACGCGATCGCACTCTGCACCGGCACCGGCATCGCCAACCGCGCGATCGACCCGACCGCCCCGCTCGCCCCGCTGCTCGGCGCCGCCGCCGTCCTGCCCCTGCTCCTGCTGCTCAACCTGGCCGGCGGCCTCTACCGCACCCGGCTCACCCTGTCGGTCCTGGACGAACTCCCCGCCCTGGCCGTCCGCGCCGTGGTCGCCACCGCCTTCGCCGTCACCCTGGCCGGCTGCCTGGACGGGCGCTGGCCCGACTGCGGCCCGGCCACCCCGGCCCGGCTCACCGTCCTGCTCGGCGCCCAACTGCTGATCGCGGCCCTCGGCCGCGCCGTCCTCTACCACCTGGTCCGGCGGATCCGCCGCGGCCGCCCCGCCCCCGTCCTGGTGCTCGGCGCCGGCCGGCTCGGCCGCAAGGTCGCCGCCGCGCTCAGCCAGCACGGCGAGTACGGCATGCGCCCGGTCGGCTTCCTGGACGCCGACCCGCCGCTGCTGGCCGACGACACCGACCCGCCCGTGCTCGGCGGCCGCGAGGTGCTGGAGCGCGAGGTCCGCCGGCACCGGATCCACCACGTGATCGCCACCGCCGGCGCGGCCGACGAGGCCGAGACCGCCGCCGCCCTGCGCGACGCCGTCCGGCTCGGCTGCCAGGTCTGGCTGGTGCCCGCGCTGCGCGAGCACGGCTCGCTGCCCACCGCCCCGATCGCCGGCGGCGACCACCTCTGGGGCTTCCCCTGTCTGCGCCTCGGCAGCCCGGCCATGCGCCGCCCCGGCTGGGCCGCCAAGCGCGCCCTGGACGTCACCGCCGCCGGGTTCGGCCTGCTGCTGCTCGCCCCCGTCCTGGCCCTGTGCGCCCTCGCCGTCCGCTTCGACACCGGCCCCGGCGTGCTCTTCCGCCAGCAGCGCACCGGCCTGGACGGCCGAGTCTTCACCGTCCTCAAGTTCCGCACCCTGCGCCCCAGCAACGAGCACGAGTCGGCGACCCGCTGGAACATCTCCCAGGACCACCGGATGGGCGCCGTCGGCCGCCTGCTGCGCAAGAGCTCGCTGGACGAGCTGCCGCAGCTCTGGAACATCCTGCGCGGCGACATGAGCCTGGTCGGCCCGCGCCCCGAACGCCCCTACTTCGTCATGCGGTTCAGCCAGGCCTACCCCGAGTACGGCGACCGGCACCGCGTCCCGGTCGGCCTCACCGGCCTCGCCCAGGTCAACGGCCTGCGCGGGGACACCTCGATCGAGGAGCGGGCCCGCTTCGACAACCGCTACATCGAGAGCTGGAGCCTCTGGCAGGACGTCAAGATCCTGTGCCGCACGGCGGCCCTGATGCTCCACCCGGACGGGAGCTGACCCCGCGTGGCCCTGACCTTCCCGGCCCTTCCCCGGCCCGTCTTACGGCGGGCCCTGCCGGCCCTCGCGGACCGGTCCAGCCTGCTCGCCGCGGCCACCGTCCTGCTGGTGTGCGTGCCCGCGGGGGAGAAGGACGTCACCGCGGCCGTCCACGTCACCGCCGCCGACGTCGCCTCGCTCGCCCTGGTCGCCCTCACCGCGCTCAACCTGCTGCGCGGGCGCCTGCCCGCGATCAGCCGCACCACCTGCGCGCTGTTCGGCGGCATCGTGGTCGCCGCCGCCGTCGCCACCCTCGGCTCGATCGACCCGGCCACCAGCCTCACCGGCTTCGTCCGGCTCACCCAGGTGTTCGTCCTGGTGCCGGCCGCCGTGCTCTGCTCGCTGCGCGACCGCACCGACCAGCGGCTCGTCCTCGGCTCCTTCGTGCTGGCCGCGCTGATCCAGGGCGTGGTCGGGGCGAACCAGTACCTCACCCGCACCGGCGCCTCCTACACCGGCCAGCCGATCCGGGCCGTCGGCACCTTCGGCGCGCTGGACATCATGGCGATGTCCACCGTGGTCAGCTACGGCCTGCTCGCCGCCCTCGCCCTCGCCCTCGGCGAGCGCGCACCCGGCGGCGACGTACGGCTGCGCCGGGTGATGTTCGCCGCCGCCGCCTTCCTGGCCTTCCCGCTCGCCGTCTCGTTCAGCCGTGGCAGCTGGATCGCCACCGGCGCGGCCGTCACCGTGCTGCTGCTGCGCGCCGACGCCCGGCTGCTGGTGCGCAGCGCCGTGCTGGGCCTGGCCGCCGCGGTCGTCCTGATCGGCGGCCTCGGGCTCGGGGCCTCCGGCGTCACCGAGCGGCTCAGTTCGATCGGCTCCGTCTCCGCCGCACCCGACCAGTCCGTCTCCGACCGCTACGACCTGTGGGCCACCGCCGGGCGGATCTGGCAGGACCACCCCGTCCACGGCGCCGGGCCGAAGGCCTTCCCCAGGCTGCGCGACAGCCACGCCCCGCTGCGGCTCTCCTCCGGCAGCGACGCGGCCGACTCCACCATCGGCTTCCAGCGCGAACCGCTGCTCTCCCCGCACAACATGTACTTCCTGGTGCTCAGCGAACAGGGCCTGATCGGCATCACCGCCTACGCCGCGCTCTTCCTCGGCCTGCTGCTCGGCTGCCTGCGGCGCCGCCACACGACCTCGCTCGCCGCGCTCGCGCTGCTCACCTGGGTGCTGGTCGACTTCCTGTACGCCGACATCGGCGGCACCACCACCGTGCTGACCTCCGTCGTCCTCGGCCTCGCGGCCCGCGCCGCCGTCCAGGAGCGGGCGATGCCCCGGTGACCACCGACCAGCCCGCGCTCGCCCCCGCCCTCCCGGCCCCGCGCAGCGCTCCCGCCGGGCCGCCCGCCGCCGCCGAGCCGCCCGCGGCCGGGCCGGAGCGGCCGCCCCGGGGCGGCTTCCTCGTCAAGGCCTTCGGCGTCACCGCCGTGCTCAGCGCCGCCGGCTCGGGCCTCGGCCTGCTGCGCGACCTCCTGCTGGCCCGCTACTTCGGCGCGAGCCAGGGCACCGACGCCTTCCTGGTCGCCTGGACCGTGCCCGAGACGGCCGCACCGCTGCTGATCGAGGACGCCATGTCCTTCCTGATGGTGCCCGCCTTCGCCCTCGCCCTGGTGCTGCGCGAGGAGGACCCGGACGCCCCCGACCCGGTCCGCCAGCTGGTCCGCGCCACCCTGCCCTGGCTGCTGCTGGCCCTCAGCGGGCTCGCCCTGGCCGCCGCCCTCGGCGCCCCCCAGCTGGTGGAGCTGCTCGCCCCCGGCCTGCCCGACCCGGGCCTGGCCGTCGCCTGCACCCGGATCACCGCGATCACCGTGCTGCCCTTCGGCGTGGCCGGCTACCTGGCCGCCGCGCTGCGCGCCCACCACAGCTTCACCGCCCCCGCGGGCATCTACGTCGCCTACAACCTCGGCATCCTGGCCCTGCTGTTCGGCTTCCACGGCGTCCTCGGGGTCCGCTCCGCCGCCCTCGGCGTGGCGCTCGGCAGCCTGCTGATGGCCGTCCTGCTGGTCGGCCCGTTCCTGCGGCACCTGCGGACCGGGCCGGCCGCGGCCGGCCGCACCCGGCGCAGCCGCAACGCGCTGGTGCTGATGCCGCTGGCCCTGCTGCCGGTGGCCGCCTTCACGCTGACCCGGCAGTCCCAGGTCTTCGTCGAGCGCTACCTCGGCTCGGCGCTGCCGCCCGGCACCATCTCGCACCTCAACTACGCCGCCAAGGTCTCCCAACTCGCCATGACGGCGGGCATCCTGATCTGCACCGTCACCTTCCCGCTGGTCGCCCGGGCACTCGCGGCGGGGGACCTCACCGCGGCCCGCGACCGGGTCGAGAAGGACCTCGGGCAGGCCGCCGCGGTCGTGCTGCTCGGCACCGCCTTCCTGATGGCCTGTGCCCCCTCGGCGGTCTCGCTGCTGTTCGAGCGCGGCGCCTTCGGCCCGGGGGACACCGCCGCCACCGCCGCCGTCATCCGGGTGTACAGCTTCGGCCTGCCCGCCCAGGCGCTGATCGGCGTGATGATCCGCCCGTACTTCTCGCTCCGCCCGGTGGTCCGCCGGGCCGACGACCCGCGCCGCGAGGACGGCGGGCGCCGGCTGCTGGACTGGTACCCGGTCGCCGCGATGCTGCTCGGCCTCGCGGTGACCGTCACCGTCGGCCTGCTCGCCACGCCCCGGTTCGGGGCGCTCGGCCTGGCCGCCGGCAACGCGAGCGGGATCACCGCCACCGCCGCGCTGCTGCTGCGCGGGCTGGTGCTGCGCGGCATCCCGCTGCGGCTGCGCCGGGTGCTCGGCGACCACGGCCGGCTGGTGCTGGCCGCCGCCGGGGGCGCCGTCGCGGGCGCCGCCGCCGCGAGCCTGTCGGCCGACCCGCTGCTCTCGACCCTCTCCGGTGGCCTGACCGTGGTGCTGGCCTTCGCCGCCCTCGGCACCGGGCTCCGGGCCCGCGAGGTGCGCGGTCCGGTGCTGGCCGCCGCCCGGGCCGTGGGGCTCGGGCCCGACCGGCGGGCCCTGAACCTGCCGACCGTCCCCGACGAAGGGAAGTCTCCCCATGGACGATGAGCGGGGATCCGTCCGTCCGGCCCTGGCGGGTGTCACCGACGCCCCGCCCGACCGGGCGCGACTGCCCAGAAGCCGCCGCCAGGCCGGCGGACCCGCCCTGCCCGGCTCCTCCTCGCCGTGGATCCTGATGTACCACTCGGTGGCGGTCGAGGAGGAGGACCCGTACCAACTCACCGTCAGCCCCGAGCGGTTCGCCGAGCAGATCGCCTGGCTGCACCGGCGCGGCCGGCGCGGCGTCTCGGTCCGCGAGCTGATGCGGGCCCGCGCCCAGGGGCAGGACGACAAGCTGGTCGGCCTGACCTTCGACGACGGCTACGCGGACTTCGCCCGGTACGCCGTCCCGATCCTCCAGGCGTACGGCTTCACCGCCACCGCGTACGTGGTCGCCGACCTGCTCGGCCAGGACAACGGCTGGGACACCGAGGGTCCGCGCAAGAAGCTGCTCACCGTCCAGGAGGTCACCGAACTCGCCTCCGCTGGCTGGGAGATCGGCTCGCACGGCCTCGGCCACCAGGCGCTGCCCGGGCTGCCCGCCGAGGTCCTCGGGGTGCAGACCCGGGAGAGCCGGCGCCTGCTGGAGGAGGTCGTCGGCGGTCCGGTCACCGGCTTCTGCTACCCGTACGGTGCCGTCGACCGGCCCGCCGCCGAGGCGGTGCGCGAGGCCGGCTACGACTACGCCTGCGCGATCGCCCACTCCCCGCTCACCGGCCGCTTCGCGCTGCCCCGCTGCTACGTCGGCGACCGGGACGGCGCCTGGCGGCTGCGCGCCAAGAAGGCCCGGCACCGGCTGCGCGACGCCGTCACCTCGCTCAAGCGCGGGCGGCGGGAGCGTCGGCCGTGAAGGTGCTGCACATCGTCACCGGGCTCGCCTCCGGCGGTGCCGAGCGCCAACTGCACCTGCTGCTGCGGCACCTGCCGCCGCACCAGCGCTGCGAGGTGCTCGCGCTGACCAACCCGGGCACGGTCGCGGACGCGCTGCGCGCCGACGGCGTGACCGTCCACCACCTCGGCATGCGCGGCAACCGGGACCTCGGGGCGCTGCCCCGGCTGGTGCGGGTGGTCCGGGCCGGCCGCTACGACCTGGTGCACACCCACCTCTACCGCGCCCAGCTGTACGGCCGGCTGGCCGCGCGGCTCGCCGGGGTGCGGGCGGTGGTGTCCACCGAGCACTCGCTGCACGCTGGGGTGATCGAGGGCCGCCCGGTCACCCGGGGCGTCAAGGGCCTCTACCTGGCCGCCGAACGGCTCGGCAGCACCACCGTGGCGGTGTCCCGGCAGGTCGCCCAGACCCTGCGCTCCTGGGGCGTCCCGCCGGCCCGGATCGAGCTGATCCCCAACGGCATCGACACCGCCGGCTACCGCCGGCCGCCCGCCGAGCGGGCCGCCGCCCGCCGCCGGATCCGGGCCGAACTCGGCCTGCCGGAGGGCGGTTGGGTGGTCGGCGGGGTCGGCCGGCTGGTGCCGGGCAAGCGCTTCGAGGTGCTGCTGGCGGCGCTCGCCGAACTCGACCCGGGGACCAGGCTGCTGCTGGTCGGCGAGGGCCCCGAGCGGGCCGGGCTGGAGCGCCGGGCGGCCGAACTCGGCGTCCGGGAGCGGCTGGTGCTCACCGGCGAGCGGGACGACGTGCCCGACCTGCTGGCCGCGATGGACGTGCTGGCGGCCCCCTCCACCGCGGAGACCTTCGGCCTGGGCGTACTGGAGGGCCTCGCGGCCGGGCTCCCGGTGCGGCACAGCGCCTGCCCGGCGCTGGACGAACTGCCGCCCAGCGCCGCCCCGCAGGCCCGCCGGATCCCCTCCGAGCCCGCCGCGTACGCCGCCGCCCTGCGCGACCTGCGGCAGCTGAGCGGCCACATCGCCGACCCGCTGCCGCACCCCCCGGCCGTCGGCCACTACGACATCGCCCGGGTCGCCGCCGACCTGGGCGCCCTCTACGACCGGCTGGCCCGCGCCTGAGCCGCCCGCCGCCGGACCGCCGTACCAGACCCAAGGAGCCACACCCATGACCACACCGCGCCGAAGCGCCCGCCACCTGGTCCGCCGCTGGTGGCCGGTGGCGCTCGCGGTGCCGCTCGGCGCCGCGGCCGGCGCCGGGTACGCCGTCGTCTCGCCCCCCTCGTACGCCGCCAGCGCCTACGTCCTCGTGGTGCCGCAGAACCCGGGGGAGGCGTCGACCGCCACCAACTTCGCCCAGGCGTACGGCCGGCTCGCGGGCCAGCCGCAGGTGCTCACGGTCGCGGCCGCCGAGACCGGCCACACCCGGTCCGAGCTGGAGTCCCTGGTCTCCGGGACGACCTCCCCGGACGCCCCGATGATCGAGATCACCGGCACCGGGAGGAAGGCCCAGGAGGCCGCCCGGACCGCCGATGCGGTGGCCCGCTCGCTGGTCGCCTTCGCCAACACCAGCAGCAGGGACACCAACGTCCGGCTGGTCACGCTGGCCCCGGCCGCCGAGCCGGACAAGCCGACCACGCCCTCCGGCAAGCTGGACGTCGCGGTCGGCGCCGCGGCCGGGCTGCTGCTCGGGTCGCTGGTGCTGATGACCCGCCGGCGCGGCGGCCCGGACGGCCCCGGGGCCGCGGAGGCCCCGACGGCTCCCGCGCCGACCGGGACCGCCGAGCCGACCGGGACTCCCGAGGCCCCCGCCCCGGCCCCCGCCCCGGACCCGGCCCCCGCCGCGCCCCGCCCGCGGGCCGAGGAGCCGGCCGGCAAGGCCCGCCCGAGGACCGGGCCGACGCCGGAGCCGGCGGGCGAGCCGAAGGCCGGTACGAAGGACGGGGCGAAGCCCGAGCCCGAGCCCGCCGCCGCGCCCGAGCGTCCGGCCAAGGAGAAGGCCGCGGCCCGGAGCGGACGATGAGCACCGAGACCCGCGCCGCCGGTCTCCCGGCCCAGTCCGCCGCGCCCGTCTGGACCACCGAGCTGCACCGCGAGGACGACGCGCTGGACACCGTCGCCGAGGAGTGGGACGACCTGGCGGCCCGCTGCCGCACCGCCACCTTCTTCCAGGCCGCCGCCTGGCAGCGCTCCTGGTGGCGCCACTACGGCCGCCCCGGCGCGCTGCTGGTGGTGCTGGTCCGGCGGGACGGCCGACTGGTCGGCGCCGGTGCCTTCCTGCGCCGCGGCGGCCCGTTCGGCGGCCTCACCGGCCTCGGCGCCGGGCTGGTCGACTACGGCGACGTCCTGCTGGACGACGACTGCGCCGACCGGGCCGCCGCCGAGTTCGCCGCCGCCCTTCCGCTCACCCGCCCCTGGCACTGGCTGGAGCTGCGCGAGGTGCACCCCGAGGCCGCGGTGCAGCGGGTCTACGAGCACTGGCGCGGCACCCGCCGCAGCCACCAGGACTCGCTCTGCCAGTACCTGCCGGCCGTCCCGATGGAGCGGCTGCTCAAGCGGGTGCCCGGCAAGACGGCCCAGCGCAGCCGGGTGAAGCTGCGCAAGATCGCCGAGGCCGGGGTGCAGGTCCGGTCCACGCCGGTCGAGGAGGTCCCGGCCGCGCTGGAGGGGCTGCTGCGGCTGCACTTCCTCCAGTGGCAGCAGCGCGGCGTCACCGCCGAGCACCGCACCGAGCGCTTCGCCCGGCACCTGACCGAGTCCACCACCGGCCTGGTCGCCACCGGCCGGGCGGCCGTCCACCAGTTCCACCTGGACGGCGAGCTGGTCGCGGTCAACCTGCTGCTGCTCTGCCCGTCCTTCGGCGGGCTGTACATGTACGGCGCCCACCCGGCGTTGCGCGAGCGGCTGGACATCGCCGGGCTGCTGTTCAGCGCGGCCCTGGACGAGACGGTCGGCGCGGGCATCCCGGTGCTCGGCCTGCTGCGCGGCCAGGAACCGTACAAGCAGCGCTGGCGGCCGGACCGGATGCCCAACCGGCGGCTGCTGCTGGGCCCGGCCGGAGCGGCCCCGGCGGCCGTCGCCCGGTCCGCTGCGGTGCTGGCCCGGCAGGCGGCGGCGCACCAGCTGCGCACCCGCTTCCCTCGGCTCAAGGAGGCGCTGCTGGCCCGCCGCCGGGCCTGACCGCCGCTCAGCGCCGGGACGGCGTCCGGGCCGGGGACGGGCTCGGCGAGGCCCCGGCCGACGGGCTCGCCGTGGCGGCGGGCGCGGTGGCCGGTGCAGTGGCCGGTGCGGTGGCGTCCGGCGTGGCGGTCCCCGACGGGGTGGGCGCGCCGGGCGGCCTCGGGACGACCGGCACGATCGGAGCGGGGGGCGCCGTCGGCACGACCGGCGGCGCCCCTTGCGAACCCGCCATCAGCTGCTTGAACGCCGCCGTCGAGCGCGGATTGCTGCGGCACTGGAAGAAGCCGTGCGGGCAGTAGTCGGTGACGGTCTGGTAGGCGGTGTCGTGGGTGCGCATCCAGTCGACCATCCGCCGGACGAACTCGGGGTTGTCGCCGTTGCGGAACAGCCCCCACTCCGGGTACGAGACCGGCTTGCCGTGCTTGGCCGCGAACTCCACCTGGTCCTGGAGGCCGTACGGCTCGCGCACGTAGTCGTCGAAGGTGCTCCCGGCCGGCTGGTCGTAGCTGTCCGTGCCGACGATGTCGACCACGTCGTCGCCGGGGTAGCACTTGGTCCACGGGATGGCGTCCAGGCCCCGGTTGGGGGTGAAGTCGAAGCGGAAGCGCTGCCCGGGCACCGAGCGCATCACCCCGACGATCCGGCGCCAGTAGGCCTTCCAGGCGGCCGGGTCGGGCTTGCAGCGGTGGGTGTAGGTGACGCCGTTCATCTCCCAGCCGAGGGTGAGCACGGTGTCCGCGCCGCCGAGCGCCACCAGCCGGCGGGCGAGCCGCAGGAAGTGGCTGTCGAAGTCCCCGCGGGCGCCCTGGCCCAGCAGCCTGGCGACCTCGCCGTCCGGCACGTTCGCCTCGTTGGGCACCAGCATCGGCACGCCGAGCACCAGCAGCCGGGACGGGTCGGCCAGCCGCCACTGCGACCACAGGCTGAGCACCACCGGCTCGCCCTCGATGTCCGCCCAGCTGTTGCCCGCCAGGTAGGTGTGGCCGACCTGCATGTTCGCGTTGCCCAGCCACTGGGCGTACTTGCCGATCTGCGGGATGTAGTCGTCCCAGGAGCCGACGAAGGCGCCGAACGGCGGCTCGTGCCGGGGCCGCTGGACCGGCGGGCGGGGGGCCGCGCCGCGCGGCTCGAAGGCGTCCGAGGAGAGGCTGTGCCGTTCGGTCCGGCTGAGCGGTGTCCCGGCCGGGACACTGGCCGTGGCCATCAGCAGCAGAGCGGCGGCGGCCAGCGTCAGGCGGCCCATGCGCATGGTCTCTCCTCCGGACGTCGCGGGAGCGGGGCGGGCGGGAGACGACACCGACGGACCGTCGCGCCACGCTCGCCGACAGTAGGCCCGGCGGAGGACGGAAAAGCCGAATGTCACCCTAAAGTGGGCGATATTCGAACGCCGTCTGCCGCAACACCCGTCCGGCCCGGCCCCGTGTATCAGCTCTGTAACGGTCCGGCGGGGTCTGCGGGGCCCGCCGCGCGGGGCCCCGCCGACCGGCCGGGGAGCCGACGGCGCAGGTGGGCGGGCGGGCGCACCGGGCGGGCGCGCACGGTCCGCCGTGCGGTCGCCGGTGGGCCCGGGCGGCGATTCCAGGCTGACTGGCGCACCCGCCGAAAGGTACGCTCCGGCCGTGTCCTGGAAGCCGCCGCGTGTCCTCACCCCCCGCTCGATCCTGCCTGCCCTGGCGGTGATGCTGGTCCTTGCGGCCGGTGCTGCGGCGCACGCGAACAAGCCGGTGCCGTTCGGCGACCGGGTGGCGGGGCCGGGGGACGCGGAGGCGACCCCGGTCAACTCGCAGTCGGTCAGCTCGGCCGACCTGGACCTGCGGGTGGTCGGCCCCGGCCTGGAGGCGTACCACAAGCAGACCGGCGAGCGGGCCTGGACGTACCGCCGCGAGGGCGCCGAGGCGCTCTACCTGGCGATGGCCGGGGACAACGCGATCGTGGTCTGGGACGACGGCCTGGTCACCTCCGTCCGCCCGGGCGACCACGAGGTGCGCTGGCACCGCGCCGTACCCGGCCTGGCCGACTACCTGCGCGCCGACGGCGAGCCGGGCGCCGACAAGCGCACCGACGCCCAGCGCAAGGACACCGCCAAGCAGCGGGCCGCGGCCGCGCTGCACACCGTGCAGCGGGACGGCTCGCCCTGGCTGGCCGTGGTGACGCCGACCCTGACCATGGGCCTGCGGGACGCCGACGGCGACCTGCGCTACAACGACCGGCCCTCCAACGGCTGCCTCTACGACCCGCTGCGCACCGTGCACACCGACTACGCCGTGCTCATCCCGCGGACCTGCACCAACAGCAGCGGGGTGGCCGTCTCCGGCGGCATCACCGGCTACCGGCTGGACAGCAACGGCTGGTCGATGATCACCGGCCCGGCCGCGACGGTGAAGGCGCTGGACGCTGGCCGGGTGGAGATCACCGACGGCCCGATCGTGCCGCCCAAGGTCTTCGACACCAAGGCGGCCGCCCCCGAGACTGGCTGCGCCAACCCGGACGCCCCGTTCGCCGCGGTCCGCCCCCAGGGCGGCTGCGCCGATCCCTCGGCGAGCCCGGCCGCCCCCGCCCCGAGCACCCCGGCGGACCCGGCGGCCACGCCGCAGCAGTAGCCGCGGGCGGGCCGGCGGGTACCCCGGGGCGGTACGCCCCCGGGGCGTTTCGCGCGGCCCGGTAGACTGGCCGTCATGGCTATCTTCTCCGGGCAATAGCGGGTGGTGGCGCCCGGTCCCGGCGCGCCGACCGCCGATGAAGCCCCCTTCCCGCCGCCCGGGTCCGCACCCGGCCGCCCGCCCACGTCCCAGGAGCAGTCCCAGCCATGATTTCCGCCAACGCCCTAGAGCTGCGCGCCGGTGCCCGGATCCTGATCGAGTCCGCGAACTTCAAGGTCGCCGCCGGCGACCGGATCGGCCTGGTCGGGCGCAACGGCGCCGGCAAGACCACGCTCACCAAGGTGCTGGCCGGTGAGGGCCTGCCCGCCGCCGGTACCGTCACCCGCTCGGGCGAGGTCGGCTACCTCCCGCAGGACCCGCGCACCGGCGACCTGGACGTCCTCGCCAAGGACCGCATCCTCTCCGCCCGCGGCCTCGACACCGTGCTGAAGAAGATGCGCGAGAACGAGGACCGGATGGCCAACGGCCAGGGCGCCACCCGGGACAACGCGATGAAGAAGTACGCGCGCCTGGAGACCGAGTTCCTCACCAAGGGCGGGTACGCCGCCGAGGCCGAGGCCGCCACCATCGCCGCGGCGCTGGGCCTGCCGGACCGCATCCTGGCCCAGCCGCTGCACACCCTCTCCGGTGGTCAGCGCCGCCGCGTCGAGCTCGCCCGGATCCTCTTCTCGGACTCCGACGTGCTGCTGCTCGACGAGCCCACCAACCACCTGGACGCGGACTCGATCGTCTGGCTGCGGGACTTCCTCAAGACGTACAAGGGCGGCTTCATCGTCATCTCGCACGACGTCGACCTGGTCGAGACGGTCGTCAACAAGGTCTTCTACCTGGACGCCAACCGCTCCGCCATCGACGTCTACAACATGGGCTGGCGGCAGTACCAGCAGCAGCGCGAGGACGACGAGAAGCGCCGCAAGCGCGAGCGGGCCAACGCGGAGAAGAAGGCCGCGACCCTGAACGCCCAGGCCGACAAGATGCGCGCCAAGGCGACCAAGACGGTGGCCGCGCAGAACATGGCCCGCCGCGCCGACAAGCTGCTCGCCGGCCTGGACCAGGTCCGGGTGAGCGACAAGGTCGCCAAGCTGCGCTTCCCGGACCCGGCGCCCTGCGGCAAGACCCCGCTGACCGCCAGCGGCCTGTCCAAGTCCTACGGCTCGCTGGAGATCTTCACCGACGTCGACCTGGCGATCGACCGGGGCTCCCGGGTCGTCGTGCTGGGCTTCAACGGCGCGGGCAAGACCACCCTGCTGCGGATGCTGGCCGGGGTGGAGCAGCCGGACACCGGCGAGGTGATCCCGGGCCACGGCCTCAAGATCGGCTACTACGCCCAGGAGCACGAGACGCTCGACCCCGAGCGCAGCGTGCTGGAGAACATGCGCTCGGCCGCGCCGGACACCGACCTGGTGCAGATCCGCAAGATCCTCGGCTCCTTCCTGTTCTCCGGCGACGACGTGGACAAGCCGGCCGGGGTGCTCTCCGGCGGTGAGAAGACCCGTCTGGCCCTGGCCACCCTGGTGGTCTCCTCGGCCAACGTGCTGCTGCTGGACGAGCCCACCAACAACCTCGACCCGGCCAGCCGCGAGGAGATCCTGGGCGCGCTGCGCGAGTTCTCCGGCGCGGTCGTGCTGGTCACCCACGACGAGGGCGCGGTCGAGGCGCTCGACCCGGAGCGGATCATCCTGCTGCCCGACGGGGTCGAGGACCTGTGGAACCCGTCGTACGCCGATCTGGTCTCGCTGGCCTGACCGGAAGTAGACGCCGGATCCGCTTTTCGGCCCAGAATATCTAGTCCTTTCGGCGTGTCCGGGAATGAAGAAGACCCGGATTCCGTTTAAGCACTTCCCGTCGGCCCGCCACTCGAACGTGGTCGGGCCGACGCTGCTGATCAGCTATTTCTCGGCATTCGGCGGCAGCCGCCCGGGGGCGTGCACTCTGCGTGAGCGCCCTGGTGCGCTCGGATCACCACCGCAGGACCACGCATTTGCGACATCGACCTTGTCGAATGGGTGGCCAGGACGCGGTGGATGGGTGATCATGGGAATCTGACCGAGCAACGCTACGAGGAGGCACGGGTGGCCGAGACTCTGAAAAAGGGCAGCCGGGTGACCGGTGCCGCGCGTGAGAAGCTCGCGGCCGATCTCAAGAAGAAGTACGACTCCGGGGCGAGCATTCGCGCTCTCGCGGAGGAGACCGGTCGTTCGTACGGCTTCGTGCACCGGATGCTGAGCGAGTCCGGAGTGATCCTCCGGGGCCGCGGCGGTGCCACGCGGGGCAAGAACAAGGCGACTGCCGGGGCCGGTTCCTGACGGTCAATCAGCTCTGAGCTGGATGGCGCGGCGGCCTGACGCCCGCCGAGGAGACGACGGCCGACCACGGCCGGGCGTCCGCCCTCGGGTCGAGTGGACCGGCCGCCGATCGTCATGTCCGCCCCCGGGCGCCGGGGGCCGTTCCGATCT
This sequence comes from Kitasatospora sp. NPDC001309, assembly GCF_042896295.1. NCBI lineage: Bacteria > Bacillati > Actinomycetota > Actinomycetes > Kitasatosporales > Streptomycetaceae > Kitasatospora > Kitasatospora sp. NPDC001309. The sequence goes on along the minus strand of NZ_JBIAXC010000016.1, from coordinate 38,382 downwards.
CTGCGGGCCGGGGGCCTGCCCGTCCGCGCCCAGGTTTGTTACTCTCCGGTAGCCACGTCCCCAGCCACCGGAGGTTCCCGCATGACCGCCCCCGCCACTGACCCGCAGGCCCCGAGCTGGGAGCGGGACGGCGTCCGGCTGGAGACCGACGGCGAGCTCGCCGTTGTCACCCTCTGTCAGCCCAAGCGGCGCAACGCCCAGTCGCCCGCACTCTGGCGCGCCCTCGCCCAGGCCGGTCGCGAACTGCCCGGCAGCGTGCGGGTGGTGCTGCTGCGCGCCGAGGGCGTCTCCTTCTCCGCCGGACTGGACCGGGCGATGTTCACCCCCGAGGGCATCCCCGGCGAGCCCACCTTCCTGCAGCTGGCCGGCTCCGCCGACCAGGAGCTGGACGACGCCATCGCCGCCTACCAGGAGGCCTTCACCTGGTGGCGCCGCGCCGACCTGGTCTCCATCGCCGTCGTCCAGGGCCACGCCGTCGGGGCCGGCTTCCAGCTCGCGCTCGGCTGTGACCTGCGGGTGGTCGCCGACGACGTGCAGTTCGCCATGAAGGAGACCTCGCTCGGGCTCGTCCCCGACCTGGCCGGCACCAAGCCGCTGGTCGACCTCGTCGGCTACGCCCGGGCGCTGGAGATCTGCGCGACCGGCCGCTGGGTCGGCGCCGAGGAGGCCGCCGCGACCGGGCTGGCCAACCTGTCGGTGCCCGGCGCCGAACTCGACGCCGCCGCCCGGGACCTCGCCGCCGCCCTGCTGGCCGCCCCGCGCGGGGCCGTGACCGAGACCAAGGCCCTGCTCCAGGGGGCCTCCGGACGGTCGTACGAGGAGCAGCGTTCGGCCGAACGGGCGGCCCAGGCCCGCCGGCTGCGGGAACTCGCCGGGATCGGCGACTGACCCACCCGCCATTGCGCGCAGGCCCGGCCCCGGGGGAGCACCCCGGGGCCGGGCCTGCGGCGTTCCGGGGCGTGCTCGGCGGGCGGGGGTCGTGGCGGAATGCCAGAGTTGGGGAGGTTTGCGATATAGCTGGAGCCGCTACGAGGGAGATGCGCCCCATGCCTGACACTCCGACGCCCGCGACCCTGCACAAGAACCCCGGTGGCGGGCCCACCCCCGGCCCGCCCGCCGGTGCCCGGCCCGCGCCCGGCGCGGGCGGGGACGGCGGTCGGCCGTCCGCCGAGCGCGGCCGCACGGCGCTGGCGGTCGGTGTGGTGGAGAAGATCGCCGGGATGGCCGCCCGGGAGGTCTCCGGCATCCACGCGCTGGGCTCCGGACTGGCCCGCACCTTCGGCGCGATGCGGGACCGGGTCCCCGGCGGCAGGTCGAGCATCGGGCGCGGGATCAAGGCCGAGGTCGGCGAGAAGCAGACCGCGATCGACATCGCCCTGGTGGTCGAGTACGGCGTGGTGATCCCCGAACTCGCCCGCCAGGTGCGGGAGAACATCATCGACGCGGTGGAGCGGATGACCGGCCTGGAGGTCGTCGAGGTCAACATCGCGGTCAACGACGTCCACCTCCCGGACGAACCGGAGTTCGAGGAGGAAGAGGAGCCGGTGGCGTCGTCGGGGCAGCGGCCCAAGCTCAAGTAGCGCCCGGCCGCGGGACCGCCCGGGGTGTTGGTGTCGGCGTTCGGTGGAGGACGAGGGAGTAGCGGATGAACCTGGCCATCGTCGGCCTGGTGGTGGGCATGGCCCTCGGCTTCGCCGGGTACTTCGGCGGGTTCGCGGCGTTCCTGCTGGTGGCGGCGCTCGGGCTGGTCGGCTTCGTGGCCGGGCGGCTGCTGGAGGGCGACATCGAGCTCGGCGACCTCGGGGACCTGCTCCGCGGTCGCGACCGGCGGCGCTGATGGGGGCCGCCGTACCGGCGCCTGGTCCCGGCCCTGGCCCCGTCCCTGGTCCCGTCCCCGGTCCCGCCTCCGGTGCGGTGCGCCGGGGGCGGTTGCGGGTCGCCGACCGGGTGTACGAACGGATCGCCGGGCAGGCGGCGCGGGAGGTGGTCGCCGAGGCCTGGGTCGGGCGGTCGGTGAAGGGGGAGCCGCCGAAGGTCTCGGTGGCGCGGCCGGGCAGCACGGTGACCGTCCGGGTGGCGGTCGAACTGCCCTTCCCGGCGGACCTGGCCGGACTCGCCCGGCGGGTGCGGGACCGGGTGGCGGCGCAGGTGAACGGGCTGACGGGGACGAAGGTGTCCGAAGTGGTCGTGGTGGTCGAGAAGTTGGTCGCCGGGGGAGCGTGGTGAAGGGGGACGCGGTGGCGGCGTCGGGGCCGGAGGGGTCGGGTTCGGAGGGGTCGGGTTCGGAGGCGGTGGGGAAGGTGCCCCGGTTGCGGTCGGGGCGGGCGGCCGTCGCGGCGCCGGTCGCCACGGTGGTGCTGGTGGTGGCCGGGGCGCTGCTGTACGACGCGGTCGCGGTCCGGGCCGGGCAGCCGGCCCGGCGGTGGCGGGCGCAGATCGCGGACGAGCTGGCCACCCGGCACCTGGACGACCTGTGGGTGCTGGTCGGCGCCGGTGCGGCGGCCCTGGTCGGGCTGGGGCTGCTGTGGCTGGCGTTCGCACCCGGGCTGCGGCGGTGGCTGGTGCTGCGGCCGTACGGCGGGACGGGGGCGGCGATCGACCGGGCCGGGGTCGGGCACCTGCTGGCGGACCGGGCCGCCGGGCTGGCGGGCATCGAGCACCTGAGGGTCAAGGTCGGGCGGCGGCGGGTGCGGGTGTCGGTGAGCGGGCCGGTGGACCCGGCGGGGGTGCAGCGGCAGTTGCGGGAGGAGCTGGCGCGGGTGGGGTTGGCGCGGCCGTTGCGGCTGGACGTGCGGTCCTGGCGGGGGCCGGCGGGTGGGGGCGTGGCCGGGGAGTCGGCGGACGGGGTGGGGGAGCGGACCGGGGAGGCGGCGCGGTGAAGCGGACGGTCGTCAACCGGGTGCTGCTGGCGGTGGTGGGGGCGGTGCTGGTGGGAGTCGGGGTGCTGGTGCTGGCGGGCGGGCTCGACCTGTACCGGCGGCTGGGGGTCGATCCGCCGAGCTGGTGGCCGTTGACCTCGCCGGACCAGCCGGTGGTCAGCGCACGCTCCCGGGTGCGGTGGGTCGGCTCCTCGTGGTGGTGGCCGACGGTGATCGGGGGGCTGTCGCTGCTGGTGCTCGGGACGGCCTGGTGGCTGGTGGCGCAGCTGCGGCGGACCGGACTCGCCCACATCACGGTGCCGACGCCAGGGGCGCGGGGGCTGCGGATGCGGGTGAACTCGCGGGCGCTGGAGGAGGCGCTGGAGCACGGTACGGCGGTGCTGCCGGAGGTGCAGCGGGCCGGGGTCCGGCTGGTGCGGGCCCCCGGGCACCCGCGGCTGCGGGGCGCCGTACGGCTGACCCCGGGCGGGGACCCGGTCGGGCTGGTGGAGCACTTCGAGGACGGGCCGCGGACGGACGCGGTACGGAGTCTGGGGCTGGCGGAGCTGCCGGCCGACCTGCGGATCCGGGTGTTGCAGGAGGCTCCCGCCGGGGAGCGGCGGTCCGGGCGGCGTGGGTCTGGGCGGCGCGGGGTCGGGCGGCGGCGGGAGCGTCGGCAGCTGGAGTAGTCCGGGGGTCGGGGGCGAGGGAGTGGGGGCGGAGGGGCGGAGGGCTAGAGGGAGCGGAGGGCGCCGCCGTCGACCGGGACCATCAGGCCGGTCAGGTAGGAGGCGGCGGGGGAGAGCAGGAAGGCGGCGACCTTGCCGAACTCCTCCGGGGTGCCGTAGCGGCCCAGCGGGATGTTGGCGCTGTGCTGGGCGCGGGCGGCCTCCGGGTCGGGGGCGAGGGCGTCCAGCTCGCGGACCCGGTCCGTGTCGATCCGGGCCGGGAGCAGGCCGAGCACCCGGATGCCGCGCGGGCCGAGCTCGTCGGCGAGGCTCTTCGCGGCCATCGCCAGACCGGGGCGCAGACCGTTGGAGATGCCGAGGCCGGGGATCGGCTGGCGGACCGAGCTGGAGAGCACGAAGCCGATCACCCCGCCGGAGGGGAGGGCGGCGGCCGCGGTGCGGGCGAGGCGGAGGGCGCCGAGGAAGACGGACTCGAAGGCGTCGCGCCAGGCGGACTCGGGGGTCGTCTCGACCGGGCCGGCCTGCGGGCCGCCGACGCTGATCAGGATGCCGTCGAAGCGGCCGAAACGGGAGTTGGCCTCGGCGATCAGGCGGTCGGCGGTGTCGGGGGCGGCGTTGTCGGCGACCAGGCCGTGGGCGGAGCCGAGCGTGTCGAGCTCGGCGACGGCGGCGTCGACGGCCTGCGGGGTGCGGCCGCTGATCAGTACGTGGGCACCGTCGGCGGCGAGTTCGCGGGCGGCGGCGAGGCCGAGGCCTCGGGTGGCGCCGGTGACGATGTAGGCCTTGTTCTTGAGTCCTAGGTCCATGGGGGACATTTTGCCGCCGTAGGGGCCGCTGTGCGGGGTTGGGGCTGGCGTTGACGTTGGGGGGAAGGTTTAGCGTCGGTGGTGGTTGTTCGGGAGGAGTGGGGCGGTATGCGGATCGGGGAGTTGGCGGAGCGGGCGGGGACGACGACGCGGGCGTTGCGGTACTACGAGCAGTTGGGGCTGTTGCCGGCCCGGCGGGCTGGGAACGGGTACCGGGCGTACGGGGAGGAGGACGTGCGGCTGCTGCGGGAGATCCGGATGCTGCAGGACTTCGGGTTCGGGTTGGAGGAGACCCGGCCGTTCGTGGAGTGTCTGCGGGCGGGGCACCCGGAGGGGGATTCGTGTCCGGCCTCGTTGGAGGTCTACCGGCGGAAGTTGGCCGAGTTGGACGAGTGCATCGCGCGCTTGCGGGACGTCCGGGTGCAGGTGGCCGGGCAGTTCGAGCGGGCGGTGCGGGCGCGGGACGAGCTCGCGGCCTCCGAGCAGCCGCCCGAGTGTGAACTGGCCAGGGAGCAGAGGGAGTAGACGATGGTGGAGATCGCGGGTGTGCCGGCGGTGACGGACGAGACGTTCGCCGTGGAGGTGCTGGCGGCGGAGGGGCCGGTGCTGGTCGACTTCACGGCGGACTGGTGCCCGCCGTGCCGGATGATGGCGCCGGTGCTGGCGGACGTCGCGCGGGAGGAGGCGCACCGGTTCCGGGTGGTGAGCGTCGACGTGGACCGCAACCCCCGGACCCAGGCGGCGTACGGGGTGCTGTCGATGCCGACGTTGATGCTGTTCCGCGACGGGCAGCCGGTGCGGTCGGTGGTGGGGGCGCGGGCGAAGGCGCGGTTGTTGCGGGAGTTGGAGGACGCGCTCTAAGCCGGGAGGGCGTCGAGGGGGACCTCGGGTTCGGCGGCCTGCTTGGCGCGGTCCTTGGCCTCGCGGCGGACGAGGACCCAGAGACCGACCGGGATCATCGCGGTGAACAGCCACCACTGGATGGCGTAGGCCATGTGCGGGCCGATGTCGGAGTGGTTGGGCTCGGGGATCAGCTGGGGCTGGTCGGCCGGGGACGGGGTGGTGGCGGTGAGTTCCAGGTAGCCGCCGAGAAGGGGGCTGCCGGTCTCCTTGGACTGCTGTTCGGTGTTGATCAGGTTGAACTGGCGGTCGGGGAGGCCGGCCCGGTCCTTGACCCAGCCGCCGCTGCTGCCGGTGGTCTCGTCGGCGCGCATCCGGCCGGTGAGGGTGACCTCGCCGGTCGGGGCGGCCGGGACGGGCGGGTACTGGGTGGCGCCGTCGCCGGAGGGGACCCAGCCGCGGTTGATCAGGACGGTGCCCTTGCCGTCGGAGAGCTTGAGCGGGGTGAGGACGAAGTAGCCGAGGGTGCCGTTGGCGTCGGTCCGCTTGCGGACGACGAACTCGTGTGCCGGGTCGTACTGTCCGGTGGCCGTCACGGCGCGCCAGGTGAGGGCGGAGGGTACGGCGGTGCCGGGGGCGGCGGAGAGGCTGTCGAAGGGCACCGGCGAGGCCGTGAGGGCCTTGCCGATCAGCTCGTTCCGGGCCACCCGCGCCTCGTGGCGGTGCAGCTGCCAGAAGCCCAGCTTGATCGTCGCGGGGATCAGCAGCAGCGCGATCAGCATGGTGATCAGCCACTGGCGGGTCAGCAGAAAACGGTACACATGGGAACGGTACGCCGACCTCACAACGGGCTCACGCACCGGGGTGCGGGGCGACCTCGCGCAGCAGCTGGAGGAAGGCGTCCTCGGTGACGATCGGGGTGCCGACGTCGCGGGCCTTGCGGGCCTTGCCGCTCCAGCTGGTCGGCTCGTTGGTGACCAGCAGGCTGGTGAGCCGGCTGACGGAGGTGGCGATGTGCAGGCCGGCCTCGACGGCGCGGTCCTCCAGCACCTCGCGGTCGGTGGCGGTGTCCCCGGTGAAGGCCACCCGCATGCCCTGGACCAGCGGCTTGCCGTCCTCCCAGCGCCCCGGGTTGGGGTACGGGCAGGCCGGGCGCTTCTTGGCCTGGCGGTACTGGGCGCCGGTCCAGTTGCCGCGGCCGGGGGCGGCGGGCTCGTCCTCGCCGAGGTCGGTGACCGCGACGCAGGTCTGGAAGGGCAGCGGGATGCCGTGGGTGCGGGCCAGGCGGAGGCTGGGGCGGAAGGCCTCGGCGAGCACCCGGGCGTCGTCCAGGGCGTTGTGGGCCTGGCGCTGCTGGACGCCGAAGTGGGCGGCGAGGGAGGAGAGCTTGCCGTTGGGCAGCGGGAGGCGCAGGTCGCGGGAGAGGACCATGGTGCACAGCCGCTGCTCGACCGGGGCGCTGCGGCCGGCCCGGGAGAACTCGCGGGAGATCATGTTCCAGTCGAACAGCGCGTTGTGCGCGACCAGGACGCGGTTCGCCAGGCGGGTGGCGAACTCCTCGGCGATCTCGGGGAAGGTCGGCGCGCCGGAGAGCAGCTCGGCGGTGAGGCCGTGGATCCAGACCGGGCCCGGGTCCCGTTCGGGGTTGACGAGGGTGTACCAGTGGTCGGTCACCTCGCCGTCGCCGTCCAGCTGGTAGACACCGGCCGAGATGACGCGGTCGGAGCGGCCGAGACCGGTGGTCTCGACGTCGACGACCGCGAAACCCTCGGCGGGGGCGGCGGAACGCTGGGCGGGGACCGGGGCGGTCCGCGGCGCGCCGTACGTCTCGGGCTGGATCGGTTGCATGGTCCAACAGGATAAGGGGCGAGTCGGCCGGGGCCGGTCGAAATGTTCCGACGGGGTAGCCGGAATAGAGTGGTCCGCATGGGTGTCGTACACCTGGTCGAGATCGTTTCCGGCCGGTGGGCCGGTTCTGTGTGAGGAAGAACGCATGCGCGCCACGGTGATCCACGGACCGAACGACATCCGGATCGAAGAGGTACCGGACCCGGTGATCCAGCAGCCGACGGACGTCGTGCTCCGGGTGGTCAACGCCTGTATCTGCGGCAGCGACCTGTGGGCCTACCGCGGGGTGGCCCAGCGGGTGCCCGGGCAGCGGATCGGGCACGAGTTCCTGGGCGTGGTCGAGGAGGTCGGCGCCGAGGTCCGGGGCTTCGCCAAGGGTGACTTCGTGGTCGCGCCCTTCGTCTGGTCGGACGGGGTCTGTGAGTTCTGTCTCGAAGGCCTCCAGACGTCCTGCCCGCACGGCGGGTTCTGGGGGTCGGTGGGTTCGGACGGCGGCCAGGGCGAGGCGGTGCGGGTGCCGTTCGCGGACGGGACGCTGGTGAAGCTGCCGAAGGAGGCGGTGGGCGACGAGAAGCTGCTGCCGGGCCTGCTGGCGCTGTCCGACGTGATGGCGACCGGGCACCACGCGGCGGTCTCGGCGGGGGTGCGCCCGGGCGCGACGGTCGCGGTGGTCGGCGACGGCGCGGTGGGCCTGTGCGGCGTGCTGGCGGCGAACCGGCTGGGCGCGGGCCGGATCATCGCCCTGGGCCGGCACACCGCCCGGACGGAGCTGGCCCGGCGCTTCGGGGCGACGGACGTGGTGGCCGAGCGCGGTGACGCGGCGATCGAGGCCGTCAAGGAGCTGACCGGCGGCCTGGGCGCGCACGCGGTGCTGGAGGCGGTCGGCACCGAGGAGTCGATGCGGACGGCGGTCTCGATCACCCGGGACGGCGGCGCGGTCGGCTACGTGGGCGTGCCGCACGGCGGCAGCGCGGGCGTCGACATCGGTCAGATGTTCGGCCGAAACGTTTCGCTCAACGGTGGCGTGGCCCCGGCCCGCGCGTACATCCCCGAGCTGCTGCCGGACGTGCTCTCCGGTGCGATCGAGCCGGGTCTGGTCTTCGACCGGACGGTCGATCTGGACGGCGTTCCGGACGGCTATCGCGCCATGGACGAGCGGTCCGCGCTGAAGGTCCGGATCGCCTTCTGATTCTGACGCTTCGTCAACAGGGGCGGCACCGTTGGACGGTGCCGCCCCTTTCGGTTGTGGTGACCCCGGTCCGGATGTGACGCGAGTGGTGGTTTTCGGCCAATTGGGTGGTTCGAGAGGGTGAACGACTGGCTGATCGCGGTCAACCCCTTCCGGGGTGGGCACGACGCTCCTAGCATTGCGCGGCGCGCACGAGGAATGTGACGTCCCTCACGTTCGAATTGTCCCCCCGTGTGACCGCTACGCCGAAGGAGTGAGGAGACAGAGTGGATTCGCCGCCGATCACCACTACTGCTACGGAAGTCCAACTCATCGATGACAGTGAGGAGTTCCGTACCCTGCGGCGCTCGTTCCGGAGCTTCGCCTTTCCGGTCACCATCGGTTTCGTGCTCTGGTACCTGCTCTACGTCCTGCTCTCCTGCTACGCCCCCGGGCTGATGGGCACCAAGGTCGTCGGGCACATCAACGTGGCCCTGGTGCTGGGGCTGCTGCAGTTCGTCACCACCTTCGTCATCGCCGCCTGGTACGCCCGCTACGCGGACCGGCGGATCGACCCGCCCGCCGCGGCGATCCGCGAGGCCTACGGAGCCGTCGTCCACGCCCCCCGGGAGTCCGCCGAATGACACCGCTCGCCAGCTCCGCCACGGAGCACCGCGGTCTGATCATGTCCTTGTTCGGGCTCTTCGTGGTGGCCACCCTGGTCATCACCGTCTGGGCCGGGCGGCAGAACCGCAGCGCCGCCGACTTCTACGCCGGCGGCCGCGGCTTCACCGGCTTCCAGAACGGCCTGGCCATCTCCGGCGACTACATGTCCGCCGCGTCCTTCCTCGGCATCGCCGGGATCATCGCCCTCACCGGCTACGACGGCTTCCTGTACTCGATCGGCTTCCTGGTCGCCTGGCTGGTCGCGCTGCTGCTGATCGCCGAGCCGCTGCGCAACTCCGGCCGGTTCACCATGGCGGACGTGCTCGCGTTCCGGATGCGCCAGCGCCCGGTGCGCACCGCGGCCGGGATCTCCACCATCGTGGTCTCGATCTTCTACCTGCTCGCCCAGATGGTCGGCGCCGGCGCCCTGGTGGCGCTGCTGCTGGGGGTCACCGGGGAGGGCGCCAAGCGCTGGACCATCCTCGCGGTCGGCGCGCTGATGATCATCTACGTGGTGATAGGGGGTATGAAGGGCACCACCTGGGTGCAGATCGTCAAGGCCGTGCTGCTGATCGCCGGCGCCGCGCTGATGACCGTCCTGGTGCTCGCCAAGTACCACTTCAACCCCTCCGAACTGCTCGGCGCGGCCGCCTCCGCGAGCGGCAAGGGCTCGGCCTTCCTGGAACCGGGGCTGAAGTACGGGGCCACCAACACCTCCAAGCTCGACTTCATCAGCCTCGGGATCGCCCTGGTGCTCGGCACCGCCGGCCTGCCGCACATCCTGGTCCGCTTCTACACCGTCCCCACCGCCAAGACGGCCCGGAAGTCCGTGCTCTGGGCGATCGGCATCATCGGCGTCTTCTACCTGATGACCCTGGCGCTGGGCTTCGGCGCGGCCGCGCTGGTCGGCCGCAGCGGCATGGTGGCCGTCGAGGGCAAGACGCCCTCCGGCAACACCGCGGCGCCGCTGCTCGCCGAGCAGCTCGGCGGCGGGGCCGGTACCACCGGCGGGGCGATCATGCTCGCGGTGATCTCGGCGGTCGCCTTCGCCACCATCCTCGCCGTGGTCGCCGGGCTCACCCTGGCCTCCTCGGCCTCCTTCGCCCACGACCTCTACGCCAATGTGATCCGGCGCGGGAAGGCGACCGAGAAGGAGGAGGTGCGGTCCGCCAAGTGGGCCGCCGTCGCGATCGGCGCCGTCGCCATCGTGCTCAGCCTCTACGCGGGCAAGCTCAGCACCGCCGCCCTGGTCGCGCTGGCCTTCGCGGTGGCCGCCTCGGCCAACCTGCCGACCCTGCTCTACTCGCTGTTCTGGAAGCGCTTCACCACCACCGGCGCGGTCAGCTCGGTCTACGCGGGCCTGGTCTCCTCGGTGGTGCTGGTGGTGTTCTCCCCGGTGCTCTCCGGGGCCAAGAACTCGCTCTTCCCGGACGCCGACTTCCACTGGTTCCCGCTGGAGAACCCCGGCCTGGTCTCCATCCCGATCGGCTTCCTGGCCGGCTGGCTCGGCACCCTGCTGTCCAAGGAACGTCCGGACCCGGCGAAGTACGCTGAACTGGAGGTCCGCTCGCTCACCGGGCTGGGCGCCCACTGATCGATCCGGCATGACTATGCTGGCCCGGCCCGCCGTGACGGTGGCCGGGCCGGCGGTTTTTCGGGAAGGGACGCACGTGCTGCTCGACACCTTCGGACGACGCGCCGTCGACCTGCGGGTCTCCCTCACCGACCGGTGCAACCTCCGCTGCACGTACTGCATGCCGGAGGAGGGGCTCCAGTGGCTGGCCAAGCCGGACCTGCTCACTGACGAGGAGATCGTCCGGCTGGTCACCCTCGCCGTGCGCGACCTGGGCGTGCGCGAGGTCCGCTTCACCGGCGGCGAGCCGCTGCTGCGCCCCGGTCTGGTCGCGATCGTCGCCGCCTGCTCCGAGCTGGAGCCGCGCCCCGAGCTGTCGCTGACCACCAACGGCATCGGACTGGCCCGCACCGCGACGGCGCTGCGCGAGGCCGGACTGGACCGGGTCAACGTCTCGCTGGACACCCTCGACCCCGAGGTGTTCCTCACCCTCACCCGCCGCCGGCGCCACCAGGACGTGCTGGACGGGCTGGCCGCCGCCGAGGCGGCCGGGCTGGCGCCGGTGAAGCTGAACGCGGTGCTGATGCGCGGGGTCAACGACCACGAGGCGGCCGACCTGCTGGCCTGGTGCCTGGAGCGGGGCTACGAGCTGCGCTTCATCGAGCAGATGCCGTTGGACGCCCAGCACGGCTGGGACCGCTCGTCGATGGTCACCGCGGAGGAGATCCTGGAGCTGCTGCGGGCCCGGTTCACGCTCACCGCGGAGCCGTCCGGGCGCCGGGGCGCGGCGCCCGCCGAGCGCTGGGTGGTGGACGGCGGCGCCGGCCGGGTCGGCGTGATCGCCTCCGTCACCCGGCCGTTCTGCCGGGCCTGCGACCGGACCAGGCTGACCGCCGACGGACAGGTGCGCAACTGCCTGTTCGCGACCGGGGAGACGGACCTGCGCACCGCGCTGCGCTCGGGAGCGGACGACGCGGAGCTGGCCGCGCTGTGGCGGGCGGCGATGTGGGGAAAGAAGGCCGGGGCCGGGATCGACGACCCGGAGTTCCACCAGCCCGAGCGGCCGATGTCGGCGATCGGCGGTTAGGGCCTGTCCGGCGGATCTTGCCAGGCGCGCGACGCCGGGCATCCCGCCTGGACGCACGCCCGAATCGCCCAAGTACGTCCAGTACGAGGCCGACTCGGGCGCACGCCCAGCCGGGCGCCCAACGCCGCGCGCTGATCTGCCAAGATCCGCCGGACAGGCCCTAGGCCGGACGGGCCTCAGGCCTCTTCCGGGGTCCAGTCGGCGAAGGCGACGACCTCCTTGAGGAAGCCGCGCACGCCCAGGAACTGGGACAGGTGCTCGCGGTGCTCCTCGCAGGCGAGCCAGGTCTTGCGCCGGTCCGGGGTGTGCAGCTTGGGGTTGTTCCACACCAGCACCCAGTGGGCGTCCGCCCGGCAGCCCTTGGCGGAGCAGATCGGGGTCTGCGGGGTGTCCATCGGGGGCCGTCCTCCGGGGTTCGGCGGGTGCGTGGTCACCGCCAGTCTGTCACGCCGCGCGGGCCCGACCGGATCCGGGCATGGCGACGCCGGGCAGCCACGGGGGGAGCCGCCCGGCGTCGGTCCGTCGCTCCGACGGGGGATGCGGAGCGCGTACGCAGTATGTCACGCCGAAGGCCTCGGATGGGGAGGTCTTGCATGATTAATCTGAGCTTCTTCTGAGCTTTCGCCGACCTGATTCCGGCTCAATCCCCGTAAACCGGGCGGTCAGTCCGCGCTCGGTGACGTTCCGGTGCCGGAGGGCTTTGCCTGTCCTGTACCAGGAGCCGCACCAGCCCCACCCGTACCACCGGGGCCGAGCATCAGCGGGGTGTCGGACGGGAAGTCGAAGGAGCTCGGCAGGCCCGGTGCCCGCTCCCGGCCGGCGTTGGCGATCAGCACCGCGAAGTACGGCAGCAGCACCCCGCCCGCCAGCGCCCCGAAGGCCAGCCAGCGCTCGACGTTCCACAGCACCACCGCGAGCAGTACGCAGACGGTGCGCAGCAGCATCGAGATGACGTAGCGGCGCTGGCGCCCCCGGACGTCCTCGGAGAGGCTGCTGCGCGCCCCCGTGATCCGGTGGATCTGTCCGCCGCCGGCGCTCTTGCCCATGTGTCCAACCGCCCTCGTCCAGGCATCCGCGCGCTGTTCCGCACGGCCTCCTCACGGTACGCCCGGGCGCCCGGGACGACGAGACCGGGTGGGCGGGGCCCACCCGGTCGGGCGTGATAGGGGAGCCGTACGGCGTCAGGAGCGTCTACGAGCGCCGGGAGAGGTAGAGCGGGGGCACGGCGTCGGTGAGCCAGACGCCGTTCTCGCTGAGCCGGAACTCGTGGCCGGCCGCCGCCATCGCGGCCGCGTTGACGGTCAGCACGACCGGGCGGCCGTGCCGGGCGCCGACCCGGGTGGCCGTCTCGGTCTCCGCCGAGAGGTGGACGTCCCGGCGGGTCATCGGGCGCAGCCCCTCGCGGAAGATCGACGCCAGGTGGCGGTCGGCGGTGCCGTGGTAGAGCACCGGCGGCGGCACGGTGGCGGTCAGACCGAGGTCGACCGCCACCGTGTGGCCCTGGTTGGCGCGGATCGAGAGGCCGTCCGGGGAGTAGCCGAAGCGGCGCTTGTTGTTGGTGGCCACGACGTGGTCGAGCTCGGGCCTGGTGAGCGGCCTGCCCTTCGCCGCGAGGGCGCCGAGCAGGACGTCGATCCGGACCCAGCCGGAGTCGTCCAGCGTGATCCCCACCAGCTCCGGCTCGTGCCGCAGGATGCGCGACAGCATCTTGCTCGATCTGACCAGCCGCTTCTCGTCCATCATGTTCTTTCCATCCCCCCGTTGGTCAGTGGCTATGAGGCCGGGCTGACCGAACTCATGTTGAAGTCCGCGACACGCACGGGTGGCATCGCGGTGCGGGTGAAGTAGTCGGTCCACTCGCGGGGCAGGCAGGGCTCGGTGCGGCCCGCCTCGGTGATCCGGCCGAGCAGGTCGACCGGGGACTCGTTGAACCGGAAGTTGTTGACCGCGCCGACCACCTCGCCGTTCTCCACCAGGTAGACGCCGTCCCGGGTGAGGCCGGTGAGCAGCAGCGTCGCCGGGTCCACCTCGCGGATGTACCAGAGGCAGGTGAGCAGCAGGCCGCGCTCGGTGCGGGCGATCATCTCGTCCAGGGTCGGCGCGGACTCCTGGTCGGCCGTCTCCAGCACCAGGTTGTCGATGCCCGGGCGCAGCGGCAGGCCGGTGAGGCCGGCCGTCCGGCGGCTGGTGACCAGCTCGGTCAGCACGCCCTCGCGGATCCACTCGGTGGCCTCGATCGGCGCGCCGTTGTCGAAGACCGAGACGTCGCCGCCGGTGCGGTGCGCCAGCACGAACGGGGCGGCCTCCAGGCCGGGCTCGTCCGGATCGGCGCGCAGCGTCAGCGGCAGCGCGGCGAGCTTGTCGCCGACCCTGGTCCCGCCGCCGGGCCGGGAGAAGACCGACCGGCCCTCGACGGCGTCCCGGGCGCCGGCGGCCCAGTGCAGGCAGAGCAGCAGGTCGGCGACGGCCGCGGGCGGCAGCAGCGTCTCGTACCGCCCGGCGGGCAGGTCGATCCTGCGGGCGCCCCAGCCGAGCCGCTTGGTGAGCTCGGCGTGCAGGGCGGGGACGTCGACGTCGGTGAAGTCCCGGGTGCCGGCGCCGACCCAGGCCGAGCCGCTGAGGTCGGCGGTCTTGCCGTTGATCTCGACCATGCCGGTGGGCTGGTCGTGGCGCAGCCGCAGGCCGGTGGAGCTGCCCAGGTAGCTGGTGGTGATCTCGTGCCGGGCGAAGCCGTACAGCAGCTCGCCCTGGGCGGCGGCGCGGGCGAAGGCCTCGCCGAGGGCCGGGCCGAAGGCCTCGAACACCTCGATGGAGGTCTCCGCGGGCGGCGCGGTGAAGTCCGGGGACGACGGCCGGCCGTCGACCAGCGGCTGGGCGTCCTCGGCCGGTCCGGCCGCGCGGGCCGCCGCCTCGGCGGCGCGGACCAGGCCCTCGACGTCCTCGGCGGTGACGGCCTCGCGGGCGACCACGCCGGAGGCGGTGCCCTCGGCGCCGGCCACGGTGGCGATCACGGTGAGGCGGCGGCCGCGGGTGACGCCGTTGGTGGTCAGGGCGTTGCCGGCCCAGCGCAGGTTGGCGGTGGACTCCTCGTCGGCGATCACCACGCAGCCGTCGGCGCGGGACAGGCCGAGGGCCAGCTCGACGAGTTCGTGGGGCTGCATCGCGGTCATCAGTGACCCGCCTCCTGCTGGGTGTTGAGCACGTTGACGTTGCGGAACAGCGCCGACGGGCAGCCGTGGCTGACCGCCGCGATCTGGCCGGGCTGCGCCTTGCCGCAGTTGAAGGCGCCGCCGAGCAGGTAGGTCTGCGGGCCGCCGACGGCCGCCATCGAGCCCCAGAAGTCGGTGGTGGTGGCCTGGTAGGCGAAGTCCTTGACCTGGCCGGCGAGTTCGCCGTTCTTGATGGCGTAGGCGCGCTGGCCGGTGAACTGGAAGTTGTAGCGCTGCATGTCGATCGACCAGGAGCGGTCGCCGACGATGTAGAGGCCGTTCTCCACCCCGGCGAACAGGCCCGCGGTGTCCGGGCCGTCGACGGCGGGCTGGAGCGAGACGTTGGCCATCCGCTGGACCGGGACGTGCGCGGGGGAGTCCGCGAAGGCGCAGCCGTTGGAGCGCTCGAAGCCCTTCAACTTGGCCATGCCGCGGTCGAGTTGGTAGCCGACCAGGACGCCGTCCCGGATCAGGTCCCAGGACTGGGTGGCGACGCCCTCGTCGTCGTAGCCGATGGTGGACAGGCCGTGCTCGGCGGTGCGGTCGCCGGTGACGTTCATCAGCTCGGAGCCGTAGCGCAGGCTGCCGAGTCGGTCGAAGGTGGCGAAGGAGGTGCCGGCGTAGGCGGCCTCGTAGCCGAGCGCGCGGTCCAGCTCGGTGGCGTGGCCGATCGACTCGTGGATGGTCAGCCAGAGGTTGGACGGGTCGATGACCAGGTCGTAGCGGCCCGGGCGGACGCTCGGGGCCTTCATCTTCTCGGCCAGCAGGACGGGCAGTTCGGCGAGCTCGGCGTCCCAGTCCCACTCGGTGCCGGTCAGGTACTCGTAGCCGCGGCCGACCGGCGGGGCCAGGGTCTGCATCGAGTCGAAGGCGCCGGTGCGCTCGTCGACCGAGGTGGCCTCCAGGTCGGAGTGGAGCCGGATCCGCTGCTGGGTCGTCACGGTGCCCGCGGTGTCGGCGTAGAACTTGTTCTCCTGCACCGTCAGCAGCGCCGCCTGGACGTGCGAGACGCCCGGGGCGGCGAGCAGCCGGGAGCTGCGCTCGGCGAGCAGCGCGGTCTTGTCGGCGTCCGGCACCTCGAAGGGGTTGACCTCGTACGAGGAGACCCAGGTGACGTCCGCGTGGACGGGTTCGTCGGCCAGCTCGACCCGCTCGGCGGAGCCGGCCGCCCGGCTGATCCCGCCGGAGAGCCGGGCCACCGCGACGGCCTGGGCGGCGACCTCCGCCGCGGCCCCCGGGGTGAGGTCGACTCCGGCGGCGAAGCCCCAGGCGCCGTCCAGCAGCACCCGGACGGCGAAGCCCAGCTGGACGGTGTCGGAGGTGCCGGCCGGCCGGGCGTCGCGCAGCCGCCAGGAGGCGCTGCGGACCCGCTCCAGGCGGAAGTCGGCGTGGGTGGCGCCGAGTTCGCGGGCTCGGGTGAGGGCGGCGTCGGCGAGGGCGTGCAGCGGCAGGGCGAGGAACAGCGGGTCGACGGCGCGTCCGTGCGCGGCGCCGGCGCTGTCGGCCGGAGGGATCGGAGGCAATCGGGCTCCCAGGTCGCGGAGGGTGGCGGTGCGGCGCCACAGGGGCGTCCGCACCGCATCATTTCCCTTCCACCGGGTTCCCGGCCAGCGCATTTGGTCCGGTGCGTTGCGGTTTCGGCCAGGGGGGTCCGGGGGCGTGCGCGGCCGTCAGGAGACGGACTCCCACCAGCCGTCCAGCTCCGGCGGGTTGTCCACGTCGATCCGCTCGCCGGGGCGCGGGACGGCCAGCGGGACGGCCTGGGCCTTGGCCTCCTTGAGCAGCCGTTCGATCGGCTCGGCCCAGGGGTGCAGGCCCAGGTTGAAGGTGCACCAGTGGACCGGCACCAGCAGCCCGGCGGTGAGGTCCCGGTGGGCGAGGACGGCGTCCTCGGGGGTCATGTGGATGTCCGGCCAGGCCGCGTCGTAGGCGCCGATCTGCACCAGGGCGGCGTCGAACGGGCCGTGCTGCGCGCCGATCCGTGCGTAGCCCTCGAAGTAGCCGGAGTCGCCGGTGTAGAAGACCTTGCGGGTGGGCCCGGCGATCACCCAGGAGCCCCACAGGGTGGTGTTGCGGGTCAGGCCGCGGCCGGAGAAGTGGTGCGCGGAGGTGAGGGTGAGGACCAGCTCGCCCAGGGTGCAGGTCTCGTCCCAGTCCAGCTCGATGATCCGGTGCTCGGGGACGCCCCAGCGGCGCAGGTGGCCGCCGATGCCGAGCGGCACCGCGAAGGGCGCGGACTGGCTGCGCACCAGGCGCTTGACGGTCGCCATGTCGAGGTGGTCGTAGTGGTCGTGGGAGATCAGCACCGCGTCGACCGGCGGCAGCTCCTCCAGCTCGACCGGGACGGGGTGCAGCCGCTTGGGGCCGACGTGGGCGGAGGGGGAGCAGCGGTCGCTCCAGATCGGGTCGAGCAGCACCCGCGAGCCCTCGATCTCGACCAGCGCGGAGGCGTGCCCGTACCAGGTGATCTCCACGCCCTCGGCGGCCGGGCCGGGGGCGGCGGCGGGGCGGACGGTGGGCACCGGGTGGGCCGGGACGCGGCCCTCGCGCTGGAACAGCATCCGGCGGACGGTGTCGCGGTCGACGCTGGGGGCGCTCCCGGCCCGGGCGAGGGTCGAGGGCGCGTTGTGGAAGACGCCGTCGCGGTACTGGGCGGAGTCCCGCACCCGCTCCTCGCGCCCGCCGTCGGGGCGGCGCCCGAACGCCGCCGGCAGGTCGCGCAGCGCCCAGGCGGTCGCGCCCAGGCCCGCGGCCAGGGCGGTGAGGGCGAGCAGTCGTCCGCGTCCGGTGGTGCTCCCGGGCCGTGCCTTGGTCATGCGCCCTGCCTTCGTTTCCTCGCCGGGACTCTTCGGGGGAAGGGTACGTCCGGCCCCGGGGTCGGCCCGCACCACGGGGGCAACGGGCACGCCCGCCCCCGTTGTTCCCGCACAGCGTTCCCGTACGGTCCGTTCTTTCGCGGCGGTGCCCCGGCCTGCGGCGGACGGCCGGCGGGCGCGGGGCGCCGGGGGCGCGGATTGTCGGATTGCGACAGTTCCTCCGGTGCGGCGCTGTGGGAGCTCGATTCGCCGCCGCCGCCGACCGCCCGATAGCGTCACACTGCGTACGCGTTCGGACGTACCCGCTCAGACACGGAGAGAGGTGGATCGTTGAGCCGCTCGGTTCTCGTCACCGGAGGAAACCGGGGCATCGGCCTCGCGATCGCCCAGGCCTTCGCCGAGGCGGGCGACAAGGTCGCCATCACCAGCCGTTCGGGCGAGGTGCCCGAGGCCCTCGCGAAGTTCGACGTCCTCGCGGTGCGCTGTGACATCACGGACGCCGCGCAGGTCGACGCCGCCTTCACCGAGATCGAGGAGAAGCACGGCGCGGTCCAGGTGCTGGTCGCCAACGCGGGCATCACCAACGACACCCTGCTGCTGCGGATGTCCGAGGAGGACTTCACCTCCGTCGTGGACACCAACCTGACCGGCACCTTCCGGGTGGTCAAGCGCGCGTCGAAGCTGATGATGCGCGCCAAGAAGGGCCGCGTGGTGCTGATCTCCTCCGTGGTGGGCCTCTCCGGCTCGCCGGGCCAGGCCAACTACGCCGCCTCCAAGGCCGGCCTGGTCGGCTTCGCCCGCTCGCTGGCGCGCGAGCTCGGCCCGCGCAACATCACCGTCAACGTGGTCGCCCCCGGCTTCGTCGACACCGACATGACCGCCGTGCTCAGCGACGAGCGCCGCGCGGAGATCGTCTCGGGCGTGCCGCTGGGCCGCTACGCGGCGCCCGCCGAGGTCGCGTCCACCGTGCGGTTCCTCGGTTCGGACGAGGCCGCGTACATCACCGGAGCCGTCATTCCCGTCGACGGCGGATTGGGCATGGGTCACTGATCATGAGTGGAATCCTCGAGGGCAAGCGGATCCTGATCACCGGTGTGCTGATGGAGTCCTCCATCGCCTTCCACACCGCTCGGCTGGCCCAGGAGCAGGGCGCCGAGATCATCCTCACCGCCTTCCCCCGCCCGAGCCTGACCGAGCGCATCGCCAGGAAGCTGCCGAAGCCGGTCAAGGTGCTGTCGCTGGACGTCTCCAGCCCGGAGGACCTGGCCGGCATCGCCGAGCAGGTCCGCGAGACCCTGCCGACCCTGGACGGCATCGTCCACTCGATCGGTTTCGCCCCGCAGGACGCCCTGGGCGGCAACTTCCTGGACACCCCGTGGGAGTCCGTGGCGACCGCGATGCACGTCTCGGCGTACTCGCTCAAGTCGCTCACCACGGCGCTGCTGCCGCTGATGCAGGACGGCGGCTCGGTCGTCGGCCTGACCTTCGACGCCCAGTACGCGTGGCCGCAGTACGACTGGATGGGCCCGGCCAAGGCCGCCCTGGAGTCGACCAACCGCTACCTGGCCCGCTACCTGGGCGAGCGGGACATCCGCTGCAACCTGATCTCGGCGGGCCCGATCGGCTCGATGGCCGCCAAGTCCATCCCGGGCTTCGGCGACCTGGCCGACACCTGGAACCACCGCTCCCCGCTCAAGTGGGACCTGAGCGACCCGGAGCCGGCCGGCCGCGGCGTCGTCGCCCTGCTGTCGGACTGGTTCCCGAAGACCACCGGCGAGATCATCCACGTCGACGGCGGTCTGCACGCGATCGGCGCCTGACCGACTGCTGTCCGCCACTGCCCGGCACCCCCGCGACGGGGGCGCCGGGCAGTGGCGTTTCCGTTGCGGGGGCGCCGGGGGCGCCGGGGGCGCGCCTACGCGTCGGCGGTCGCGCAGGCGCCGATGGCGCGGCCGGCCTCGACCGAGGCGCGCTGGGGGTCGCCGTCCCGGATGGCGTCCCGGATGGTGTGGTGGCCGATGTAGCGCTCGGCGATCAGCTCGGGGCCGACGTCGTTGCGCAGGTGCTCGCGGGTGACCTCGCCGAGGTCGGAGTAGACGGCCAGCAGCACGTCGTTGTGGGCGGCGGCCACCACGGCGTGGTGGAAGGCGGCGTCGGCCTGGACAAAGTCCTCGGCGTCGCCGGAGTGCCAGGCGGCCTCGCGCCGTTCGAGCGCGGCGTCCAGCAGGCCGAGGTCGCGCTCGGTGCGGCGGGCGGCGGCCAGGCCGGCGGCGGAGGTCTCCAGCGCCGCCCGCAGCTCGGCGACCTGCCCCTGGTCGGCGTCGGCGAAGCGGCGGTGCATCACCCCGGCCAGCTCGCTGGTGGCCAGGACGTACGTGCCGGAGCCCTGGCGGATGTCGAGCAGCCCGTTGTGGGCGAGGGCCCGGACGGCCTCCCGGACGGTGTTGCGGGCCACCCCCAGCTGCTCGACCAGGGCGGCCTCGGTGGGGATGCGCGAGCCGACGGGCCACTCCCCGGAGGTGATCTGGGCGCGCAGCTGCGCGATCACCTGGTCGGACAACGGGGTGCGCCTCGGCGAGGACAGCGCCACGGGGACTCCTAGCGACTACGGGGTTGGGTGGGCCGTGGGGGGAAAGTGGCTGATGGACGAACGGGTCGGGACATCATGCCAATTCCGAGGTGCATCAATTCATCCCATCATTCTATGATGGCGCCCATGCCTCCCGCAGCAGACACCACCACCACCTCCTCCCCACGGAGCGGAGAGCGGCCGCAGACCGAGCGGCCGTCCGTCCCCGGCAAGTACCTCGGCGTGCTGTTCGCCGTCGCGATCGCCGCCGCCGCCTTCAACCTGCGCCCCGTGGTCACCAGCCTCGGGCCGCTGCTCGACCAGGTCCGCGACGACCTCGGGATGAACCCGACGCTCGCCGGGCTGCTGACCGCCGTCCCCTCGCTGTGCTTCGCGCTGTTCGGCCTCGCCGCTCCGAGCGCGGCCCGCCGGATCGGCCCGATCGCCGTGATCACGGCCGGCATGGCCGCCATCACGGCGGGCGTGCTGGCCCGCTCCTTCGCCGGCGGTACGGCGGTGTTCCTGCTGTTCACCGCGCTCGCCCTGGCCGGGGTGGCGGTCTCCAACGTGCTGCTGCCGGTGGTCATCAAGCGGTACTTCCCGGAGAAGGTCGGTCCGATGATCGGCCTGTACTCCATGGCGCTGTCCGCGGGTACCGCGCTGGCCGCCCTGGTCAGCGTGCCGCTGACCAGCTCGCTCGGCGGCGACTGGCGCTACGGCCTGGGCAGCTGGGCCGCCCTGGGGGCGCTCGCCCTGCTGCTCTGGCTGCCGCTGCTGATCGCCAAGCGCGAGCGCGGCGAGCGGGCCGGCGGCGCCGCCGCCCCCGCCAGGCTGCCGATCACCCGCAGCCGCACGGCCTGGGCGATGGCCTGCTTCTTCGGCCTCCAGGCCACCGGCGCCTACGTGGTGATGGGCTGGCTGCCGAAGATCTTCCAGGACTCCGGCATCGACAAGGGCACCTCCGGGGTGCTGCTCGCGGTCACCATGGTGATCGGCGTGCCGGTCTCCTTCGTGCTGCCCAACCTGGCCGCCCGGCGCGGTGACCAGCGGATCTTCGTGGTGCTGCTGGCCTGCTGCGGCATCGCCGGGTACTCCGGGCTGGCGCTCGCCCCGGCCGGGGCGCCGTGGGTGTGGGCCGTGCTGGTGGGCCTGTCCAACTGCGCCTTCCCGCTGGTGCTGACCATGATCGGGCTGCGTGCCCGGACGGCCGGCGGGGTGGCCCAGCTGTCCGTCTTCGCCCAGGGGCTCGGCTACCTGATCTCCGTCCCGGGCCCGATCCTGATCGGCCGGATCTACGACGTCACCGGTGAGTGGTACTGGCCGCTGGGCTTCCTGGCCCTGCTGCTGGTGCCGCAGATGCTGTTCGGCCTGCGCGCCGCCCAGGCCCGGCACATCGAGGACGAGGCCGTCCTGCCCGCCGAGCGGGTCAAGGCCTGACCGCGAAGGTCAAGGCCTGGCCAAGGCGGTGGGGCCCGCCGTGGACGGGCGTGTTCGGGGTGGGAGAATCCCGACATGCCCGTTCTCGACCCGAACCCCACCGACGGCCGCAAGCAGCTCGGCCGCATCGCCCTCCTCTTCGGCGGCATCGTGGTGCTGGTGGCGATCATCGCGACCGTCGCCGCCCAGATCGGTTGACCGCCGCCCGTAGCGCCGCCGCACTCCCGGTGACACCCGGCCGACGGGGCATGATGGCACCCGCCACCCCGGGGAGTGGCGGCAACCGGGAGCATCGCGCCCCCGGCCCGCTTTTCTGCCAAGCTTGCTGGGTATGAGCGCCGACACGCCCCGCAGGATCATCGTTCTCCGCCACGCCAAGGCCGACTGGCCGAACGGCGTGGACGACCACGAGCGGCCGCTGGCCGACCGGGGCCGTCACCAGGCCCCGGACGCCGGCCGCTGGCTGGTCGACTCCGGCATCAACCCCGACTTCGTGCTCTGCTCCACCGCCCTGCGCACCCGTGAGACCTGGAAGCTGGCGGCGCACGAGCTGCCCAAGCGGGCCCGCCGGACGGTGTACGAGGACCGGATCTACGAGGCCAGCCCGGGCGAGATCATCGCCGTCCTCCAGGAGACCCCGGAGGAGTACGCGGACGTGGTGCTGGTCGGCCACAACCCCGGGGTGCTGGGCCTGACCCAGGTGCTCGCCGGGGACGCGGGCGACCCGGACGCGCTGGAGCGGCTGCGCCTGGGCGGCTTCCCGACGGCGGCGGTCGCGGTGCTCAGCTTCGGCGGCTCGTGGAAGGGCGTCGAGCCGGGCGTGGCCGAGCTGGTCTCGTACTACACGCCGCAGGACTGACCTCCGGGCCCGGCCGGGCCGCGGAACACCGAGGGGCGTGCGGATCGATCCGCGCGCCCCTCGGCCGTCGGCACGCCTCAGTCGACCGAGAGCCCGCCGTCGGCCGCCTCGACCTCCTCGCGGGTGATCCCGAGCAGGTACAGCACGGTGTCCAGGAAGGGCACGTTCACCGCGGTGTCGGCGGCCTCGCGCACCACGGGCTTGGCGTTGAAGGCCACCCCGAGCCCGGCCGCGTTCAGCATGTCCAGGTCGTTGGCGCCGTCGCCGATCGCCACCGTCTGCGACAGCGGCACCTTCGCCTGCTCGGCGAACCGGGCCAGCCAGCGGGCCTTGCCCGCGCGGTCCACGATCTCGCCGACCACCCGGCCGGTGAACCTGCCGTCCACCACCTCCAGGGTGTTGGCCGCCGCGAAGTCCAGCCCCAACTGCTCCACCAGGTGGTCGGTGACCTGGGTGAACCCGCCGGACACCACCGCGACCTGGAAGCCCAGCCGCTGGAGCGTACGGATCAGGGTGCGCGCCCCCGGCGTGAACCGGACCTCCGCGCGCACCTTCTCGGTCACCGAGGCGTCCAGTCCGGCCAGCAGGGCGACCCGGGCCCGCAGCGACTCGGCGAAGTCCAGCTCGCCGCGCATCGCCGCCGCCGTCACCTCGGCGACCTCCTCCTCGCAGCCCGCGTGGGCGGCGAACAGCTCGATCACCTCGTCCTGGATGAGCGTGGAGTCCACGTCCATCACCACCAGGCGCTTGGCCCGGCGCTCCAGCCCGGCGGCCACCACCGCGACGTCCACCCGCTGGGCGGCCGCCTCCTGGGCCAGTTCGGCCCGCAGCTCCTCGGTGGCCACACCGGAGACGGCCAGTTCGACCGCCGTCACCGGGTACTTGGCGAGGCGGAAGACGCGGTCGATGTTGCCGCCCGCCACGGTGATCCGGGAGGTCAGCGCGGAGACGGCGGCCGCGGTCAGCGGGTGGCCGAGCACCGTCACGTGCGAACGGCCCTCACGGCGCGGGCGGTTGTCGCCGATGCCGGAGAGGATCTCGGCCTGGAGCTTCTGCTCCTCCGCCCAGCGGTGCACGGTGGCCCGCAGGCCGCCCTCCGCGTCGGGCGAGCGGGGCGGGGTGACCAGGGCGCAGAGCGTGATGCGACCACGGGTGACGACCTGCTCGATGTCGATGACGTCGACGCCGAAGCCGGCCAGGGTGGCGAAGAGGCCGGCGGTGATGCCGGGGCGGTCCTTGCCGAACACCTTGACGAGCAGGGTGCGCTCGTCCGCGGTCCGGGGCTGGGCGGCGGGGAGGGGCTCAGCGGCCAGGGGCGATGCGTTCATGGTGGCTCCCACGCTACCGGTCGGCCGCCCCGCCGGGGGCACCTGTCCCACCTCGCGGGACACCCGTGCCCGCGGCCCGACCGGCAGCCCCGGGTAGCAGCCTGGTCACAGTCACCCGGGGTGACTTTCACCTGCGGACGGCGGGCTGGAATGATTCCCCCCGTCAGTCAGAGGAACAGTGCACCCCCGGTCGGGGGCCAAATCGGGGGAACCGAGAGAGCGGGGCAGGCAAGCAGTGCCGCAACTCGTCATTGATATCAACGGACAGCAGCGGACTCTTGAGCCCGGGCGGTCCTACACCATCGGGCGCAACCCGCAGTCGGACTTCACGTTCGACGACGCCAGGGTCTCCTGGCAGCACGGGACCATCGGCTTCAACGGCAGCGGTTGGCAGCTGGACGACCACGGCAGCACCAACGGCACCTACGTGGCCGGCGCCCGCACCATGCAGGCCCAGCTGTTCCCCGGTGCCGTGGTGAACCTGGGCAACCCGGAGAACGGCCCCCGACTCGCCTTCTCCGCACCCGCCCACGCCGCCGCCCCGCAGCCCACCCCGGTGCACGAGGCCGTCACCAGCCGCAGCCCCGCCCCGACGCCCCAGCAGCCCGCCCCGCAGCAGGCCTGGGCGGGTCAGGACCCGTACCAGCAGCAGCCGCAGGCGCAGCAGGCCTGGCCGCAGCAGCAGCCCGCGCAGCAGTACGTGCCGCAGCAGCAGGCCGCCCAGCCGTACCCGCCGCAGGACCAGCGGGCGGCGCAGCACGGCGGCTTCCCCGGGCAGCAGGGCTTCCCGGCCCCGCCGGAGCACGGCGGCGGCCCGCAGCCGACGGTGATCCGCAACCTGACGGCCGGGATGCGCACCGTCCGGATCGGCCGCGCGCTGGACAACGACGTCGTGGTGTCCGACCTCCAGGTCTCCCGGCACCACGCCGAGCTGCGCCAACTGCCGGACGGCCGCTACGAGATCGTCGACCTCGGCAGCCACAACGGCATCTTCCTCAACGGCCAGCGGGTGCAGCGCCAGCTGATGGGCCCGCAGGACCGGCTGACCGTCGGCCACTCCGGCTTCCAGCTGGTCGGCGACCAGCTGCAGGAGTTCGTCGACACCGGCGCGGTCTCCTTCTCCGCCCGCCACCTGACCGTCGAGGTCGACCACAAGGGCGGCAAGAAGGTCCTGCTCGACGACGTCAGCTTCGGCGTCCCGGAGAAGTCCCTGGTGGCCGTCATCGGCCCGTCCGGCTCCGGCAAGTCGACCCTGCTGCGCGCCCTCACCGGCTACCGCCCGGCCGACCGCGGCGAGGTGCTGTACGACGGCCGCAACCTCTACAAGCAGTTCGCCGAACTCCGCTCCCGGATCGGCCTGGTGCCGCAGTCGGAGATCCTGCACCGCGAGCTGACCGTCCGGAAGGGCCTCAAGTACGCGGCCCAGCTGCGCTTCCCCGGCGACACCGAGGCGAGCGAGCGCAACGCCCGGATCGACGAGGTGCTGTACGAGCTGCGCCTGGACAAGCGCGCCGACAACAAGATCACCGCACTCTCCGGCGGCCAGCAGAAGCGCGTCTCGGTCGCCCTCGAACTGCTCACCAAGCCCTCGCTGATCTTCCTGGACGAGCCCACCTCGGGCCTCGACCCGGGCATGGACCGCGAGGTCATGCAGATGCTGCGCGGCCTGGCCGACGACGGCCGCACCATCCTGGTCGTCACCCACTCGGTGGCCGAACTCGCCCTCTGCGACCGGCTGCTGGTGATGGCGCCGGGCGGCGCGGTGGCCTACTTCGGCCCGCCGGACGAGGCGCTGCACTTCTTCGGGTACGAGACCTGGGCGGACGTCTTCCAGGCCTTCGAGAACTACCCCGACCACGACTGGGCCGGCCGCTACCGCGGTTCGGTGCACTACCAGCAGTACTCCGCCCCGACCGTCGAGGCGGGCGAGGTGCAGCACGTCCAGGTCGCCCAGGAGGCCGTCCGCCCGCCCAAGCCGCAGAGCTGGGGCTCGCAGCTGTGGACGCTGATGCGCCGCTACATGTCGGTGCTCGCCTCGGACCGCGGCTTCCTGGCGCTGTCGGTGCTGCTGCCCGCGGTGATCGGCGCGGTCAGCGTGCTGATCCCCAACGAACCGGGGCTCGCCCCCAACCCGAAGACCCAGCTGCACCTCAACAACGGGGCCGCGACGATCCTGCTGATCCTGGCGATCGGCGCCTGCTTCTCCGGGGCGGCCAACTCGGTCCGCGAGCTGATCAAGGAACGGGCGATCTACGAACGGGAACGGGCCACCGGCCTGTCCCGGTCGGCGTACATGATGTCCAAGATCATCGTGCTGGGCGTCTTCTCGGTCATCCAGGGCGCGATCATCTCCGCCGTCGGCTTCCTGCCGCGCAAGCTCCCCGAGCACGGCCTGATCGTCAAGAACATCCCGATGATCGAGATGACCATCGGCATGATCCTGCTCAGCTTCGCCGCGATGATGTTCGGCCTGATGATCTCCGCGCTGGTGAAGACCGCCGAGAAGACCATGCCGCTGCTGGTCATGTTCGCCATCGTCCAGGTCGTGTTCACCGGCTGCCTCTTCCAGATCTTCGGCAAGCCCGGCCTGGAGCAGGTCGCCTGGCTGATGCCGGCCCGCTGGGGCACCGGCATGGTGTCCACCACGCTCGACCTGTCGCACCTCATGGGCCCCTGGAACAAGGACTTCCAGAACCCCAACTACGACCCGCTGTGGTCCCACAGCGTCGCCCAGTGGTCGATCGACGCGGGCGTGCTGATCGTCATCTCGGTCGTGATCGGCGTGATCGTGACCCGGCTGCAGCGCCGGCACGAGCCCGAGGTCATGCAGAAGGGCTGACGTCCGCAGCCGCCGAAGGGCGCTCCACCCGGTTCCGGGGGAGCGCCCTTCGGCGTTCCCGGCCCCTCCCGCCCGCCGGGTGGGCCCATCGGCCTAGGTCCCCGGACCCGCGCCCGGAGCGGCCGGGGACGGACGCGGACGCCCCCGCGCCGGCGGTAGTTTGGCGGTATGCCCAGCCCGACCGGTGACCACCGGACCCCCCTCGACCCGCGCTCCGCCTGCGACCCGCTGGCCGGCATCGAGGCCGTCAGCCAGGCCCTGCTCGCGATGAGCCGGCACCTGGAGGTCCGCGAGGTGCTGCGCCGCATCACCGCCTCCGCCCGCGACCTGCTCGGCGCCGAGTACGCGGCCCTCGGCGTGCCCGACGACCACGGCGGCTTCGCCCAGTTCGTGGTCGACGGCATCACCGACGAGCAGTGGCGGGCCATCGGCCCGCTGCCCCGCCAGCACGGCGTGCTCGCCGAACTGCTGCACGAGACCGGCCCCACCCGCCTCACCGACGTCCGCAAGGCCCCGGCCTTCGAGGGTTGGCCCGCCGCCCACCCCGAGATGGACGCCTTCCTCGGCATGCCGATCCTCGACACCGAGGCCGGCGAGGACGAACCCCGGGTGACCGGCGTCATCTTCCTCGCCAACAAGCGCGGCGGCGGCCTGTTCACCGACCACGACGAGGAACTGCTGCGGATCCTCGCCGCCCACGCCGCCCTCGCCCTCACCAACGCCCGGCTGTACGAACGCAGCCGCGAACTCACCCTGGCCGGCGAGCGCGCCCGGATCGCCCACGACCTGCACGACGCCGTCTCGCAGAAGCTGTTCTCGCTGCGGCTGACCGCCAAGGCCGCCGCCAAGCTCGTCGACCGCGACCCGGCCCGGGCCCGCGCCGAGCTGGAGGAGGTCGCCCGGCTCGCCGCCGAGGCCGCCGACGAACTGCGTGCCGTGGTGGTCGAACTTCGCCCCGCCGCCCTGGAGGAGGACGGGCTGAGCGCCACCCTCGCCTCCCAGGTGCAGGTCCTCGACCGCGCCCACAGCGCCGACCTCGCCTTCGCCGCCGACGGCGTCCGCGCCCTGCCGCCCGCCCAGGAGGCCGCGCTGCTGCGGGTCGCCCAGGAGGCGCTGCACAACGCGCTGCGCCACTCCGGCGCCGGCCGGGTCACCGTCACCCTGGCCGGCACCCCCGCCCGCGGCGCCGTGCTGCGGGTGCGCGACGACGGCCGGGGCTTCGACCCCGAGTCCGTCCGGCGGGCCGGCCGCCACCTCGGCCTGGCCTCGATGCGCGACCGCGCGGCCGCCGTCGGCGGCACGCTCACCCTGGAGTCCGCCCCCGGCAAGGGGACGCTCGTCGAGATGGAGGTCCCCGGTGCCTGAGAGCACGCCGTCGATCCGCGTCCTGCTGGTCGACGACCACCAGGTGGTCCGCCGCGGGCTGCGCACCTTCCTGGAGGTCCAGGACGACATCGAGGTGGTCGGGGAGGCCGCCGACGGGGCCGAGGGCGTCGAGCGCGCCCGCGAACTCGACCCGGACGTCGTCCTGATGGACCTCAAGATGCCCGGCGTCGACGGCATCGAGGCGCTGCGCACCCTCAAGGACGGCGGCAGCCGGGCCCGGATCCTGATCGTCACCAGCTTCACCGAGCACCGCACCATGGTCCCCGCGCTGCGGGCCGGCGCCGCCGGATACGTCTACAAGGACGTGGACCCGGAGGCGCTGGCCGGGGCGATCCGCTCGGTGCACGCCGGGCACGTGCTGCTCCAGCCCGAACTGGCCGAGGCGCTGCTCGCCGACGACGGCCCGCGCGCCCCGCAGGGCCGCGGCGGCACCCTCACCGAGCGCGAGCGCGAGGTGCTCGGCCACATCGCCGACGGCCGCTCCAACCGGGAGATCGCCCGCAGCCTGCACCTGTCGGAGAAGACGGTGAAGACCCACGTCTCCAACATCCTGATGAAGCTGGACCTCGCCGACCGCACCCAGGCCGCGCTGTGGGCCGTCCGCAACGGCGAGGCCCGGGCCTGAGGCCCTCGCCCGGTTCCCTCCCGGCGATTCCCTCCCCGCCGTTCCCGCGACCGTCAGTGGTCCTCGCGCTCGTCCACCAGGGCGTTGTAGGCGGCGACCTGGGCCCGCCGGGCGGTGCGCCGCAGCGGGGCCAGCACCGACTGCCGGGCGGCCATCTCGGAGGCGCTCACGGCGGCGCCGTGGCCGCCCGCGGCGATCGCCAGCAGGGCGGACACCTGGCGGGCCGACTCCAGCACCCGGACGGCGCGCGGCGGGTAGCCGGGGGCCAGCAGCTCGGCGTGGCCGCGCCGGCGGTACGCCTCCAGGGCGCGCAGCGCCTCCGGGCCCGCGCCCGCCACGTCCAGCCCGGCCAGCAGGACGGTCGCCTCGCGCAGCCCCTCCGCCAGCTCGCGCTCGGCCTCGTGCAGCGAGGGCACGTCCGCCGGCGGGGCGTCGCCGACCTCGGCGCAGCGCCACAGCACGGTGGCCGAGCGGTCGCCCGCCGGACCGAACACCGTGATCTCCGGCACCAGTCCCAGCGGTGCGCCGACCGCGAGCACGGCCTCGCCGGCCGCCATGGCGCGCTCGTTGAACACCGCCGGGCCGGTCAGGCCCAGCGGGTGCCCGGCCGAGGGCAGCGCCAGCCGCAGGCCCTTCACGCCCAGCACCCGCAGCCGCCCCAACGCCCAGGTCAGCGCGTGCTGCTCGCCCGGGGCGTCCCCGGGCAGCCCGGTCACCCGGTGGCCCTCGTCGGCGCCGAGCACGGCCTCGGCGGCGTCGTCCGGCGCCACCAGGCCGCTCAGCAGAGCGTTGCCCCAGGCGGTCAGCCGCCCCGAACGGGGCTCTTCGTACGGATTGTCGGCAGGAGTCACGAGCATCCGGCCAGCCTACGGAATCGGCGGTCATCCGCGTGGCGTAGGTTTGCCCATGCGCGTGCGGCGCACCCATCCCGTGCCCACCGGCTGCCGGGGTCGGTCCGCCGCCCGCACCGACGGCCGACATTTTTGGTATTTGGGGAAGGCGTGGGCATGAGCGACGTGCTGGAGCTGGTGGACGTATCCGTGGTCCGGGAGGGGCGCGCGCTGGTCGACCAGGTCTCGTGGTCCATCTCCGAGGGTGAGCGCTGGGTCATCCTGGGCCCGAACGGCGCCGGCAAGACCACCCTGCTGCAGATCGCCTCCTCGTACCTCTTCCCGACCTCGGGCAAGGTCTCGGTGCTGGGCGAGAAGCTGGGCGAGATCGACGTCTTCGAGCTGCGCTCCCGGATCGGCCTGGCCGGCGCCTCGATGTTCGACAAGCTGCCGGCCGAGCAGACCGTGCTGCAGACCGTGCTCACCGCGGCGTACGGCATGACGGTCAGCTGGCAGGAGTCCTACGAGCAGTCCGACGAGGGCCGCGCCCTCGCCCTGCTCGACCGGATGGGCATGGCCGGCCTGACCGGCCGCAAGTTCGGCACCCTCTCCGAGGGCGAGCGCAAGCGCACCCTGATCGCCCGCGCCCTGATGACCGACCCCGAGCTGCTGCTGCTCGACGAGCCGGCGGCCGGCCTGGACCTCGGCGGCCGGGAGGACCTGGTCCGCCGGCTCGGCGCGCTGGCCCAGGACGAGTTCGCGCCGGCCATGGCGATGGTCACCCACCACGTCGAGGAGATCGCCCCCGGCTTCACCCACGTGCTGATGATCCGCCAGGGCAGGGTGCTCACGGCCGGCCCGATCGACACCGAGCTGACCGCCCGCAACCTCTCCAAGTGCTTCGGCCTGCCGCTCACCCTGGAGCGCCACGGCGACCGCTGGTCGGCGCAGGGACTGCCGCTGGGCTGACCCCGGGTCCGTCCGCTTCGCCGAGGCTGTCGGAACCGGTCGCACGTGCGACCGGTTTCCGCCCCTCGACCTGCGGGAACTGTCCGCCTCGAAGGCCCTTCGCTCCCTAGGATGGTCGTGTGGACAGTTGGACCTGGTGGCTCCTGGCCGCCGCAGCGCTCGGCATACCGCTGGTGCTCACCGCGATGCCGGAGTTCGCCATGTTCGCGATCGGCGCGCTCGTGGCCTCCGGCGCGGCCGGTCTGGGCGCGGGGGTGGTCCTCCAGGCCGTGACCTTCCTGGTGGTCTCGGTCGCACTGGTGGCCTTCGTCCGGCCGATCGCCTACCGGCAGCTCCAGAAGGGCCCGCAGGTCAAGATGGGCATCGAGGCGCTGCACGGCGCCACCGCGGTCGTCGCGGAAACCGTCGACGGGGAGGGCGGTCGGATCAAGCTCAACGGTGAGATCTGGTCGGCCCGCGCGCTCCACCCGGACCAGGTCTACCAGCCCGGGCAGCAGGTCGACGTCGTCGAAATCCAGGGCGCGACCGCCCTGGTCGTCTAGGGGAGAGTCCGTGGAACCCGTCCTTATCGTTTTGGTCGTCCTGGTCGTGGTGGCCTTCATCGCGCTGATCAAGACGATCCAGGTCATCCCGCAGGCCAGCGCCGCGATCGTGGAGCGCTTCGGCCGCTACACCCGGACGCTCAACGCGGGGCTGAACATCGTCGTGCCGTTCATCGACCGGGTCCGCAACCGGATCGACCTGCGCGAGCAGGTCGTCCCGTTCCCGCCCCAGCCGGTGATCACCCAGGACAACCTGGTCGTCAACATCGACACCGTCATCTACTACCAGGTCACCGACCCCCGGGCCGCCACCTACGAGGTCGCCAGCTACATCCAGGCCATCGAGCAGCTGACCGTCACCACGCTGCGCAACATCATCGGCTCGATGGACCTGGAGTCCACCCTGACCTCGCGCGAGGTCATCAACGCCGGTCTGCGCGGGGTGCTGGACGAGGCCACCGGCAAGTGGGGCATCCGGGTCAACCGCGTCGAGCTCAAGGCGATCGAGCCGCCGACCTCCATCCAGGACTCGATGGAGAAGCAGATGCGCGCCGACCGTGACAAGCGCGCCGCGATCCTCACCGCCGAGGGCCAGCGCCAGGCGCAGATCCTCAAGGCCGAGGGTGAGAAGCAGGCGGACGTGCTCCGGGCCGAGGGTGAGGCGCAGGCCGCGGTGCTGCGCGCCGACGGTGAGGCGGCCGCGATCCGGACGGTCTTCGAGGCCATCCACGACGGCGACGCCGACCAGAAGCTGCTCGCCTACCAGTACCTGCAGACCCTGCCCGAACTGGCCAAGGGCGA
This sequence comes from Kitasatospora sp. NPDC001309, assembly GCF_042896295.1. Taxonomy (NCBI): domain Bacteria; kingdom Bacillati; phylum Actinomycetota; class Actinomycetes; order Kitasatosporales; family Streptomycetaceae; genus Kitasatospora; species Kitasatospora sp. NPDC001309. Next base: position 6,637 of record NZ_JBIAXC010000016.1, on the reverse strand, counting down.
CTCCAACAAGCTCTGGATCATCCCCAGCGAGGTCGGCGACGCGCTCAAGGGCCTCGGCGGGGCCTTCGGCGGCCTGACCGGCAACGGCGGCGGGATGAACGGCGGCGCGGTGGCCGCGCCGAGCGTCCCCCAGGCGCCCCCGGCGGCGACCCAGGTGCCGCTGGACCCGGCGGCCGGGCCGCGGCCGGTGGACGTCGAGAAGGGCGCCGCCCGCCCCCGGGTGGACCCGGCGCGGGAGTACCGCAAGATCGACCCGGAGTGATCGGATCGGAGTGACCGACCCGGAGTGGTCGGACCGGTCCTCCGGTCGGGGCCCGCTGCCTGCTGGTGGCGGGCCCCGCTGTTTCTCCGGTCGGCGTCCGGGCGGCGTCCCGCGTGGCGCCCGGGCCGCGTCCCGCGTGCTGCCCCGGCGGTGTGGCGTACGTCCCGAATGGTGGTCGGGCCTGGTCGGGCCGGTGCGCCGTCCGGCATGATCCCCTCGGACAGGACCACGAGGAGGGGTGACCCATGACGCTCTGGGAGGCGATCGCCGTCCTGGTGGCCGGCGTCGGTGCCGGGATGATCAACGTGATCGTCGGCTCCGGCACCCTGATCACCTTCCCGGTCCTGCTCGCGGTCGGCATCCCGCCGGTGACCGCCAACATCTCCAACTCCTTCGGCCTGGTGCCCGGTTCGCTCGGCGGCGTGTTCGGCTACCGCCGCGAACTGGCCGGCCAGGGCCGCCGGCTGCGCCGGATGGGCACCGCCTCGCTGCTCGGCGGGCTGCTCGGTGCGCTGCTGCTGACCAGACTGCCCAGCGGCGCCTTCGACGCGATCGTCCCGGTGCTGATCCTGCTCGCCCTCGTCCTGGTGGTGGTCCAGCCCCGGGTGGCCAAGGCCGTCGCGGCCCGGCGGCGCGCCGACGGCGATCCGGACGGCGGCCCGGTGCTGCTGGCCGGGGTGTTCCTCACCGGCATCTACGGCGGCTACTTCGGCGCCGCCCAGGGCGTCCTGCTGATGGCGCTGATGGGCATGCTGCTCCAGGAGGAGCTGCAGCGGATCAACGCGGTGAAGAACGCGCTGGCGCTGATCGTCAACGGGGTCGCCGCCCTGTTCTTCCTGTTCACCTCGACGGTGAACTGGACGGCCGCCGGGCTGATCGCGGCGGGCTCGCTGGTCGGCGGCCTGATCGGCGCCAAGGTCGGCCGCCGCCTCCCGCCGGCCGCGCTGCGCGGGGTCATCGTGGTGGTCGGGCTCGCGGCCGTCACCAAGCTGCTGCTGAGCTGAGTTGACCGGGCTTCGGACGGCTGTGGGATCGTACGACCGACCGAACCGTCGTCCGTGAACCGGAGAGTGTGCCATGGCCCTGGAGATGCGCGAGATCTGCGAGCGGTGTGAGGTGTCGCTGACCGCCGACGGCCCCGCCTCGATATGTTCCTTCGAGTGCACCTTCTGCGCCGACTGCACCGAGGCCATGGCCGCCAACTGCCCCAACTGCGGCGGCGAACTGGTGGTCCGTCCGCGTCGGAAGGCCGCCTGACCGGCACCCCGCCCGACCGGCACCCCGCCGGTCCGACCGACGACCCCCGGAGCGCACCGATGAGCAGCAGGGCCCGACTGAGCGAGGACGAGACCGTGGCGGCCCTGGCGGCGGTGCCGCTGTGGCGCCGGGACGGCGACAGCATCGTCCGCAGCGCCGACGCCCCCGACTTCCCGGCCGCGATCCGGGTGGTCGTCGCCGTCGCCGAACAGGCCGAGGCGCTCGACCACCACCCCGACGTCGACATCCGCTGGCGCACCCTGCGCTTCGTGCTGTCCACGCACAGCGCCGGCGGTCTCACCGGCCTGGACTTCACCCTCGCCGCCCGGATCGACGAGGCCTTGCGCGCGGAGTCCGCGGCCTGAGGATCGCTCTGCCCTGGTCCGGCCCGCGCCGGCCCGCGCATGCCCGTTCCGGCCCGCTGCGGCCCGCTGTGGCCCCGCGCCCAGGGGCCGGGCGGTCGGCCGGGGCGGGCGTGAGATGCTGACTGCCGCAATCGGCAGGCAGTGGGGGCAGGGAGGGACGGAACGGTGGCGCAGGAGCCCTTCGGAGACCCCCACGCCCAGCAGCAGCCGTGGTACCCCCAGGGTCCGCAGCAGGGCTGGCCGGGGTACCACGACCAGCAGCAGGCGCAGTGGCAGCAGCAGTCGTCGCAGTCGCCGTCGGAATCGCACGGGCAGTGGCCGCAGGCGCCGCACCACGAGCAGCCGGGCGGTCACTGGCAGCCGGCCTACGACCAGCAGGGCGGCTACGGGCAGACCGGCCACGTCGAGGGCGGGTACGCCCAGGAGCAGCCGCACCAGCCGTACCAGCAGCCGCACTCCGGGTACCCGGAGTACTCGGAGTACCCGGAGTTCCCGGACCACGGGCAGCAGCCGTACGCCGTCGAGCCGCAGGAGCGACCGGTGGCGGACGGACTGTACGTCCCGGCGGGGGCGGAGTACTCGGCCGACGGGTACGTGCGGCTGGAGGAGTCCCCGGCGGAGCCGGCGACCTCCGTGGGGGAGACCGGTGACCACGGTGCCGTGCCTGCCGAGCCGGCTGAGCCCGCCGAGCCCGCCGCATCGGCCGGGCGCTCGCGGGCGGGCCGGCGCGGTGGCAGCGCTTCCGCGTCGTCTTCGTCTTCCGCTTCCGCCGGTGCTTCCTCGCTGGTGGACAAGGTCCGGTCGGCCGTCCTGACCGGGGAGCACGTGCCCAGTCGACGGGCCCTGCTGGTGCGGACCGGTGCCGGGGTGGCGGCGCTCGGGGTGCTGATAACCGCCGCGCTGACGGTCGGTGCCGAGGGCGGCGGCAGTGCGGCGGCGAGCAGCGGAGGCGAGCCCGGGTTCGCGGTGGCGCACACCAAGGCCTGGTCCGCGCAGCCCGTCGCCGCCGCGCAGCCCGCGGGTGACGACACGCTGGTCGGCAGCTGGCTGCTGGCCGACGCAGTGGTCCGCGCCGACGGCTCCGGCGTGCACGCCTACGACCGGACGGCGGGCAAGCCGACCTGGTCGGTCGAGCCCCCGGCGGCCGGGGCCGTCCCGTGCGGACTGTCGGCGGGCGTGAACCAGGCCGGGCTGGGCGTCGCCCTGTTCCGGCCGCAGACCGACCCGAAGAGCCCCTGCACGCTGGTCGCCGCCGTGGACACCAAGACCGGCAGGACCGCCTGGACCAAGACCGTCTCGGACGCCAAGGGCGCCTACTCGGCGCGGATCGGCGTCACCGAGGACATGGTGATCGCGGTCGGCGACGACCGGGCGGTGGCCTGGGCGTCGGCCGACGGGAAGGACGTCTGGCAGTACACCGGCCAGGGCAAGTTCTGCACCCTCTCCGGCGGCGTCACCGGAAAGACCGTGCTGGTCGCCTCGACCTGCGCCGACTCCACACCCGCCGACCAGGCCGTCTCGCTGAACGCGGCGGACGGCAAGGTCGGCTGGTGGCGGGGCCTGAACAACCAGCCGAAGACCGTCACCGTGCTCTCCGCCGAACCCGCCGTGGTACTCACCACCGGAGCGAAGCCCGAGGACGACCGGGTGTTCGCCTGGGGGCCGGCCGGAGACCCGGCCGCCGAGATCCCGGTGGTCACCGACGGCGGCCGGCTGGTCCTCACCCACGGAACGTTTTCGGCCACCCCCGAGGTCTTCTTCGAGGGCCGCACGATGGTGGCCGCGATGACCCCGGCGAACCCGGGCGGGCCGGTGTCCGCGGTCGGCTACGACCTGGACACCGGCAAGCAGCGCTGGAAGGCGCCGACCGCCGCCAAGGGCACCGCCCGGGCCGTCGGCATCGACGGCGGCTCGCTGGTGCTGGCCGCCGACGAGCGCCGCGACCAGCCCGCCCGCCTCGGCCGCTTCCCGCTGGCGGGCGGCCAGGAGGCGGTCGGCGGCAACTTCCCGTCCGGCACCGGCTCGCTGCTGCTCTCCGGGCGGGTGCTGATCGGTGGCGGGCAGGTGGTCGTGGTGCCCGAGCACGCGGCCAACTACGGCACGGCCGCGGGCTTCCAGGCGAAGGGCTGAGCCTGCGGGGCCCGGCCGCGTGGGTGGCCGGGCCGTCGCCGGGATGCCCCCTAGGCTTTCCCAGGGCTCTTCCAGGGCCGTGGCTAGGCCGCAGTGACGGGCTGCCCCGGTACGGCCGGCAGCCAGTCGGCGAGCTCCCGGGCCTCCGAGCCGCGCAGGCCGAGCGCCAGCATCAGAGTGGCCTGGGGCGTCGGGACGAACGGGCGCCGGAGCAGTTTCATCCCGGCCTGCTCGGGTGTCCGGTCGGCCTTGCGCTGGTTGTCCTCGGCGCACGCGGCCACGGTGTTCAGCCAACTGTCCTCGCCACCGCGTGACTTGGGGTGCAGGTGGTCCACCGTGGTGGCCCGGTGCCCGCAGTACGCGCACAGGTGTTGGTCCCTGGCCAGGACACCCCGCCGCGACCACGGGGCCTGTTGTCGGAACGGCACCCTCACGTACCTCTGCAGTCTGATCACCCGGGGCACCGGAACGGCTACACCGGTACCCCGGATCGAGCGCAACGGATGCGCCTGCTCCACCACCGCCTTGTCCTGGAGCACCAGGACGACGGCGCGCTGGAGCGACACCGTCGTCAGGGGCTCGTAGCTCGCGTTCAGAACCAGCGTGTTGCGCACTCGGCACACCCTTCCCACGGGCGTGCCACGGCGGCACGACCGTCTCCACACACGTCACTGCCGCCGCGCGGCGGTGAAACCACTCTGAATGGGCCCACAGCTGACTAACAACGGAATTTCCGGTATCGGGGAGGAACCCGGGGGAGGGACACCGCCCGACGGACCCGGTGCCTCGGGGAAAACTCGCTGGCCGGAACCGCGTAGGCTCTATCAGGCTGGAGTCGTACCGACCCGGGGCCCGACCGAACCGAACCGGGCCGACAACGGGCGGACGCCCGATCGAAGGAGAAGCGTGACCGTGACGGACATCGTCGACGAGCTGCAGTGGCGTGGGCTGATCGCCCTGTCCACCGACGAGGACGCACTGCGCAAGGCGTTCGCGGACGGCCCGGTCACGTTCTATTGCGGCTTCGACCCGACGGCCCCCAGCCTGCACCTCGGCAACCTGGTGCAGATCCTCACCATGCGCCGCATCCAGCAGGCGGGGAACCTCCCGCTCGGCCTGGTCGGTGGCGCCACCGGCCTGATCGGCGACCCGAAGCCCACCGCCGAGCGCGTGCTCAACGACCCCGAGACGGTGGCCGCCTGGGTCGAGCGCCTGCGCGGCCAGATCTCGCGCTTCCTCGACTTCGAGGGCCCGTACGCGGCGCGCATGGTCAACAACCTGGACTGGACCTCCGGGATGTCGGCGATCAGCCTGCTGCGCGACGTCGGCAAGTACTTCCGCGTCAACAACATGATCGCCAAGGAGGCCGTCGCCCGACGCCTCAACTCCGACGCGGGCATCAGCTACACCGAGTTCAGCTACCAGATCCTCCAGGGCATGGACTACCTGGAGCTGAACCGCCGCTACGGCTGCACCCTGCAGACCGGCGGCAGCGACCAGTGGGGCAACCTCACGGCCGGCACCGACCTGATCCGCAAGGCCGACGCCAAGTCCGTGCACGCGCTGGCCACGCCGCTGATCGTCAAGGCCGACGGCACCAAGTTCGGCAAGACCGAGTCCGGCACGGTCTGGCTCGACCCCGAGCTGACCACCCCGTACGCCTTCTACCAGTTCTGGCTGAACGCGGACGACCGGGACGTCTCCAACTTCCTGCGGATCTTCAGCTTCCGCTCGAAGGAGGAGGTCGAGGAGCTGGAGCGCGAGACCGCCGAGCGCCCCGCCGCCCGCCTCGCCCAGCGCGCCCTGGCCGAAGAGCTCACCACGCTGGTGCACGGCGCCGAGCAGTACGAGCGCGCGGTCGCCGCGTCCAAGGCACTGTTCGGGCAGGGCGACCTGGCCGACCTGGAGGCGCCGACCCTGGCCGCGGCCCTCGCCGAGGTCCCGAAGGCCGAAACCGCCGAGCTCCAGCCGATCGTCGACCTGCTGGTCGCCGTCGGCCTGGCGCCGAGCCGTTCGGCCGCCCGTCGGACGGTCAAGGAGGGCGGCGCCTACCTCAACAACGTCAAGGTGACGGACGAGGAGGCGGTGCCGACCGAGGCCGACCTGCTGCACGGGCGCTGGCTCGTGCTGCGGCGCGGCAAGCGGAACCTGGCGGCGGCGGAGCTGGTGCCGGCGTCGTCGGCGGTGGCGGCCGAGCCGGCCGACTCGGTGGAGTGACCGAGCCGCCGAAGGACCGAGTGACTGAAAACCGACGCCGCTGAACTGCGGCTTCGATGATCGAGGGCGGGATCCAGCCGGATCCCGCCCTCGACGTTTGACGATGTCCTCCAGGTGGCCTAGTGTTGAACGAGTCGCTGGAGCGGCCACCCCACTCAGCAAGACCCACTCTCACACTTCGAAGCCCATTCAATTGGGTTCGTCGGCGTATTCGTCGACACGGTGTGATCGTGAATTTCGAGTCACTCTTGAAATGCGCTAAAGTGGTGGTCGTCGCGAAAAGCGGCCCGACCAGTTCGGAAAATCGGATGAATGAAACTCCGGAAAACGGAGCGGAAAACGTCTGGTAAGCTGGAAACACGAAAGAACGAAGCGCCCGGAGGGCCCGCTGGAAGGCGGTCCGAAG
>NZ_JBIAXC010000015.1:0-161948 GCF_042896295.1 Kitasatospora sp. NPDC001309 | reverse complement strand
TGTTGGAGGCCCTCGCCGACCCGGCGAGGCGCAAAGTGGTGCACACCCTCGCCCACTCGGGCGCTGACCTGAGCTGCGGCTCCTTCGACCTACCCGTCGGACGGTCCACCTCCAGCCACCACTTCTCCGTCCTGCGCGCGGCCGGAGTGGTGCGGCAGTACTACGTCGGCACCACGAAAATGAACACCCTCCGCACCGAGGAACTCGAACAACGCTTCCCCGGCCTCCTGACCGCAGTCATCGCGGCCGCCGACACCGAAGCCCACGACATTCCCTGAAATCCCCTGGCCTCCGGCCCCAGCGTCTCCGGGCCGGGGGTCAGGGGCCGGGCGCGTCGCCGCCGTTGACAAGAAGGGCGTCCGCCTCGCGGACCCAGGAAACCCAGCATTCCGTGTCGATGCCGGGCAGGGCGGTGAGCTCCAGTACGCCCACCGACTTCCACCCCAACTCGGTCATGGGATTGGGGGACTGCCCACTGATGAAACGCCATGGCCCGTGCGGATCCCCGTACGGGCCCCCGTGTCCGGCGGTGGGGATGCAGAGGGCGTCCGCCTCGGCGATCGGTTTGCCCAGGAGGTCGACCAGGGTCGCGAGAATGCTCCCGAATTCCCCTTTTCCGGATACCTAATTGGCGATTGACAAAGTGATGGAATTCAGTCACAGGGACATGTCTGCACCGTACAAGTCAAGACTTACCTTCGAGGAAATCCGACCGTATGGTATGGCTCGAATCGAAGGAGCTCCCTGTTGCCGAAGTTGTCGAAGATGTCGAAGACGACGAATGACCCTTCCACGCTCGCAGTTGACGCGGAGCGGGATTATGTGTCCTCCCTGTACGAGTTCCTCGCCGGGCGCCTTTCCGAGGCGCGGGCGCAGCGGGCGCGTGTGCTGAATGCCCCGGCGGACGGCGCCGGTGAGGCGTACGAGCGGGAAATCGCCGCCGAGCGGCTGGCCAAGGAGATCGGCCGGCTGGAGGGTGCCGAACGGGGGCTGGTCTTCGGGCGGATCGACTGGGCGGACGGCACGGCCCTGCGCATCGGGCGGATCGGGCTGCACACGGAGGAGGACGAGCTGCCCCTGCTCGTGGACTGGCGCGCGAACGCGGCGCGGCCCTTCTACGAGGCGACGCCGGTCCACCCGATGGGCCTGCGGCGGCGCCGGCACCTGCGTCTGGAGGAGCGCACGGTCGTCTCGGTGAACGACGAACTGCTGGACGGGAGCGCACCGACCGACGAGGACGTCGTCGGCGACGGCCCGTTGACGGAGGCCCTGTCGGCACGGCGTACGGGCCGGATGCACGCGGCCGTCGCGACGCTGCAGGCCGAGCAGGACGAGATCGTCCGTTCCCCCCACCGAGGGGTGACCGTGGTGCAGGGCGGGCCCGGCACCGGCAAGACGGTGGTCGCCCTGCACCGGGCGGCCTACGTCCTGTACGCGTTCCCGCGGGCCGCGGAGGAGGGTGTCCTGGTGCTGGGCCCGAACGCCCGGTTCCTCGACTACATCTCCCAGGTCCTTCCCTCCCTCGGCGAGAACGACGTCGTCCTGGCGACCTGCCGGGAGCTGGCCGGGGTACCCACGGACGCGGTGGACCGGTTCGACACCGCGCGCCTCAAGGGCGGCACCGACCTCGCCGACGCCCTGGCCGGCCTGCTGCGCGCCCGCCAGGCCCCCGCCGGTGACTTCACGGTGCGGGTCGGACGGGAGGTGGTCCACCTGTCCGCCGAGGAGGTCGCCACGGCACGCGACGCCGCCGTCGCGGCCGTACCGGGGCACAACCCCGCGCGCCGGGTGTTCACGGAGCTCCTGGTCGACGCCGTCACCGACGCGATGCAACGGGACATGGGCGACCTCCTGGAGCAGATCGACGCCGATGCCGCCGCGATGACGGGCCTGGACCTCGACAAGTTCACGGGGGCGGGCCGCAACCGCGCCGAAGGTGCGGCCGACCCCGGTCCGGCCCACGAACTGGACCTGGACGCCGTCCGGGCCGATCTCCTCGACGATGCCGGTGTGGACCGGGCGGTCGAGCTGCTGTGGCCGCGGCTGGTCCCCGGTGACCTCGTGAACGCGCTCCTGACGGACGCCGACGCGCTCGCCGCACACCTGCCCCACCTCACCGCGCCGGAGCGGTCCCTGCTGCTCCGCGACCCGGACGGCCCGTGGACCGACGCCGATGGGCCGTTGCTGGACGAGGCCGCGAGCCTGGTCGACGGCCCGCCCGAGCGGACGTACGGGCACGTCGTCGTCGACGAGGCGCAGGAACTGACCGCCATGCAGTGGCGGATGATCGTCCGCCGCTGCCCGGCGCGGGCGATGACGCTGGTGGGCGACTTCGCCCAGGCGGGCCCGGTCGCGACGGCGCGCGACTGGAAGGAGGCGCTGAGCCCCCACGTCGGACCGCGGTTCAAGCTGCACGACCTGACCGTGAGTTACCGCACCACCCAGGAGATCCTGGAGAGCGTCCGGGACCTGCTGGCCCGGATCGCCCCGGACCAGCGGCCCACCCGCTCACTGCGCAGCGGTGAGCTCCCCCGCACCGTGACCGCGCCGGCGGACGAGCTGGCCACCGCCGTCGTCCAGGAGCTCCGCGCCCAGGGCGCCGCGCACCCGGGCGAGCTCCTGGGAGTGGTCTGCGCGGACGCCAGGGTGGGCGAGCTGACGGCCCGGGGCGTCGCCGACCACGCGCGGATCGTGCCGGCGTCCGAGGCACGCGGCCTGGAGTTCGACGGGGTCGTCGTGCTGCACCCCGAGGAGATCGTCACGGCCCGCCCCGGCGGGGAGCGGGACCTGTACGTGGCCCTGACCCGGGCCACCAAGCGCCTCTGCACGGTCACCGTCGGGCCCGCCTGACGGCTCGGCGCCCCCGTCGCCGCCGCGGGCTCGGCGGCCGCCCTCAGGGCGAGTCTGACACACCCTCACCCTGGCCGGCCGGGGTGGGCAGGTCGCGGAGTCGGCGGATCGGGGAGGGCAGGAGCCAGAGGACGGAGGTGAGGGCGCCGATGGCGGCCACCCACAGGGTGGGGCGCAGGCCGATGGTGGCGGCGAGGGCGCCGCCGACGAGGGAACCGAGCGGGCGGGTGCCGAAGTTGACGCAGCGGTAGGCGCCGAAGACGCGGGAGCGCAGGTTGTCCGGGATGATCGCGGCGAAGATGGAGGCCCCGGCGACGTCCAGCCACATCACTCCGAGTCCGGCGCCGAACTCGGCCGCGAAGAGAAGCGCGAGGACGACGGGGGTGGTCCCGTGCGCGGCGGGGATCAGCAGCAGGGAGGCGGGGTAGAGGGCGGTGCCGAGGATGAAGGTCGGCCCCACGCCTATGCGCCTGGTGACGGCGGTGGCGCAGAGGGCCCCCAGGAGTCCGCCGACGGCCCCGGCGCCCAGCACCGCGCCGAGCAGGCCGGGGTCGAGGCGCAGCACGGTGGTGGCGTACAGCACGAGCAGGGCGGTCAGCATGAAGGTGAAGAAGTTGGCGGTGGCGGTGGCGGCGAGCGAGGCGCGCATCATCGGCGAACCGAGCATGAACCGTGCGCCTTCGGCGAGTTGGCCCCGGGCCTTGCGTTCCGCCGGGGGTTCGACGGGGGCGATGCGGGACAGGGCGAAGGCCGAGGCCGCGTAGGAGAGCGCGTCGGCCAGCAGGGCGAGCGGCGCGGAGAGGACCTGCACCAGCACTCCGCCGATGCTCGGCCCGGCCACCTGGGCCATGGCGCGGCTGCCGCTGACCAGCGAGTGCCCCTCGACGTACCGGTCGGGCGGGACGAGGGCGTTGAACAGCGGTGCGTCGCAGACGTCGAAGAGGACCGAGAGGGTCCCGGCCGTCAGGGCCACCGCGTACAGCTGGGCGAGGGTGAGCGCGTCGAAGGCGTAGGCCAGCGGGATGGTGGCGACGAGGGCGAACCGGCCGAGGTCGGCGGCGATCATGACCCGGCGCCGGTGGCTGCGGCGGTCGGCCCAGACGCCCGCGTGGAGCGCGAAGAGCAGGTTGGGCAGCCAGGTCGCGGCGGCGAGGTAGCCCATCTGGAGGGCGTCGGCGTGCACGGCGAGGACCGCGACGAGCGGTATCGCGAGGGAGGAGATCTGGTCGCCGAGGCCGGATATCGTCTGACCGGTCCAGTAGCGGCGGAAGGCCCGTTCCCGGAGCAGGACCGGCAACCAGCGCATCCGCGTCCCGGCGGGGGTCCGGTCAGGTGCCGCCGGTGCCCGGTCCGGGGCGGGCCGGTCGGGGGCGGGCGCGGTCACGGGGTCGGCTCCTGCTCGCTCCGGCCGTCGGCGCGGGTGGGGAAGGCCAGTTGCAGCACGGTGACCGGCCGGGAGCCCTCGGGGCGCTTGCCCGCGTCGTCGAGCCGTTCCAGGTAGGGCCGCATCAGGTCCTGGATCCGCCCGCCCAGCTCCTCCAGCTCGGCTGCCGTCAGGTGCAGGAGGGTGTCGCCGAACTGCGCGGCCTGCCGCCACTCGGCCGGCTCCTGGGCCTGCCCTTGGACCCAGCGCGTGGTGAGCTCGAAGTAGCGCTCGGCGATGGCCAGTTGGAGCGCCTCCGTGGCGGCGGCCGCCGCCGGGTCCGCGATGGCGCCGGAGTCCCAGCTGGTGAACATGGCGGTGGCCTGCCACGGCTTCTCCCGCCCCCGCCCGCCCCCGGCCTCCTCCACCAGGCCGTACTTCGCCAGCTGGCGCAGGTGGAAGGAGCAGCTGGCGACGCTCTCGCCGGTGGCTTCGGCGGCCTGGGTGGCCGTCATCGGGCCGTCCCGGCGCAGCAGGCCGACCAGCACCAGCCGGGTCGGGTGGGCGTAGGCGCGCAGGGCGCGGGGGTCGGTGAGGCGGATGGAACGCGGTGAGTTCTCCTCGGGCATGCATGTAAAGCTATCTTTAGAAAGAACTCTTTACAAGGGTCGGGGCCGGAGGCTGCACGCCCCCGGCCCCAGGCCCTGACCCTCGTCCCTGTCCCCCGCGGCGGCTACGGCCGCCAGATCACCGCCACCCGCGTCGAACCGGTCGACGCCGAGGAGCCGATCCGGACCCCGACCGCCAGGCCGGCGTTGTTGACGGCCACGGGGTAGGAGTAGCCCTCCGGCGCCACGTCCAGTTCCGTCAGGGCCCCGTCGGCGCCCCAGCGGAGGGCGTGGCGCTCCTGCGCCTGCGGCACCTTCGTCCCGGTGTACCCGACGGAGACGCCGGCGTCGTTGACGGCGACGGCCGTCGTGTACTCGTAGTCGGCGCCGATCGTGGTGGCGGCGCCGGCCGGGCTCCAGCTCGTGGCGGTGTAGTCGATGCCGTCCGCCCCGCCCTGCTTGCCGACGACCGTGCCGCCGGCGTTGAGGGCCGTCGCCGTGGAGTGCCGGCCCAGGTCCGTGACGGTGCCGTCGGTGTTCCAGGTCATGGAACGCCACTGGTCGTTCGCGGCGCCGGTCGGCGTGCCCTTCCCGAGCACGGTGCCGGCGTCGTTGATCTGGACGACCCAGACGCCGCGGTAGGCCGAGGCCGGGTCGAGCGCGGTGGGGGTGCCGTCCGGGCTCCACTTCACGGGGTGGGCGACGCCGGAGGCCGAGTAGGACAGGCCGGCCACCGCGCCCGAGGCGTTGACCGAGACGGCGGTGCTGTTGACGTCCCCGCTCAGCGGGGCGAGCGGGACGGCCCGGCAGTCCGGGCCCCACTTCACCGCGTGGGAGGCCGTCCCGGCCGCGGAGTGCCCGACCGCCGTACCGGTGCGGCTCATCGCGTAGATGTAGCCCCAGCCGCCGGTGTCCGCGGGCAGCAGCGGCAGTGCGGAGACCGTGCCGTCGGGGGCCCAGCGCACCGTGTGGTTCCCCGAGTAGCCGACGGCGGCACCGTCGGCGGCGACGGCCACGGCGCGGCCGCTCGGGTCCCCGGGCAGCAGGGGGAGTGTCGTGGCGCTGAGGTCCGCGTTCCAGCGGACCGGACGGTCCTGGTTCTGCGGATCGGTGACGTAGCCGACGATCACCCCGTCGTCGTTGACCGCGGCGGGATCGCTCCCGACGGCGCCGGGCGGCAGGGGCAGGTCGACGGCCACGCCGGCCGCCGGATCGGTGTCGGCCGTCGCGCTGCCGGCCGTACCCAGCGCGAGGGCGCCGACGGCGGCCAGGGCGACGGTGGTGGCGGCTGCGGACCGCAGGGCTCGGATGCCGATGCTCATGACGTGCGTTCCTCGTCTCGTGGACTTCCGCGGAATGGCACTGTGCTGATGCTGTGTCATGTTTCGCATGGAGAGTTCCCGTACGCCACACCGTTCGGCGCACGGGAACTTCACCCAGTCTTCACGATTCGCGGCACGGGCGCAGCGGAATCCGGAGTCAGGCACCCGGAGCCGGGATCCGGGATCCCGGGGTCCGACCCCCGGGGTCCGGAGTCCCGAGGGCGGCGCCCCGCTACTGCGGGGTCACGTACGCGCCGGAGATGCCGCCGTCGACGAGGAAGGTGTTGGCGGTCATGAACGAGGAGTCGTCGGAGGCGAGGAAGGCCACCGCGGCGGCGATCTCCTCGGGCTCGGCGAAGCGGCCCAGCGGGATGTGCACCAGGCGGCGGGCGGCGCGCTCCGGGTCCTTGGCGAAGAGCTCCTGGAGCAGCGGGGTGTTCACCGGGCCCGGGCACAGGGCGTTGACCCGGATGCCCTCGCGGGCGAACTGCACGCCCAGCTCGCGCGACATGGCCAGCACGCCGCCCTTGGAGGCGCTGTAGGAGATCTGCGAGGTCGCCGCGCCCATCACGGCGACGAACGACGCCGTGTTGATGATCGAGCCCTTGCCCTGGCGCTGCATGTGCGGGATCGCGTACTTGCAGCACAGGTAGACGCTGGTGAGGTTGACCTCCTGGACGCGCTTCCAGGCCTCCAGGCCGGTGGTGAGGATGGAGTCGTCGTCCGGCGGGGAGATGCCCGCGTTGTTGAAGGTGATGTCGAGGCGGCCGTACTCGTCGACGGTCCGCTGGAAGAGGTCGCGCACCGCGGCCTCGTCGGTGACGTCGGCCTGGATGAACAGGCCGCCGACCTCGTTCGCGGCCTTGGCGCCGGTCTCGGCGTCGAGGTCGACGCAGACCACCTTCGCGCCCTCGGCGGCGAAGCGGCGGGCGGTCGCCAGGCCGATGCCGCTGCCGGCGCCGGTGATCACGGCCACGCGGCCGTCGAGTCGCTGGGTCATGGTGATCATTCCTCCGTGGAGATGAAGACGTTCTTGGTCTGGGTGAAGGCGTCGAGGGCGTCCGGGCCGAGCTCGCGGCCGAGGCCGGACTGCTTGAAGCCGCCGAACGGCGTGGTGTAGCGCACCGAGGAGTGCGAGTTGACGGAGAGGTTGCCGGCCTCGACGCCGCGCGAGACGCGCAGCGCGCGGCCGAGGTCCCTGGTCCAGATGGAGCCGGACAGGCCGTACTCGGTGGCGTTGGCGATCCGCAGCGCGTCCTCCTCGTCGCGGAACGGGACGACGGCGACGACCGGGCCGAAGATCTCCTCGGTGAAGGCGCGGTCGTCGTGCCGCACGGGCGCGAGGACGGTCGGCGGGTACCAGAAGCCGGGCCCGTCGGGGGCGTTGCCCCGGATGGCGACGGCCGAGGCGTCCGGGACGTACGAGGCGACCCGCTCGCGGTGGGCGGCCGAGATCAGCGGACCCATCTCGGTCTTCTCGTCGGCCGGGTCGCCGACCCGCACGCCGCGCACGGCCGGCTCCAGGAGCGCCATGAAGTCGTCGAAGGCGGAGGCCTCGACCAGGATCCGGGAGCGGGCGCAGCAGTCCTGGCCGGCGTTGTCGAAGACGGCGTAGGGCGCGGTCGCGGCGGCCTTGGCGAGGTCGGCGTCGGCGAAGACGATGTTGGCGCTCTTGCCGCCGAGTTCGAGGGTGACGGGCTTCACCTGGGCGGCGCAGCCCGCCATGATCCCCTTGCCGACACCGGTCGAGCCGGTGAAGACGACCTTGCGCACGTCGGGGTGGGTGACGAAGCGCCCGCCGACGACCGGTCCGCGGCCGGGCAGGACCTGGAGCACGCCCTCGGGGATGCCGGCCGCCAGGGCGAGTTCGGCCAGGCGCAGCGCGGTGAGCGGGGTGAGCTCGGCCGGTTTGACGATGACGGTGTTGCCGGCGGCGAGCGCCGGGGCGAGGGCCCAGGCGGCGATCGGCATCGGGAAGTTCCAGGGCACGATGACCCCGACGACGCCGATCGGTTCCTGGAAGGTGACGTCGATGCCGCCGGCGACGGGGATCTGCCGGCCGAACAGCCGCTCGGGGGCGGCGGCGTAGTACTCGATGACGTCCCGCGCGTTGCCCGCCTCCCAGCGGGCGTTGCCGATGGTGTGGCCGGCGTTGGCGACCTCCAGGGCGGCGAGGTGCTCGCGGTCGGCGTCGACGGCGGCGGCGAAGGCGCGCAGCAGCCGGGCGCGGTCGGCGGGGGCCACCCGGCGCCAGGTGTCGAAGGCGGCGCGGGCGCGGGCGACGGCGGCGTCGGTCTCGGCGAGGCCGGCCAGTTCGACGGTGGTGATCACCTCCTCGGTGGCGGGGTTGACGACCTCGAAGAGGTCCGGTTCGGTCATCGGGGGCTCTCCCTCTGGGTGGTGCCTCGGCCGGCGGGCGCGCCGCCGGTCCGGCCGGTGGTCCGGCCGGCTGTCCGGCCGGCTGTCCGGGCGGCGTTGATGAAGGTGTGGAACAGGCGCAGGTCGTCGGGGTCGGTCTCCGGGTGCCACTGGACGCCCAGGGCGAAGCGGTGACCGGGCAGTTCGAGCGCCTCGACCGTTCCATCGGCACTGTGCGCGGTGACCTGGAGTCCGCTGCCGATCCGGTCGACGGCCTGGTGGTGGTAGCAGGAGACCTCGGTGGCGGGCCCCAGCACGGCGGCGAGCCGACTGCCGTCGACGACGTCGACCCGGTGGCGGACGAAGCGGGCGGGGACGCGCTGGTGGCTGTCGTCGGGCAGGTGCTGGACGAGGGTGCCGCCGAGTTCGACGTTGAGCAGCTGCATGCCGCGGCAGACCCCGAGCACCGGCAGGTCCCGGGCGAGGGCGGCCCGCAGCAGCCGGCTCTCCCAGTCGTCGCGGGCGTGGTGGGGCGCGCCGGTGCGCGGATCGGGGGCCGCCGCGTAGCGGGCCGGGTCGACGTCCGGTCCGCCGGCGAGGACGAGTCCGTCGAGGGCGTCGAGCAGGTGGCCGGCCCCGCCGGGCTGGGGCGGCAGCAGCACCGGGATGCCGCCCGCGCGGACGACGCTGTCGACGTACGTCTGGGGCACGAGCGAGGCGCGCTGGTTCCAGACCGACCAGGCGGCGGCGTCCTGGTAGCTGCTGATGCCGATGAGGGGCGGTCGGCGGTCCTCGTGGGTCACAGCCGCTCGAATCCGCGGCGCCGCTCCCAGTCGGTCACCGCCCTTTGGTAGGAGGCGAGTTCGGTGCGCCCCGCGTGGGTGTAGTGCCGGACGACGTCCTTGCCGAAGGCCTCGGTGGCGACGGCGCTGCGCTCGAAGGCGTCGACCGCGTCGCGCAGGGTGGCGGGCACCCGGGGTGCGTCGGAGGCGTAGGCGTTGCCGGTGAACTCCGGCTGTAGTTCGAGCTGTTGCTCGACGCCGTGCAGTCCGGCGGCGATCAGGGCGGCGACCGCGAGGTAGGGGTTGACGTCCCCGCCGGGGACGCGGTTCTCGAAGCGCAGCGACTGCCCGTGCCCGACGACGCGCAGGGCGCAGGTGCGGTTGTCGCGGCCCCAGGCGATGGCGGTGGGCGCGAAGCTGCCGGGGACGTAGCGCTTGTAGGAGTTGACGGTGGGGGCGAACAGCAGGGCGAAGTCGGCGAGACAGGCGAGCTGGCCGGCGAGGAAGTGCTCCATGGTGCGGGAGAAGCCGTACGGGCGGTCGCCGGCGAACACCGGGGCGCCCTGCTCGTCGCGCAGGCTCAGGTGGATGTGGCAGGAGTTGCCCTCGCGTTCGTCGTACTTCGCCATGAACGTGAGGCTGCAGCCCTCCTGGGCGGCGATCTCCTTGGCGCCGGTCTTGTAGACGGCGTGGTTGTCGCAGGTGGTGAGGGCGTCGGCGTACTTGAAGGCGATCTCGTGCTGGCCGAGGTTGCACTCGCCCTTGGCGGACTCGACGGTGAGGCCGGCGCCGGCCATGCCGTTGCGCAGGCGGCGCAGGAGCGGCTCGATGCGCCCGGTGCCGAGGATGGAGTAGTCGACGTTGTACTGGTTGGCCGGGGTGAGCCGGGTGTAGTCCTTGTCCCAGGCCTGTTCGTAGCTGTCCCGGAAGACGATGAACTCCAGCTCGGTGGCGGCCTGGGCCTGCCAGCCGTAGCCGGCCAGGCGGTCGAGCTGGCGCTGGAGGACCTGGCGCGGGGAGACGGCGACCGGGGTGCCGTCGTGCTGGACGACGTCGCACTGGACCATGACGGTGGCCGGGTGCCAGGGGACGGACCGCAGGGTGGCGAGGTCGGGGCGCAGCGTCAGGTCGCCGTAGCCGTTCTCCCAGGAGGAGACCTCGTAGCCGTCGACGGTGTTCATGTCGACGTCGACGGCCAGCAGGTAGCCGCAGCCCTCCGCGGCGCCGGTCACGACGTCGTCGAGGAAGTACTGGGCGGCGACGCGCTTGCCCTGGAGGCGGCCCTGCATGTCGGTCATGGCGAGCACGACGGTGTCGACGGACCCGTCGGCGACGAGGGTGCGCAGCTCGTCGAGGGTGAGCCGGGGGGTGGTCATCGGGTCTCCTGTTCGGTGTCCCGGGTGCCGGGGGCGGACGGGGTGCCGTGGACGTGCGGTGTGTCGAGGACGTGCGGTGTGTCGAGGACGTGCGGTGTGTCGAGGCCCGACAGCGGGGACATCGCGGACGGCGCGGCGCCGACGTGCGGCCCGGTGAACCAGTTCCGGGCGGAGGCGAGCCACCAGACGCCCGCGAAGCCGACCACGACGGCCACGGCGACCGGGGTGTAGTTGAAGCTGTCGACGGTGATCGGGCTGGCGGTGGGCAGCATGAACAGGACGGTGATCACCGCCGTCCAGACGACGGCGACGACGCCGATCGGCCGGCTCCAGCGGCCCAGGTGCCAGGGGCCGCGCGGGAAGTCCTCGCCCTGGCGCAGCCGCAGGTACACCGGGATGACGTAGGAGATGTAGAGGCCGATCACGGAGATCGAGGTCACGGCCGTGTAGGCGGTGTTGTTCCAGAGCGCGGGCAGTCCGAGCAGCAGGGCGCCGCCGGTGGCCAGCCAGACCGCGTTGGTCGGGGTCTGGGTGCGCGGGGAGATGCGGTGCCAGAGCCGGGAGCCGGGCAGCGCGCCGTCGCGGGAGAAGGCGTAGATCATGCGGGAGTTGGCGGTGACGGAGGCCATGCCGCAGAAGAACTGGGCGCCGATGACGATGAGCAGCAGGAACTGGGCGCCGCCGGAGCCGATCGCGTCGATGAAGATCTGCGCGGGCGGGACCTGGGTGTCGCTGTTGAGCGCGCCGTCGTAGTCGCGGATCGCGAAGGTGATGCCGAGCAGCAGGATCCAGCCCGCCACCAGGGAGACGGTGATCGCGTTGACGATGCCGCGCGGGCCGGAGCGGGCGGCGTCCTGGGTCTCCTCGGTCATGTGCGCGGAGGCGTCGTAGCCGGTGAGGGTGTACTGGGCCATCAGCAGGCCGAGCATCGCGACGTAGAACTGGCTGTGGAAGCCGGTCCGGTTGACGAACTCGGTGAGCACGAAGGAGGCGGAGGCGTGCCGCTCGGGGAGCAGCGCGAGCGCGCCGACGATGATCGCGACGCCGACCAGGTGCCACCACACGGAGACGCTGTTGAGGACGGCGACCAGGCGCACCCCGAAGGTGTTGAGCAGGCCGTGCGCCAGCAGGATGACCGCGAAGATCTCCATGGTGTGCGCGGGGGTGGCCGCGACGCCGAAGCGCAGTTCGAGGAACGCGTTGGTGAAGAAGGCGGCGCCGTAGTCGACGCTGGCGGTCACCGCGACCTGGCCGAGGAAGTTGAACCAGCCGGTGAACCAGCTCCAGGCCGGGCCGCTGCCACGGCTGCGGGTCAGCTTCGCGGACCAGTAGTAGAGCCCGCCGGCCGTCGGGTAGCTGGAGCAGATCTCGGCCATCGCGAGGCCGACGCAGAGCGTCAGCAGGCCGACCACCGGCCAGCCCCAGATGATCAGGGCCGGGCCGCCGGTCTTCATGCCCGTCCCGTAGAGGGTCAGGCAGCCGGACAGCACCGAGACGATGGAGAAGGAGACGGCGAAGTTGGAGAAGCCCGACATCGAGCGGGCCAGCTCCTGGGTGTAGCCCAGCTCGCGGAGGCGTTGTTCGTCGGCGGAGACCGGGGATCCCTCGGCGGGAACGGGGGATTCCTCGGCGGGCGCGAGGGATCCGTCAGCGGAAACGGGGGAGGAATCCACCGGAAACACGGCGGGGCCAGGGTGGTCGGGTGAGCGTGCGTCGGTCATGGGCACCCCTGGGGGTTGAGGGTGTGCCGGGGTGCGCGCGGCCACGGCGGCGTGGCGCACCCGCCCCGGCGGGTTCGACGGTCGGACGGCTCTTCAATGGTCTAAAGTCAGACCATTGGGTGGGTGAGCAGCATCGTTCCGGCTGGACGGTGGCCACGTCAAGGGCGGGACGGGAACGAGTGCGGGAGATCCGATCGCAGGTACGATTCCGGCGTGGACGTGGACGTAACACGTGAGCAGGCACGGCTCGACTGGGAGGCCGGGGCGATCTTCCGCCCGATCCGGACCGGCAACGCCTTCGAGGAGACCGTCGAACGGCTGCTCCAGGCGATCAAGCTCGGCGTCTTCCGCCCCGGCGACCGGCTGCCCGCCGAACGCGACCTCGCCGCCCGGCTCGGCGTCAGCCGCGAGACCCTGCGCGAGGCACTCCGCACGCTCCAGCAGGCCGACTGCGTCGAACCCCGCCGCGGCCGCTACGGCGGCACCTTCGTCACCTACCGGATGCCCGAACCGGACGTCGCCGACCTGCGTCGCGCCGCCCGCGACCTCGGCGGCGCCCTGGAGGACGCCCTGACCTACCGGCAGGTCCTGGAGGTCGGCGCCGCCGAGGCCGCCGCCCGGCGCCCCCTCTCCCCCGAACAGCGCGCCCACCTGGAGGACCGGCTCACCGAGCTGGACGCGGCCCCCGCCGAGCAGTACCGCCAGCTGGACTCCCGCTTCCACCTCGCCATCGGCGAGCTCACCGGCTCCCCCGCCCTCGCCGCGGCCATCGCCGAGGCCAGGATGCGCCTCAACGACCTGCTCAACGCGATCCCCATGCTGGACCGCAACATCGAGCACGCCGCCGAACAGCACCGGGCCATGGTCCACGCCATCCTCACCGGCGACGGCGCCGCCGCCCGCCGCGCCACCGAGGAACACCTCGCCGCAACGGCCTCCCTCCTCCGCGCCTTCCTGGCCTGACACCGCCCCCGGGCCGATCGGCCGTCCGGACCGGTCGGCCGTCGTGGATCAGGCTCCCAGGCGTGCCCGACTACTCGTCCGTCTCGGGCCCGGGCTCAGGGGTGCCCGGGAGACCGGGCAGGACACGCCCCAGCCCCTGCCTCTCCCCCGCCGGTCGGGGCGGCTGCGGCTCACCTCCCCGGCCCGCCGTCGACTCCGGGCCGATGGTCGGCAGGGGCCCGAGGTCTCCGTGGACGACGGTCTCCGTGATCAGGGGGCGGTCCCAGAGGGCCAGGATCTCGTTCGCCAGGGCGATGGTCCGGCGCGGATCGCGGTCCCCGTTCACCGTGATGGCAGCCGCCGACAGGCTCTGCGGGACGGCCCCCGCGTCGAGGAGCACGCGCCAGTCCTCCGGGGTGAGTGCCACGAACTCCAGCCCGCTCAACCGGCCGACCTCCCTGGGGTCGGCGAGGGTCCCCGGGGAAGCGCTGAGGGTGCGCAGACGGGGCAGGGCGAGGACGGGGGCGCGCGCCACCCCCAGACGGGCCTCCGCGGCGGCGATCTCCTCCTCGGTCGCACCGATCGCCCCGGGTATCCGCTCGCGCAGCGTCCGCTCCAGCGCCTCCGGATCCACGGACGGAGCCGACCGCACCCCGGGCACCGGCTCGGGCCGGCGCCGCCACGGCTCCGGCACGGCACCCTCCACCCGCACCAGAACCCTCGGATGGGCGTTGCCCGGACCTGAACCGGCCGCAGGCCCCAGATCGAACAGGCGCAGCACCGCCCTCCCCTCCGGTGCGATCTCCACCGTGAAGGCGACGCCCCCCGAACCCGTGTCAGGGACCACGGCCCGCACTCGCCGGATCGCGTCGTGCTGCGCCTGGTAGTCCGACAGCAGACTGGCACGCCCGGGCTCCGGACTCCGCCACTTCAACGGCACGGTGGACGAACCGCGACCGATCACCCCCGCCACGTACCCGCCCGGTGCGGCGAGCTTCTCCGCGTGGGCGGACCGGAGGAGCCGCAGCAGCGGCTCCCAGGTGGCGAAGTCGTTCAACGCGGACAACGGGGACCTCCTGATCCGGTGATCATGACGACCGCGATGATGACCGCTGGCACCGACAGACGGCCTCAGCCGGCGGCGCTCGCCCGGCCGTCGCGCGCGAGCTCGACCGCGTAGCGCGAGGCGGCCTCCGCGAGGAGGTGGGTCATCCGGCGCGGCGGGACTCCGACGTGGTCGGCGACGGCGCGGTCGGCAGCGGTGAGGTCGCCGCCGAGGAGTTCGCAGGTGATCACCAGGGTGTTGTCCGGGAGCATGTGGAGGCGGGCCATCCGTTGCTGGACCTCCTCCATGCCCTCGCTCGCCAGCACGTCCCGCAGTTCCTCGATCAGCGGGGCCAGCCACCGGGCGCGCAGGGCGTACTCGCCGCGGTCGGCGAAGGTCGGGTGGAGCGCGGCGAGCAGGTGGGCCGGGTACTCCTCGACGGGCTCGGCGAACTGCGGGTGGTCCTTGGCGAATTCCTCCCAGTCGACCTCCAGTCCGCTGATCTGCTCCGGGAGGACCGGCCGGCGCGACCAGGACTCGTCGGACTGGGTGAAGACCTGCCGCAGCAGCGCGTAAGGAACCTCGGCGGTGCGGGAGAGCAGGACCGCGTCGTAGAGGTCCTTGCCCTGGGGGTGGTTGTCGGACACCAGCCACAGGAGCTTCCACGCGAGGGAGAGCTCCGGCGTCGCGCCGAGCAGCGGTCCGGTGACGCCCGGGAGCCGGTAGGACTGCGGTGCGACGGGCAGGTGCTCGGTGAAGACGAAGTCGAGTTGGACGCTCCCGCCCGGGACGCCCGGCGCCGACCACGGCAGCACGAGCCTGCGCCCGGGGATCCTGCTGTACGTCCAGATCTCGTCGCTGAGCGCCTGGTCCGCGTGCAGCCGCACCTCGCCCGAGAGGCGTTCGGCGGCGGTGGCGAGTTCGCCGAGCATGCGCTCCGTGCGCTCGTCCTCCAGTTGCCAGTCCACCGGGCGGACCACGAAGTCCAGGTCACCGGGCTCACGGGCCTGTTCGCCGTACCAGGCCCGCAGCAGGACGCTTCCGCGCAGCACCAGGTGTTCGGCCCACGGCGAGCCGGCGACGGCGGACAGCACGGTGTCGAGCGCCTCGCGCCGCGCGGTGAGCCAGCGTTCGGCGAGCCCGGGGTCGGCGAACGCTGGCTCGCTGGGCCGGAGGGCGCGGGCGTACCCGGCGAGGGCGGGGTCGAAGACCGGCTGCTGGGTCACCGTCTCGTCGTCGATCGGGCGGAGGCTCCTGGGCAGCTCCCGATCCACCCGGACGTCCTCCGACGGCGGCTGCTTGGGCAGCAGGACCCCCCGCCAGGGGCCGTACCGCAGGTCCTCCCATGCCACGGGCGCATCGGGTCGGGGCTGGGACTGGTCCTCGGTCATGTCGACTCTCCTGCTCCGTACGGCCGGGCGCTGTGCCCGGGCTCGGTGATCCATCCCGCGTCCAGGGTCTCGTCACTGTCGACGACGACGAACTCGCGCTCCACCGAGGCCACTTCGCGACCGTCGGCGGCGAGGTCCCGCAGCAGCGCGTCCAACCGGCGGCCCGCGGTGTCCAGGCCGACCAGGCGGCACCGCTGGGTCACGAACCACTCGCGCCGGCCGTCCTCGCGCGTCCGGCGCGGGTTGCGCGACAGGTGCGCGCCGTGCCGGACGGCCAGTGCGGTGAGCTCGGCGAAGCGGGCGGGGTCGGCCGCCCGGATCCCAGTCGGCAGCAACAGCTTGACGTGGTGCTCGAAGTAGCGGCCGGCCCCGTGCGAGGCGGCGTCCTCGTCCGAGGCCGGGACACCCTCCGCCCACGGCGTGGCCTCGATCTTCGCCCGCAGAACGGTGAATCCGGCCCGCTCGGCCCGGCCCCGGACCCGGGCGGTCAGGACGGCGACCTCCTCCAGCGTGCCGTCGGCGCGCAGGGTGAGCATCGGCTGCGAGGGCGACGTACCGCGCTCCAGCAGGATGTGGGTGAACTTCAGTCCGTGACCGTCGGCCCACGCGGCCAGTGCGTCGGCCGCGCCGGGCCCGACGGTCAGGTGCACCTCGAAGCCTCCCCGGACGGTGGGGGGAGCGGGCCGCGCGGGCCGGTCGTCAAGGTACTGGTCAGGGTGGATGGCGAGCATGGGGATCATCCTGCCAAGCGCCTCTGACAACGGCCCGCGCTGGTCACGGGCGGTGAGTCCGGGGACGGCCTCCGTGGCCGTCGTCGGCGTCGGCCGGGCGGGTCACGCCCAGGGTGGGACGCCCGTGCCCTCCGCCCAGCGGGCGAGGGAGCGGCGGTCGACGGCGCGGATGCCGACCTGTGCGCAGAATGCGGCGGCGGCCTTGGTGAACGAGCTGGTCGTCACCACGGCGGCCAGGTCGCAGCGGTGCACGTCGCGGTAGGTGCCGTTGACGCGCTGGACGTCCTGGGAGCCGACGAACGTCCGCGGTCCGTAGCGCTTGGCCTGGATCAGGATCCGCTGTCCGGTGGGGGTGGTGGCCAGCACGTCCGCCGCGAGGTCCCCGGCTCCGCCGACCACCGAGACCTTGGTGCAGCCGTCCCGCCGGCACAGGTCGGCCAGCGCGTGCTCGAACGCCTTCGGGCTCATCGCCAGGAACGGCCCGATGTGCCGCAGTTGGGCCGCCCGCGTGTCCAGCTCGCGCTGCCGCGCCCGGACGCGCGTACGCAGCACGGCGACGCCCGCCCCCGCGCCCGCGAGGAGGAGCAGGGCCACCAGCAGCAGGTGCTGGGCCAGCCAGCGCACCGCCACCGAGAGCAGCACGAGGACGATCACGGCCGCCACGCCCAGCAGCACCGCGTTGTCCCGCGCCTGCCGCAGCCGACGCGCCCGGCGCGCAGCGGTCGACCGGCGTCGCCGGACAGGTCCACGGGCCACGGCATCCCCCTTCGCGCCACAGTGTTCGTGCGAGCGTAGGGTCCACCGGCACCCGGCCGCCTGCGATCTCGGTGAATTCCGCCGAGCGCGGTACCGAGTTGACCGGATCCGGGCGGCCGGCGACCGGAGAGCCGCGCGTTCCGGGCCAGGTGGCAGAGCGGCAACGGCAGCGACAGCGGGTAGTCACGGATCGGCAACTGCCGGCTTCCGGACGCGCCCGGAGGGCTATGCTCCGCGTTGCTGACGGTGCATCACAATGCCCGAGGGGGCCGCAAATGACGTCGGACCAGGACTCACCAACCGGCCCCGGGGGGCCGACCCGCTTCGTCACCTTCTTCACCACACTGCCGGGGATCATCACCGCGGCCGCGGCTCTGGTGACGGCGATCGGCGGGGCCTTCTACGGTGGCACCCAAGCCGCCACGCCGAGCCCGACGGTGACGGTGACGCAGACCGAGTGGAGGTCGCCCTCTCCCGCTCCCCCGACGGCCCCGGTGCCTCCGGTGCCCTCGGTCTCCGACACCGCCACCGTGTCACCCGTGTCACCCGGGCCGACCGGCGCCGCCGGGACACTGCGCGGGTCGTACAGCTTCCAACTCCCCGCGCTCTACTACGCACCGCTGGGGCCCCAGAAGCCCACGCAGCCCGACATCGTCGGCGCCACCAACTCCAGCGGGGACATCTCGTGGAAGGCGGACCAGGGAGGGCAGCAGATCGAAGCCGGCACGTCGGAGAGGATGCTCGCCCTGCCGAACGGGAGCACGCCGACCTACCAGGCCTGCTCCACGGGGACCCAGTTCATCACCGGTGCGCCCAGCACGCCCGGGTCCGTCTTCTGCATCCTCGAGCGGCCGGGACTGATCGCGGGCGTCCAGGTGACGTCCGTCAACGAGAACTCGCCGACCTACGTCACCCTCCAGGTGAGCGTGTGGCAGGGGCCCTGATCCGGCGCGTCGTGTCCGCGTCGGAGCCCCGGCGCCGGGGCCTGCGCGTCCACCGCATCGGGACCGCCGACCAGTAGCCGTGGCGGTAGCGGTCGCGGTAGCGGTCGCGGTGGACGCGCAGGCGGGTGGGGTTGCTACTTCTGCCAGCCGATGGTCTCGGGCAGCGGGCTGTAGAAGATGGTGGCGCCGACGTTGGCGAGGCCCTTCTTGATGCCGTAGGTGGAGGGGCCGCTGTAGAGCGGCAGGAAGGCGTACTGCTGGAGGGCCTTCTGCTCGACCTTGTTGACGGCCTCGATCTGCTGCCCGAGGTCGGCGATCTGGCCGGTGGCGCGGATCTCCTGGTCCAGCTCGGGGGTGCCGGCGCCGGTGATGTTGGAGTCGCGGTCCGAGCAGTAGAAGTCGCACAGGTTGCGGGCGCCGAAGGGGTCGGTCGAGCGGTTGCCGGAGATGAACAGGTCGAAGCGGCGCTCACTGAGCACCTTGGAGAAGTCGTTCGAGGAGACCTTGTTGATGTCCAGCTTCACGCCGACGCCCTTGAGCATCGCGGTGAGCGCGGAGGCGGTGGCCTTCTCGATCGGGTCGTCGCCGAGCAGGGTGTAGCCGAGTGCGAGCTGCTTGCCGTCCTTGGTGCGGATGCCGTCCGGACCGGGCGTCCAGCCGGCCGCGTCCAGGGTCTTCCGGGCCTCGTCCGGGGCGTACTTCAACACGGCGGCGACGTTGTCCTGGTAGCCCTGCTGGAAGCTGTAGAGCACGGCGGAGCCGGGCAGCGGCTCGGTGTAGTCCAGGCCCTGGAACTGGATCTTCGCTATCTGCGGGCGGTCGATGCTCTCCTGCACCGCCTTGCGGACCTGGAGGTCACCGAGGAGCGGGGACTTGGTGTTGAGGTACAGCGAGTACTCGAAGGGGCTGCCGCCGCTGCGGATCTCGGCGTCCTTGACGGCCTTCACCTGCTTGAGGTTCTCCGCGTCCACGGCGGAGGTGTAGTCGAGTTCGCCGTTCTTGAAGGCGTTGATCGAGGCGCCGCTCTCCAGGTTGACGTAGACCCGCTTGTCCAGCTTGCCCTTCCTGCCCCACCAGTTGGGGTTGCGCACGAAGGTGATGTTGCCGGAGTGGGCATCCCAGGTGCCGACGGTGTACGGTCCGGTGCCCCACTCGGGGTGGGCCGTCTTGACGTACGCCTTGTTGAAGTTGTCGACGGTGGCGGCCTCGGGGTGCAGGAAGGTGGTGAACAGCGCCGACCAGGAGGGGTTGACGCCCTTGAAGGCGATGACCGCCTGCTTGTCGTCCGCGCCCCGGGTGACGGAGGTGATGCGGTCGTAGCCGTCGGTGGAGTTGGCCGCGTAGTCCTTGTTCGAGCCGTTGTTGGCCTTCCAGGTGGCCTCGATGGCCCGCCAGTCGATGGGGGTCCCGTCGTTGAACACGGCCTTGGGGTTGAGGGTGATGACGACCTTCTGGTCGCCGCCCTCGACGGAGACCTTCACGTCGCTGTAGTAGTCCGGGTTGTACTGGACCTCGCCGGTGGGCGAGTAGGTGATGGCGTCGGCGTTGTACCAGGACCAGATCCGCACGGAGTTCAGGGTCCCGTTGACGTTGAAGGGGTTGCCCTGCTCGTCGAAGGTGCCCGCGGTGGTGTAGGTGCCGCCGTCCTTGACGTTGTCGTACGGCTGCGGGTTGTAGTCGGTGACCGAGGACGCGACCTTGGCGGCGTTCTTGGCGTTCTGCCCGGCGCCTCCGGCGGAGGAGGAACCACCGGAGGAGGACGAGGAGGAGCACGCGGTGGCCGCGACCGTGACGGCCGCGACGAGCGCGAGGGGCAGAGCGAGCTTCCGACGCATGGGATGTCCTTGTGGGAATCGGTGGGATCGGTGAACAGGGGAAGGGGCGGGTGCTGCCGGTGCGGGGTCAGACCGCGTGGCAGGCGTACTGGTGGTCGGAGCCGTCCGGGGCGGCGGCGGTCGCCGGCCGCTCGGTGCGGCAGCGGGTCCGTACGGCCTCGTCCGCCTCCCGGTACAGCGGGCAGCGGTCGACGAACACGCAGCCCTCCGGGAGGCGGGTGGCACTGGGCTGCTCGCCCGCGAGGACGATGCGCTCGCGGTGGCGCTCGCGTGCCGGGTCGGGCACCGGGATCGCCGACAGCAGGGCCTTGGTGTACGGGTGCCGGGGCCGGGCGAAGATCTCCTCGGTGGCGCCGGACTCGACGATGTGCCCGAGGTACATCACCGCGATGCGGTCGGAGACGTAGCGCACCACGGCCAGGTCGTGGGCCACCAGCAGGTAGGCCAGGCCCAGTTCGCGCTTGAGCCGGGTGAGCAGGTTGATGATCTCGGCCTGCACGGAGACGTCCAGCGCGGACAGCGGCTCGTCCAGGGCCAGCAGCTTCGGCTCCCGGGCCAGGGCACGGGCGATGCCGACGCGCTGGCGCTGGCCGCCGGACAGGGCGGCGGGGAAGCGGTCGCCCATGGCGCGGTCCAGGCCCACCACGTCCAGCAGCCGGGTGGCCCGGGAGCGGATGGCCGCCCGGTCGGCGCCGGCGGCCTGGAGCGGTTCGGCCAGCAGGTCGAAGACGGTCAGGCGGGGGTCGAGGGCGTCCGTCGGGTCCTGGAGGACGATCTGGACGTCGCGCCGCAGCTCGCGCACCTGGACCGCAGCGTGGAGGGTGGCGACGTCGGTGCCGGCCACCTCGATGCGGCCGCCCT
Organism: Kitasatospora sp. NPDC001309; assembly: GCF_042896295.1. NCBI lineage: Bacteria > Bacillati > Actinomycetota > Actinomycetes > Kitasatosporales > Streptomycetaceae > Kitasatospora > Kitasatospora sp. NPDC001309. Next base: position 141,063 of record NZ_JBIAXC010000015.1, on the reverse strand, counting down.
CGGGGGCGCGCAGCCGCAGCACCTCGCGCAGGGTGGTGGTCTTGCCGCTGCCGGACTCCCCCACCAGGGCCAGGGTCTCGCCCGCGCGCACCTCGAAGCTGACCTGGTTGACGGCGTGCAGGGTGCCCACCCGGCGCTTGAGGAGGGCGCCCTTGGTGACGGGGAACGTCTTGACCAGGTCCTCCACCCGCAGGACCACCTCGCCGACGGTCCGCTCCCCGGCGCCGCCGGCCGGCGGTACGAGGGCGGCCTCCCCGGCCGGGTCGAGGGTTCCGTCGGCGATCTCCTGCGCGCGGTGGCAGGCGACACGGCTGTGCTGCTGCCCGCTCACGGTGGTCGGGCCAGGGGTGGTCAGGCCGGGGGCGGTCAGGACCGGTTCGGTGGTCCGGCACACGTCCTGGGCGACCGCGCAGCGGGGCGCGAAGGGGCAGCCGCCGGGCAGGCCGACCAGGGACGGCGGCTCCCCGCCGACCGGGATCAGGGGCCGTTCGACGCCGCTGTCCACAGTGGGGACGCTGGCCAGCAGGCGGGCGGTGTACGGCATCGTGGGGCGGCGGAAGAGCTCGTCGACGCTCGCGTGCTCGACGATCCGCCCCGCGTACATGACGGCGACCTCGTCGGCGTGGCCCGCCACCACGCCCAGGTCGTGGGTGATCAGGACGAGGCCGGCGCCGGTCTCGCGCTGGGCCAGGCGCAGCACGTCCAGGATCTGGGCCTGGACGGTGACGTCGAGTGCCGTGGTGGGTTCGTCGGCGACGAGGACCGAGGGCTTGTTGGCGATGGCCAGGGCGATGACGACGCGTTGGCGCATGCCGCCGGAGAACTCGTGGGGGAAGGACTTGGCGCGTTCGCGCGGGTCGGGGATGCCGACCAGGTCGAGCAGTTCCACCGCCTGCTCCCACGCGTCCTGCTTCGTGAGGTCCCGGTGCACGCGCAGGGCCTGGGAGAGCAGCCGGCCGACGCTGTAGATGGGCGTGAGCGCGGACATCGGGTCCTGGAAGACCATGCCGATGTCCTTGCCGCGCACCCGGGAGAGGGCCTTGTCGTCCATCGCCGCGAGGTCGCGGCCACCCAGCAGGATCCGGCCGCCGAGGCGCGCGGTGGGCGGAAGCAGGCCCATGACGGCGAGGGCGGTGGCGGACTTGCCCGAGCCGGACTCGCCGACGATGCCCAGGGTGCGCCCGGGCAGCAGGTCGAAGTCGATGCCGCGCACGGCCTCCACCGGGCCGGCCTCGGAGGGGAAGGAGACGCGCAGGTCGCGTACGGAGAGGACGGGGGCGGGCACGGGTGCGGGCGCGGGGGCGGGTGTCGGATCGGCCGTCGGGGCGGCCGCGGGAGCCGCTGCGGGCCCGGTACGGCGGGCGGGTGCGAAGGTCATCGTCGGGCTCCTGCCGCGCCGGTGGTGGACGTGGGGTCGAGGGCGTCGCGCAGGCCGTCGCCGACGAAGGTCATCGAGACGGTGAGCAGGACGGTCAGCCCGGCGGGGAAGGCGAAGAGCCAGGGAGCGCTGGTGATGGTGCCCGCGCCGTCGGCGAGCATCGTGCCCAGCGACACGTCCGGGGTCTGCACGCCGAAGCCGAGGAACGACAGGGCGGTCTCGCTGAGCACGGTGGAGACCACGCCCAGGGTGAGGTTGACGATGAGCAGGGAGCCCAGGTTCGGGATGATGTGGCGCAGCACGATGCGCAGGGGGCGCACGCCCATGTACTCGGCGGCGCGCACGTAGTCGCGCTCGCGCAGGGACGTCGACACCGACCAGACCACGCGCGCGGTGGACATCCAGCCGAACACCGTCAGGACCAGGATGAGGACCCGCCAGTCGCCCGCCAGCCGGTGCGAGACCAGGGCGAGGACGAGGAAGGAGGGCACGATGAGCAGGAAGTGGATGACGGCGAGGGTGGCCTTCTCCACCCGGCCGCCGAGGTAGGCCGCGCCCGCGCCCACGACCGCGGCGATGGCGACGGTCAGCACGGACACGCTCACCGCGATCACCAGCGAGCGCTGGAGGCCGTGCACGACGGCGGCGTAGACGTCGTTGCCGCCCTGGTTGGTGCCGAACCAGTGCTCGGTGCTGGGGGCCTGGGTCAGTGCCGAGAAGTCGGCGTCGGCGTAGCCGTACGGGGTGAGGAGGTCGCCGAGCGCGCTGAACAGCACCAGCAGCAGGAAGATCACCACGCCGGCGACGGCGGTCCGGTTGCGCAGGAAGCGCCGCAGGTAGAGGCGGCGCCGGCCCAGGTAGCGCCCGTCGGGCACGTCGGGCACGTCGGGCCTGCCGGTGGCGGGTGCGGCTGCCGTGGCGAGCGCGCCCTCGGAGGTCGCGTCGGGGCTCACGGGGACGGCCATCTCAGTTCACCCGCACTCTCGGGTCGAGGAGGACGGTGGCGATGTCCGCGAGGATCGCGCCGACCGCCGTCAGGGCGGCGGCGAAGGCGGCGGTCGCCACCGTGCCGTGCACGTCGTTCTTGCTGATGGTCTGGATGAAGTACTGGCCCATGCCGTTCCAGCCGAAGATCGTCTCCGTGAGGACCGCGCCGGTGAAGACCGCCGGGATGCTGAACGCCACGGACTGGGCGGTGGGGATCAGTGCGGTGCGCAGGGCGTGCCGGCGGATCGCCTGGGCGCGGGTGAGCCCGGTGGCCCGGGCGGTGCGCACGAAGTCGGAGCCGATGACGTCCAGCAGCAGGGAGCGCTGGGTGAGGTGGTAGCCCACGTACCCCGTCAGGGTGAGCGTCAGCGTCGGCAGGATCAGGTGCAGCAGCCGGTCACCGAGCGTCGCCCAGAACCCTTCCACGTCGGGCGAGTTCTCCCCCGCGACGTACAGGAAGTGCCAGCCGGCCTGCTCGTTCAGCCGGATGGCCAGCAGCACCAGTGCGAGGGCGGCGATGGACACCGGGACGTTGAACAGCGCCATGGACACGGCCTGGGCCGCCCGGTCCCGCCAGCCGTACTGGCGCGAGGCGGTGTGGACCGCGAGCGCGACACCGACGACGACCGACAGGACCGTCGCACCGATCACCAACTCGGCGCTGACCAGGGAGCGGTAGCCGATCTCCCCGTTCACCTCGACCCCGACCGGGGAACGGCCCCAGTCGAAGTGCAGGACCACGCCGGTCAGCCAGTCCCACCAGCGGTGGAGCAGCGGTTCGTGCGGGTCGAGGTTGTACGGGGCCAGGGCCCGGGACAGCTGCTCCTCGGTGCGGACCGGGCGCAGTTCCTTGAAGTTCGAGCGCGGGTCGAGGAACCAACTGGCCAGGAAGTAGGTGGCGTTGGTGGCCACGGCGATCACCAGGAGCCAGCCCGCCGCCCTGCGGGTCACGTACCGGAGCACGGAGCGCACCTCCCCACCAGGTGCGGCGGAAGCGCCTGGGGGACGTCGGGTCTGAGGGAGGTGCGCATGGCGGCAGAACTTCCTGGAGCTGGGAGTCGGACGGAGTCGGACGGCACGGTCGTGCGGATCCGAGTCTGTGTACGACTGGTGTCGTAGCGCCAGTGACCAGGGGACATGGACATGAGAACGAAACACCCCCGCAGCAGAGGGGCATCGCGCCCCATCGTCCGTTCACATTCACGGGGGTCGGGGGGCTCGGGGGGGCTCGGGGGGGCTGGGGTGCCCACCCGGATCAGGCGGTGGCGACGATGGCCCGGGTGACGGCCGTGACGGTCGGGGTCGGGCGGCCGGGGAGTCGGGCCACCAGGATCCGGCGGATCTCGGGCGGGGCGCCTTCGACGCGCAGCAGGCTCACCCCGGACGGCAGCAGCGGCGCGAGCCGGGCGGGCACCGTCGTCACCCCGAAGCCGCCGGCGACCAGGTGGAGCTTCGTCAGCCAGTCGCGCGCGGAGTGGACGATGCGCGGCCGGCCGGGCAGGCCGGGCCAGACGCCGAGCAGCGGCTCGGAGCCGGACGCGGGGGTGGCGATCCACCGGGCGTCGAGCAGTTCGTCGACGTGCACCGCGGTGCGGCCGGCGAACCCTCCGGTCGAAGGCGCCGCGAGGAGCAGCTCGGTGTCCGCGACGGTCTCGACGTGCAGGCGCGGCGACTCGCCGTCCAAGGGGCGGTGGGGCGGGCGGGAGGACAGCACGGCGAGGTCGATCGAGCCCGCGCGCAGGGCCCGGACCAGGGCAGGCGTGGCGCCCTCGGTGGTCGTGACCGTGATCTGCGGGTCGGTTGCCGCGAGGCGGGCGAGCGCAGGGGGCAGGAGGCCCGCGCCCGCGCTCAGGAACAGTCCGATCCGCAGCACTTCGGCCTGCGGGGCGGTGCCGGTGAGGTCGCGCTCGGCCGCGGCCAGGCTGTCCAGGATCGTCCGGGCGTGGCGCAGCAGGGTCAGGCCCGCGGGAGTGAGCCGCACTCCGTCGGGGCGGCGTTCGAACAGGGCGGTGCCCGCGCTCCGTTCGAGGGAGGCGACCTGGCGTGACACCGCCGACTGGGTGTAGCCGAGCCGGGCGGCGGCCGCGGTGAAGCTGCCGGACTCCGCGATCTGTCGCAGGACCCGCAGGCCGGTACTGGAGACGTCCATGCCGCATACGCATACCAGACATGCTCGATCGTCGCTTCCCGCATACCCGTCGGGCTCCTAGGGTCGATCACGACGAGCACGGACGGAGACGTCCGAAGACGAAGGCGTCCGAAGACGAAGACGACCATGGAGGCTCACACGTGCGAGCAGCAGTCCTGACACGGTTCGGTGCCCCGCTCACGGTGCGGGAGGTGCCCGACCCCGAGGCCGACGGCGGCGAGGTGGTGGTCCGGGTGCTCGCCTCCTACGTGGCCCCGTACGCGGCCGAGGTGTTCGGCGGCGAGCGGAAGTACCCCCTCGTGCCTCCCGTCGTGCCCGGCATCGGCGGCGTGGCACGCGTCGTCCAGGTGGGCCCGGACGCCACCCGGCTGCGGGTCGGCGACCTGGTGTGGTGCGACTGCACGGTGCGCTCCCGGGACGACGCCCTGACGCCCGACATCACCCTCCAGGGCTGGAGCTCGCGCGGCGAGGGCGGCGCGCGGCTCGCCCGGTACCTGCACGACGGGTCCTTCGCCGAGCTCATGCGGGTCCCGACGGAGAACGTGTACCCGCTGCCCCCGGCGGCCGGGGACGACCCGGCCCGCTGGGCCGCGCTCGGCGTGCACGTCATCCCGTACGGCGGGCTGCTGGCCGGCGGGCTCGCGGCCGGTGAGACGCTGCTCGTCAGCGGGGCGACCGGCAACCTCGGCAGCAGCGCGGTCGCGCTCGCGCTGGCGATGGGGGCGGGCCGGGTGGTCGCCCCCGGCCGCAACCGGGCCGCGCTCGACCTCCTCGCCGACCGGTTCGGCCCCCGGGTGCGCCCCGTCCCGCTCACCGGGGACGAGGCCGACGACCGCGCGGCGATGGCCGCGGCGGGCGACGGCTCGATCGACATGGTGCTCGACCTGCTGCCGCCGAGCGCACCCAGCTCGGTCGCGCGCATGGCGGCCATGACCGTGCGCGAGTACGGGCGCGTGGTCCTCATGGGCGGTGTCGGCATGCTCGGCGGCGACGACCTCGCCCTCCCCTACCCGTGGCTCATGCGCAACTCGGTCACCGTGCGCGGCCAGTGGATGTACCCGCGCACGGCGAACGTCGGCATCATCCGGCTGCTCGCCTCGGGCGCCCTGGACCTCGCCCCCGAACGGGTCCGGTCGTTCGGCCTCGACGCGGTCAACGAGGCCGTCGCGTACGCCGCCTCGCACGGCGGCCCGTTCGAGCGCACCGTCCTCGTCCCGTCGGCGCGCTGACGGGTGTCGTGGGCCGGTGGCGACGGCACGGGGGGCGGTCCGTAACCGGCGGGACCGCCCCCGCGCCGTCAGCGTCGGCGTCCGTCCGCTCTCCGTCCGCCCTCCGTCCGCTCAGGCGGCGCCGAGCAGGGACGCCAGGGCGGCGGCCGTCTCGGGGTGCCGGCCGAGGAGCGCCGAGCCCGCCGGGGTCTGCGGCGCCGTCCAGGACCCGTCGCAGCCCAGGAGGGCGGCGAGCGCGTCGCAACCGGCGGGGTGCGCTGCGAGCAGGGCGGAGCCCCGGCCAGCGGTGCCGCCGCCGGGCCGGACCGGCTGGGGCGCCGGTGCGAGCCACGGCGGCACCCAGGTGTCCAGTTCGGCGAGTCGGCCGGGGAAGATGCGTCCGGCTTCCTTGGTGAGCTTCGGGGCGAGCTCGGCGCCGCCGCTGCGCAGGGTGGTGATCAGGGTCGGCAACCAGGGCAGCAGGACCGGGTCGGGCAGGCGGGCGAAGGCGTGCGAGACCGCCTCGACGACGAGGTCGACCAGGCTGGGCACCGGCTCCAGCGCGTGGAGCAGCCCGCTGAGGTAGCGCGGGTAGGCGGGCAGCAGGAGCGGGTTGCCGAGCAGTTCGTCGCAGCGCTCGCGCAGGTCCTGGCGGGTGAGGTGGCCGAGGTGGACCCGCGCGGCCCACAGCAGGGCGCGCTTGGCCTGGTCCTGCGGGTCGGACCGGGCGACGGCGAGTTCGAGTTGGGCGCGGTCCCCGCCCAGGGACAGGGCCAGGCCCTCCATGCTGAACAGGAAGCTCAGCATGGCCGCGACCTGGCGCACCGTCGCCGTCTCGTCGGTGAACGCGGTGGGGAGCAGGGCGCAGTAGTGGGCGTACCCGGCCTCGGCGAACCGCTCGATCCACCGGGGCAGGACCGGCTCACCGGTGCGGTAGAACGCCAGCAGCTTCCGGACCCGGCGCAGCACCTCGGGGGCGCCGTCGACGCTGCGCTCGGTGGTCAGCACCTGGAGGGCGCGGGCGCCGAGTTCGTCGGCGAGCCGCCGGCTGCCGAGGTACAGGGTGGCGTCCTCCACGGTCCGCAGGACGACGGCGGCATTGGCCTGCGGGGCGTTGGCCTCCCGGCGCAGGCGCTGTTCGAGGACCTGTTCGAGCGTGACGCCTTCGTAGCCGAGCTCGATCAGGGCGCGCTGGTGGGTGCCGAGCGAGAGGTCCCAGGACTCCTGCTTGGGTTCGTCGCCGAGGGTGCGCTCGCCCATGATCGGGCGGGCGGCGTCGGGGATCAGGTGGCGCAGCATCCAGAGCACGTCGGAGCAGGGGCGCAGGTCGGGCTGGGACTTGATGTCAAGCAGCGCGCGCTTGACGCCGCGGGCCTGGAGGTTGAGGCCGAGCGGGGCGAGGCGGTCGTGGACGTCGCGGGCCAGCGGGGGCAGCGACTCGTAGCCGACCTGGCCGATCCGGTCGCCGCCCATCATGATCTCGACCAGGCGCCGGACATCGCGCCGGCCGGGCACGGTCTCCTTCTCGATGCAGGTGACGGCCGCGTCCTGGAAGTCGTACGGGGTCGGGCGGGCGCGGTCGCGCATGCCCGCGAGGAGGATGGACGTCTCGTACACGGCGATGGCGTCGGCGGTGGAGGCGAGGTAGCCGTTGCGGCGGGCCGCTCGCACGATCTCCACGGACCAGCCGAGCAGTTCCTCCTGGTCCAACTGGTCGAGGGCGGGCGGTCGTTGCAGGAATCCGGCCAGCTTGTCGGTGCTGTCGCCCTCCGCGGCGGGGACGGCGGCGACCGCCTTGCGGGCGCGGGTGGCCTTCGCCCCGGCACCGGCCTGGCCCTTGAGCCGGTAGGGCTGGACCCGGGTGCGCTTGAGGTTCTTCTCCCACTGGGCGGCGGCGATCGACACCGACCCGCCTTCGAGGCCGAACTGCCTCTCGATGGCGGTGTGACTGGAGGGGATCAGGCCGTACTGCCACTCGGTGGCGGTGCGCGGGGGCACGGCGAAGGTGTCGGTGCCGTGGAGGCCGAACTCCTCGACCCGGCTGGCGGCGTGGAAGGCGCCGCAGACGTAGACGCTCTGCGCCGGGTCGGCGCCGGTGGCGGCCAGGTGCTCGCGGATGCGGGTCCACATGTACCGCTCGCGGTCCTCGTCCACCCGCACACGGCCCGGATCTCCGGGCGCCAGGCGGCGGAAGAGGCTGCCGATCAGGAACATGACCTGCCGGTAGGTGTCGTGGTCGGCGTCGCCGAGCGGCCCCTCGACGTACTGGTGCCACCACTCCGACCAGTGCCGCACCTTGCCGTGGCGGAGCAGGTGCCGTTCGAGGTCGGCGAAGCGGGGCCGCAGGTCGCCCAGTTCGACGCCGACCGCGTCGCCGTGCAGTGCGGCCTCCTGGGGGGCAGCCGCGCCCACGTCGGCCTGGGCGGCGGCGGCCGCCGCGGCCTCGGCGGCGTCCGAGCCGTCCACGCTGTCCGGGGCGTCCGGGCGGGGCTGCCACTGGAAGACGTGGTCCGAGGACCGGTCGACGAGGACCAGGTCCACGCCGGGCGTCTCCAACGCGTACGCGATGGCCTGGTACTCGGCGGAGGCCTCGGTGATCGGCGCGACCACGGACAGCGGCGCCCAGTCGGCGGGGAACCCGTCGATCCGGGTGGCGAAGGCCTGGACGGCCACCGGCAGGCGGCAGTTGCGCAGCTCGGTGAGCAACGGGGCCATGTCCTCGCACAGTTCGAGGAAGACCGTCCTCGGCTGCCGGGCACGCAGGTGGCGGGCCATGGCGGTGGCGGAGGCCGGCGAGTGGTGGCAGACCGGGAAGATCTCCAGCGGCTCGCGCAGGGCACGCTCGACGTCGCTCACGAGGCCGCGGAGGATGCCGTCCAGGGCGCCCGGGCCGTCGGCGAACTCGGCGGCAGCCGCGTCGAGTTGGCTCCGCAGCGCGCTGAACGTGTCGGGGCCGGGGTGCCCGCCGGTGGCGGGCACCCGGGTGCTGGCGCGGCTCATGCGAGCGCCTTGAGGGTGTCCAGGCCGGCGGCGAGGAACTGCGGCCACTCGCCGCCCTCCTGCTCACTGCGCTGGTGGACGGTGTTGGCCAGGTACTTGGTGAGGATGCTGGTGTCCTCGGGCGCGCGACGGCTGAGCGAGGCGACCAGGGAGGAGCCGAGGGCGTGGGCGGTGAGCGCGCGCTCGCCGAAGAAGTCGCTGTGCAGGATGGCGTCCTCCAGTACGCCGATCTGCTCGGCGGTGGACAGGGCCGACTCCAGCCGCTCGTCGTCGCTGCCCGCCGCCGTCGCGACGGCGCGCAGGTCCTCGAAGGAGCGCAGCAGTACGTCCAGCAGGGTGGGCGGCACGTCCAGTTCGATCTGGTGGCGGCGCAGCAGCTCCTCGGTGCGGAAGCGGACGATCTCCGCCTCGCTCCGCTTGTCCGTCACCACCGGGATCTGGACGAAGTTGAAGCGCCGCTTGAGCGCCGACGACAGGTCGTTGACGCCGCGGTCGCGGCTGTTGGCGGTGGCGATCACCGCGAAGCCGGGCTTGGCGAACACCGTGCCGTCCTCGCCCTTCAACTCGGGCACCGACACGTACTTCTCGGAGAGGATGGAGATCAGCGCGTCCTGGACGTCGCTGGTGGAGCGGGTGAGCTCCTCGAAGCGTCCGATCGTGCCGGTCTCCATCGCGGTCATGATCGGCGAGGGGATCATGGACGCGCGCGACTGGCCCTTGGCGATCACCATGGACACGTTCCACGAGTACTTGATGTGGTCCTCGGTGGTGCCGGCGGTACCCTGCACGACCTGGGTGGAGTTGCGGCACACGGCGGCGGCCAGCAGCTCGGCGAGCCAGCTCTTGCCGGTGCCGGGGTCGCCGAGCAGCAGCAGGCCGCGGTCGGAGGCGAGCGTGACGATCGCCCGCTCGACCACGCTGCGCTCGCCGAACCACTTCTGGGCCACCTCGCGCTCCATGCCGTCGGAGGGCTCGGAGCCGAGGACGAAGGTGCGGATCATCTTCGGGGACAGCCGCCACGTGGACGGCTTCGGGCCGGAGTCGACCGACTCCAGGTAGTCCAGCTCATCGGCGTACTTGGTCTCGGCGGGGGCGCGGAGCATGTCGGACATCGGGCAGGAGCCTTTCTGCGGCGTGGGAATGGGGGATGAACGGGTGCGGCGCGGTGCGGCGCTCAGGTCAGGAACGTCTTGAGCTCGTGGACCAGCTTGTTGATGTGGCCGGAGAGCACCGGGGTGCCCTGGTCCTTGAACCGCTGGCGGAACCACGGGTTGACGCTGCCCCGGCCCGCACTCGTGACCGAGCCGACCGGGATGAACTTCACGCCGGAGCGGTGCACGGCGGCCATCTGCGCGAACAGCTCCTCGCCGCGCCACTCGTAGAAGTCGGAGATCCACACGACGACGGTGTTGACCGGCTCGGCGATCTTCGGCTGGGCGAGGGCCATGGCGACCGTACCGTCGGTGCCGCCGCCGAGCTGGGTGCGCAGCAGCGTCTCGAACGGGTCGTGGACCCACGGGGTGAGGTCGACGGCCCGGGTGTCGTACGCCACCAGGTGGACGTCGACCTTGGGCAGGCCGGCGAAGATCGAGGCGAGGATGGTGCAGTTGACCATGGAGTCGACCATCGAGCCGGACTGGTCCACGACCACGATCAGGCGCTGCGGCGTCGTCTTGCGGGTGGTGTGCCGGTAGTAGAGCCGGTCGACGTAGAGCCGCTCGTCGTCGGGGCTCCAGTTGACGAGGTTCTTCTCGACCGTGCGCTTGAGGTCGAGGTTGCGCCACACCCGCTTCGGCGGCACCGAGCGGTCCAGCTCCCCCGCCGTGGCCTTCTCGACCTGGGTGCGCAGCACCTCGGCGACCTCGTCGACGAACCGGCGGATCAGGGCCTTGGCGTTGGCGAGCGCGGTGCCGTCGAGGTTGCCCTTGTCGTGCAGCAGCTGCTCGATCAGCGACATGCTCGGGGTGAGGCGGGCGGCGAGCCTGCTGTCCGCGAGGACTTCGCGCAGGCGCATCCGCTTGACCAGATCGGCCTCGATGGCGGCGAGTTCGGGGCCGATCACGGGGATCAGCGTGGACAGGTCCGGGGTGCCGGGGGTCCCGGGGGTGCCGATGCCGGTGCCGGCGTGACGGCCGAGGCCTGTCTGACGGCCGAGGCCTGCGTGGCGGCCGGCGCGCAGTTCCCCGGGCTTGCAGCCGAGGGCGCGCTCCAGCCATCCCGCGTCGGACTGCCAGCGGGAGAGCTGGCCCGCGGTCACCGTGCCGGAGCCGGTGGCGAGGGCGTTGAGGAGGATCTTGGAGTACAGGGCCGCGCGCCGGACCTCGGCGGCCCGGTCGCGGGCCCCGACCGGGCCTACGGCGGCGGCATCGGTTTCGGTGTCAGTGTCGGCGGCGGCGTCGTCAGCGTCGGTTTCGAGGTCGGCGTCGGCACCCGGCACCAGGAGGCCGTCGAACTCCGCTGCCAGGCCGGGGTGGCGCTGGACGAGCGAGTCCACGGACGTACGAGGGTCCAGCAGGCCCGCGGGCAGGCCCAGGTCCTCGACGACGGCCAGACTCGCCGTCTCCAGCGCGGGCTGCTCCGCCGGGTCGAACAGGCGCGCCAGCAGCTGCCAGTACAGCACCTGTCGGCGGTTCCCCTCGGGGTCCGCGAGAGCACCGCCGTTCCCGTCGGTGGTGGTGAAGGAGGTGGTGAAGGAGGTGGAGGAGGAGGTCATGGGTCCGTTCACTTCCGCAGCAGCTTGCCGGCGCGCTCGCGCAGCACGGTCACCGTCTCGGTCGCTGCCGCCTCGGCCTTGCCGCCGCTCTTGTCGGTGGTGCCGCCCGCCCACGCACCGGCGTGCAGGCCCACCGTCCGGCGCTTGACGGTGGATTCGACGGCCAGCGGCTGGAGGACGAAGGCCCCGGCGTCCCAGCGCAGCAGGCCGATGCACGCGGTGGACGCGGCCACCGCCTGCGGCGTGAGCGGGCCCGCCACCGGGATGCGGTCGGTGTCGACGGCGAGCGGGTGGCCGGCCAGGTCGAAGGTCAGCACCCCGTCCTGCTCCAGGGCGGTGTAGCCCTCCAGGAAGACCGGCTCGGCCAGGCGTACCGGGTGGCGCTCCAACGGCGCGACCGGCGCGCCCACGGCGGTGGGCAGCACGACCCGGGCGGTGGCGAACGGGTCGGCCTCGGCCGCGGTGCGGGCGAGGCCGTCGCTCCACAGCAGGTCGCCCTCGGCGGTGAGCGGCATGTCCGTCACCGTCACGGCGCGGCCCTCGCCCGCCGCCGCCAGGAGCGACATCCGGGGGCGCAGCAGCTGCCAGACCCCGGCGCCCAGGACGCTGTCCGGCTTCGGGACCGACACCGACGCCCGGACCAGGCGGGGAGCGGAACCGTCGGCCGGCTCGAACACGGCGTGGACCTGGGCCTGCGCGGCCGTCGCGTGCTCGTGCAGGTCGACGCCGAGCGGCAGCAGCCGTCCGGTGACCGTCTGCGGGTCAGGGACGGTGCCCGCACCGGGAGTCGTCAGCAGCAGGGCCCGCGACCACAGGTCGGCCCAGCGGCGGACCGGGACGCGTTCCAGACTCGCTCCCGGGCAGGACGCGGCGAGTTCGCCCGCGAACCCGTCCAGCAGGACGGCGAGGCGACGCAGCTGCGGGTCCGGGAGCATCGCGGAGACGAGCTGCGCCGAGGCCGACACGAGGTCGTGGTCCATGCCGAGCCAGCCGGTACGGGCCAGGTCCGCGAGCCAGGCGCGGACCGCGGTGAGCACGTTCGACGCGCCGCCCGGGCCCTCGGCGGGCACCGTCCACAGGGCGGTGGTACGACCGGTCGCCCCGCCCACGACACCGTGGAGCGCGTCGTGGGCCGCACCGAGCAGAGCGGTACGGGCGGCCGCCAGGGCCAGCAGGTGGCCCTCGTCCGCGGTGCCGGCGGCCGCCTTCTCGGCGGCCTCGGCGACGAGGGCGGCCAGCGGCGAGTCCGCGACGGCCCCCGCGAGCTCGGCCAGCGCCTGGGCCTGGGCCGGCCGGGGCCGCACCAGGCCGTCGGACATCGCCCGGTCGAAGGCGTCGACGACGGCGAGCGCCTCGTCGAGGCCGCCGACCGGCGCGTGGAGGAGGTCGGTGCGCATCACGCCACCGCCCGGGTGGTCGGGAACCAGTGCAGGTCCGGCAGCGGAGTGGTCACCGGCTCGAACTCCAGGTACTCCAGGTGGTTCAGGAACCGGGTGAACACCGCCGCCGCAGGCGACTCGGCGGCCTTCACCGGGCGGGTGGCGCTCATGGCACCGGTGATGACCCGGGCGGTGGCCTCCTCCGTACCGGTGTCCACCCGCAGGTAACGGGCGACACGGTCACCGCCGAACTGCACCACCGCCTCGCCGACCAGCGCCTCCAGGTGCTTGCAGTAGCCACCCCGGGCGCCGCCGCACGGACGGTTGTTGTTGGTGCTGCACGAGAACGCGAAGGAACCGGCCTCGACGGCCGACACGTAGACCCGGCCGATGTCCGAACCGCTGGACACCACACCCTGCAGCCGACCGTCCGCCAACTGCACGAACGGCACCTTCGCGAGCTTGCGGGGCCGGGCGGGCGGAACCACCCGGACCGTACTCGAACCTTCCCAGGCAGGCAGAAGCACACCATCTCCAATGGGGTTGGGGGGACAGCGCGCCACGACAGGGCGGCAGCGCTTGTGGTGATGAACGTAGTGGTCACCACCGACAACCGGACCCGCCGGGCCGGCTCGGCTCATCACTCGGCGCCGCGGAAGGACGTCGACGCCCGTACTGGCGGGGACGGCCCGTCAGCTCCCGGCGGAATCGAGCTCTCCCCCGTCCGCGTCCACGCGTCCACGGCACGACGCCCGTCGCCCCTTGACCGACCACCGCGTCCAACGTCGCGTCGCACAACCGCGGCCGTCCGGGGGCGGAGTCGGGAACCCGGTGGTCGGCCCAGCCGAGCAGCCGGGGCTCGCCCGCTCCGAGGATCCGGACCGCCTCGGGCAACTCCCTTGCGCGCTGGGTCCCTTGCTCCCAGGTCGCGGTGACGACGGTGGTCCGGGCTCCGGCATCGGCGTGCTGGGCGAGTACGCCCCCGGCCGCGAGCGACTCGTCGTCGGGGTCCGCCATCACGACGAGCAGGCTGGGCAGGGACACGGATTCCTCCTCTTGGGGTTGCGGCGTGGCCCGGTTGACCGCACCGGGGACGTGGCACAACTGCGGTGGCAGGGCGATGTCGACGCGATCCGGGCCGCGCCTCTGGTGAACCACCGAGTCCGAGCCCGAGGAGGAGGACGAGGACGGGTAGGGTCGGTGCCCGCATCCGCACGCCCCTGGTCATTGTCAGTGGCACCGGGCAACCTGTGCGTATGCGTGCCCCGAGAGTTCAGTGCCCGGCCTGCGAACGGCCGGTAGCCCTCATGCCGACCCGCCGTGCCGGTTACGGCGTCATCCATGACCACAAGCGGGACCGCCGCTCCCTCATCCTCTGCGAAGGCAGCATGAAGCAGGTGCCGCTGGCCGACGCCGTCGTCCGGCAGGACGCCCTCCCGGGACTCGGCGGGGCAGACGGGGCAGAGCCCACCCTCTTCTGAGCCCAGGAGCCCACGGACAGTGCCGTCGAACGGACCGGCAGGACCCCGGGGTCCTGCCTCCGCGCCGCTAGGGCCTGTCCGGCGGATCTTGGCAGATCAGCGCGCGGCGTTGGGCGCCCGGCTGGGCGTGCGCCGAGTCGGCCTCGTACTGGACGTACTTGGGCGATTCGGGCGTGCGTCCAGGCGGGATGCCCGGCGTCGCGCGCCTGGCAAGATCCGCCGGACAGGCCCTAGTACTTCCCGCCGGCGGCCGGGCCGGTGGCACGGGGGTGCACGGCGTACAGGGCTCGCACCTGGTCGGTCCAGAACTTCTCCTTCTCCGCCTTCGAAGCGCCGAGCGACAGGAGCCCGAGTTCCTGCGCCAGGCGGTAGAACCCGGGGCCGGCGTCGTTCAGCCCTTCGTACTGGACCAGCGCGGAGAGCATCGGCTCCTTCCCGGTACGGCAGGCTGCCGTGACGAGGCCCAGCAGGTGGCCGACGGCCGCCCGGTGCCCGGCCTGCGAGAAGTCGAATCCGGGCTGCCCCGTCCGCTCCACCAGAGCCGCGTTCAACTTGGTGTAGGTCGTCATGCCGCCGCCTCTGGCGACCTCGGCCAGGTAGTCGCAACCGGCCTCGGTCAACTCGTCCCATTCGAGCTCGGTTCGGCCGTACCTCTGCACGTGCATCACCGTCAATCATCCTGTAGTCGAGGGGTGTTGACCTTACCGGAGCTCGGGCCCGGTTGAAGCACACTCCCTCCGCGGGCCGTCTGCCCTTGCTGTCGGTGCTCCGCGGGAGACTGGACCGTACGGAGCTGTCCCGACCGCGGATCGGCGGTCGGCTCCGAGGGAGGGAGCCCCCCATGAGGACGTTGCCCGGTGTCGCCGACCACGGCGGATTCGACGCCCTGGTCATCCGCACCGACTACCACGACGAGGCCGGCTGGCGGGCGGTGGTGACGGAACTGGGCAAGCCCTGGGGAGACCGGTGCTACGAGTCGCTCGTCCACTTCGTCGACGACCCCGCCTGGGCGGACGCGACTGCCGACGAGGTGGCAGCAGAGGTCCGCTCCGGCGAGCACCCGAGCGTCGTCTTCCTCGCCGACCGCACGACGATGCGGTCCGCGCCCCGCACGCTCCTCGCGGTCACCGCCGTCCGGCGTGAGGACGGGGATTACGCCGTGACGACCAGGTACGGCCGTTCCTTCCGCACCCTCCCGACCGGCGTCCACGAGATCCACGCGAACCTGAGCATCGCCAACATGGGCTTCGAGGAGTTCGCCAGGGCCGCGCAGGACGACCAGGACGGCATCTTCCGGTCCTTCTGACCGGAACCGGAACCGGCCGCCGGGCCCGTGGCGGGCGCGGCGCCGCGGCGCGCGCCCCGTGGGCGCTCCCGCGCGCCCACTACCGTGCGGCACCGGGGTGGGCGAGGATGAGCGGCCGACCGTGTCCCCTACGCGACCGAAGGGAACCCGCATGGGCAAGCACGAGAAGCCGGCGCCGGACCCCGGAACGGGCACCCCGCCGCCCGGGAACAACGACGGGCAGGTCCCGCCCCCGCCGCCGGGCACCGGCACGCGCCGCAAGTAGCGCACGGTGACGGACGACGAGGACCTGGCGGGTCGCCGGGCGCACCTGGACGCGGTGATGGAGCGCGACGGGGCGTGGCCGACCGCGTCCCCGTGGGTGCGCGAGGCCATGGCGGCGGTGCCGCGCGACCGGTTCGCGCCGGACCGGCTGTGGCGCTGGGACGGCCGGGCCTATGTGCCGCTCGACCGTACGACGGACCGGCGCGGGTGGGCGGACGAGCTGTTCGCCGGCGTCCACGACGCGGCCGTCACCCAGGTCGGCAGCAGCCTGTCGGCGCCGTCGTTGCCGTCCTCGTCGCTGTCCGCGCCGTCCGTCGTAGCGGACATGCTGGACAGCCTCCGCCTGGAACCCGGCCACCGGGTGTGGGACATCGGCACCGGGCAGGGGTGGACGGCGGCGCTGGCCGCGTGGCGGGCCGGTCCCGGGCTGGTGGTCTCCAGCGAGGTGGACGAGCACCTGGCCGCCGCCGCCCGCCGCCGTCTGGCGGCCGCCGGTCTTTCCGTCGAGGTGGTGACCGGCAACGCGACCGGCGGCGGGGCGCCCGGCGGGATGCCCGTCGACCGGATCCACGCCACCTACGCGGTGGAGGCCGTCCCGTGGGCCTGGGTGGAGGCGGTACGGCCGGGCGGCCGGATCGTCTACCCCTGGGGCCTGTTGGGGCACGTCGCCCTCGTCGTCGCCGACGACGGCAGGAGCGCGACCGGCTGGGTCCAGGGCCTCGCCCAGTTCATGGCCGACCGCACCGCCCCCACCCCGGCACCCGCCGGCCACGCCGCCTACACCGCGGTGCGCGGCGGCACGGCCGAACCGGACGCGGAGCGCCTGCTCCCGGCGTACGAGCTGGGCGCGTTGGAGAACGACTGGGACCTGCGCTTCGCCCTGCGCGTGGCCGTACCGGACGCGGCACTGCTCACCGGCCGGGACGAGGACGGCGTCAACGCCTGGGTCCACGACGGCGACCGGTCGTGGGCCGCGTTCACCGCGCGCGGCGACGGCTCCGTGATGCTGTACCAGGGCGGGCCGCGCCGCATCGGCGACGAGGTGACGGCCGCCCGGTCCGCGTGGGAGGAGCTCGGCCGCCCGGACCGGTACGACTACGGCATCACCGTCACCCCCGACTCCCAGTGGGCGTGGCAGGGCGGCCCGGACGGACCGCGCTGGCCGATCGGACGGTCGGTGTCGGCAGGACACTGACCGGCGCCCGACCTGTGCCCGACCGGTGCAGGTCAGACCGTCGCCCGGGCGATCGCGTCCACGGCGATCGTGCGCATCCGGTGGAAGGCCGTCTGCGGGTCCTCGTAGGCGCTCCAGGGGCCGGCCACCTCACGGCCCATCACCTCGAACATCTCGAAGGCGTGCGCCACCCGGGCGTTCATGACCAGTGACCAGGCGGCCCAGCCCCGGGCGGCCTGGAGCTGCGGGTGCGCCGGATCGGCCTGCTCCAGATCGGCCAGCAGAGCGTCCACGGCCGCGGTGAACTCCGGCGTCCGGTAGGCGGCCGCCCCGGCGCTGTCGCGGGTGTACTGCTCGAAGAGCGCCCGCACCCGCAGGCTGGTCAGCAGGCTGCCGGCCGGTGCGTCGGCGAGCGCGGCGTCGACGAAGGCGTGCATCAGCTCGTTGCTGCCGTGCCACTTGGCGCACCAGTACTGCAGCGCGCCCTCGTGCGCCCGCAGGTGGTGCGGGTCACGGGCCGTCACCTCGGCCCACAGCTGACGGAAGTCCTCGTTCGACCGGCCCAGTCCCATGGCGATCGCGATCTGCGCCACCCAGGGGTTGGGGTCCTCGGCCGGAGCCAGCTCGACGGCCTCCCGCGCGGCCTGCTCCGCCTCCCCCAGTACGCGGTGGAACCCGCGAGCCTGCTCCCTGGTCACCTCGGAGGCGTACCTGCCGGTGCGGATCTCCCAGGCGAGCTGC
The DNA here is from genome assembly GCF_042896295.1 of Kitasatospora sp. NPDC001309. Taxonomy (NCBI): domain Bacteria; kingdom Bacillati; phylum Actinomycetota; class Actinomycetes; order Kitasatosporales; family Streptomycetaceae; genus Kitasatospora; species Kitasatospora sp. NPDC001309. Next base: position 123,283 of record NZ_JBIAXC010000015.1, on the reverse strand, counting down.
ACCAGTGCGTCGGTCTGCAGCAGGGCGGCCGCCGCGTCGCGCGGCTCCTCCTCGCGCCACCGCCGCAGCCAGTCGTCCTCCTTGGAGGCCGCCGTGCTGAGCGGCTCCATCCGCATCCAGCGCCGGTTGGCGCGGCTGTCAGCACCGCTGTCGGCTCCGGCTTCGGCTTCGGCCAGGTACTTCGCCGCCGCCCGCCAGTCACCGCCCCCGGCCCCATCGAGCACGGCCGCCAACTCCGCAGACGGCTCGTCCCCCTTGACCACGAGCTGCTCGCGCGGGGCCAGCCTGCGCCACAGCTCGGTCTCCAGGAGGCTCCGCCGTTCCCGGGCGCGCTGCGAGACGATCACTTTGCCCACGACGGCGACGAGCACCACGAGCACGACGAGCACCACAAGCGAGAAGACCATGAACTGCTTTCCTAGCGGGACGGGGAGAGGCGCCGCTCACCCGCACCGAGCGGCCCGTGAGCGGGCACCCGGCACCGGGCACCGGGCACCGAAGGAGGCACAAGACACGAAGGCGTGAAGGCACGAAGGCGGCGCGGACACACCTCGCCCCGATCCCCCCGCCCCCGCACCTGGGTGCGCGGCGAGCAGGATCGTACCGGCACGGTGCACCGCCCCGCCTCAGCTTTACCCGGTCGGGGGTCTTGGAGGTCCCGCCGCCCGATCCGCAGTCACCGAACCCGCCCGAGGTCAGCAACAACCCCGGGGTTCAGGAGAGGGGTGGGCGCAGCATGCGACGCGGGTGGGAGATCGCTTCCCGGACGGCCCGTGGCCGTTTCCCGGACTCTGAAAGCCCTACGATTCCACCGGAGTTCCCAGGGCGGCGGCCCGCATGGCAAGGATCCGACGGCGGGTCTGCTCGACGCCCTTCCGGTCGTACCGCGCCGTTCCCCGCAGCAGCAGGACGTCACCACCGCGGACGGTCAGCGCGATCATCACGACTGCGGCCACCCCGGCGTTCGTCCCGCCCTCGACCCTGACGTCCTCGATGTCCTGCCAGGAGATGCGGTTCGGACGTCCCATCGAGCGCTCGACGATGCCCTGGGGCCCGATGACCAGTCCCAGCCGGGCACCCTGGTGACACCAGACCACCGAGAACACCAGCACGAACGAGTAGAACACCTTGGAACCGATCGGGGTGATGATCACACCGGCGACCGCGATTGAAAGGAACACCAGCCCGCCCGCCACGAGGAACAACCGCTGGTACTTCGGGTAGATCCGTATCGGCTTCATCAAACCTCACTGTGGTCTTCGAGCTCTCCGCCGCGTTGGCATTCTTGTGCCAGCCGCCTTCGCTGTCGACCTTCTGCTCCGAACGCGCGCCGTAGGCAGCCGGCTGACCGTTCCCGCGGGGAGTGTCCCCGAAGGTGACACGGATGGGCGGCGTTTCGCGGTTTCGGTGGTCCGCGAGCCCCTGCTGCGGGATCGTCGGTGCCGCGCCCGGGGTCGGGCGTTCCGCGTAGGCGGACCACTGGAGAGGCAGGCTCGTCGTGGTCAAGCAAGAGACATGGACGACGGACGAGTTCGGGGCCTCGCACACCGGGTCGGTCGGCGTGCTCCTCGCCGACGGGACCGTGCCGAAACCCGCGTACATCATGATGACGGAGCACGGGGCCGGACTGACCACCGCGCAGTGGACCGTGTACGACGGGCACTCACGCCTCGCCCCGCGCGCGCACGCCCTGCGCGCCGTGTGCTCCTGCGGCTGGTCCGGCCCCGAGCACCCGCTCGACTGGGGGCAGATCGGGGAACAGCGGCTCGGCGAAGCGGCCGCGGAGCCGGCGGACACCTGCGAGCAGGAGTGGGACCAGCACACCGTCGAGGTCGAGAAGTCGGCCGTGGCCCTGCCCGAGGACCTCGCCGAGGTGCTGCAGGGCCTGGGCGAGGCCATCGAGAAGCTGGCGCAGAACTCCCCGTTGGCGGCGCTGCGGGCCGCCCGGTTGCTGGAGGTGACCGCGGAGCGGACCGCGTACTGGCCCGCCCACGACGCCCGGCGGGACCTGGGCCTCGCGGCGACGGCCGCCGCACTCGGCCCGGACGAGGACGGCGCCCGCCACCTGCTGGCCCGCTTCGGGCGCTGGAGCCCGTACAGCTGAGGGCTGCCACCCGGGCGGGCGCGCAGCGCGGCGGGGGCGAGGGACGCCCGGGTGCCCCGGACGTCACGGCTCCGGGAACACCGGCATCGGCTCCGCGCCCGGGCAGCACCCGGCGTCCTCGTCGGCGACGGGCTCCCGGCACCCCCCGCACAGCCAGGCCGGGTCCGGGAGTTCGGCCGCGGAGACGGAGACCTCGTTGCCGCGCACCAGGAGCTGCCAGGTGTCCCAGGGCTCCTCCCCCTGTGCGTCGATCGTGCCGTCGGCCACGTGGTCGAACGTGAACTCCTCGAAACCGGGCGTGCCTTGGGCATGGGCGCGGGGCTTCAAGAAGTGGTCGATCAGATAGGTCATCCACTCGGGCGCGTCGTAGAACTTCTCCACCTGGCTCCACTCGATCGCCGAACCGTCCGCCGTCGGCACCCAGCGGCACCAGAGGCCGGGCTGACCCGCCGGGGGCTTGTCGAAGTCGCGGATGTCGGCGTCGCGGCCCTGCCCCGCGTAGCCGCTCCCGTCGACGTAGTAGGGGCCGCCGGCACGGTCCATGCGGCGGGTGCCGGCGAACTTCCGCAGGTACGCGATCTCGGCCGGGTTGAGCGGTGGGGTGACGGCGACCCGGCCGGTGAAGTCAGTGGTGTAGCCCATGCCGGGGATGCTAGCCACGCCCTCCGACACCTCCGTGCGGCCGGCCCGGTCAGTCCGGTCAGCCAGGTCAGTCCGGCAGGTCGATCAGGGCGATGCCCTTGTCCTGGGCGACGGCGAGGCGGCGGCCGTCCGGGCTGAGCGCGGCGACGGGGGTCGGGATGTGCTCGGCGCCGTAGCTGCCGTTCCGCCGTGTGAGCGTCACCTCGGGCCACTCGGCGACCAGGGTGCCGGTCGCGGCGTCGAGCAGGCGGGGGTGCCCGTGGAGCGAGACCACCTGGGCGGAGCCGCCCCGGCCGAGCAGGGTGCCGGCGCGGTGGTCCAAGGGGCTGTGGTGCAGCCAGCGCCGGGCCGACATCGACCACACTCCGAGGTGGTTCGCTCCAGCGGCCGGGGCCGCCGCGCAGCCGGACTCGTCGGCCCCGTCGTCGGCTCCGTCGTCGACCAGGTAGTCGAGCTCGCCCGTTGTGGCGATCGCCAACCGGTCGGCGTCCAGCCAGCAGCCGGAGACCACTTCGGCGTCGGTCTCGGGGGACGCCGGGAGAACCCCGTCGCCGTCCAGCACCGCCGGATCGGCGAGCGCCGCCGCGAGGTCGTACACCTCCGCGACACCGTAGGGGTGCCACACCCACCCCGTCACCAGCAGGTACCGGCCGTCCGGGCTCACCGCCGGCCGCGAGTGGAAGATGTCCACGGGCTCCCGGGCACCTCCGGTGAGGCGCCGTCCGGACTCCAACTCCTCGATCTGGAGCACGTTGTACTCCTCGGGGCAGTGGACGAGCACCTCGCGGCCGTCGGGCAGCGCGCCGAGCGCGACCGGGTAGTCGTAGGCGTCGGCGCAGTGGTCGGCCCGGGCGAGCTCGCGCAGCACGCCCCGTCCGTCGAGGCCGACGACCACACCCCTGGTACCCCGCTCCTCGTGGACGACGGCGTAGCGCCCCGAGGGCGAGACCACTGCCCGGTCGAACCCGGGGCCGAAAGCGGCGGCGACAGCTCGGCCGGGACGCTCCGTCCCGTCCGCGCTCCACCGCCGACCACCGCCGACCGGATCGATCAACTCGCCGCCCTCCCAAGCCAGGGAGCACACCTTCCCCCGGACCGGCCACCAGTCCACCGTCGACACCCGCCGTCCCCCACTCCCCAGGCGCCCGCCGCCCATCGGCAGGCAAGCCAAGGCGGGCAAGCTAACAGGCCTGCCCCGCGGCGCGCACACGAATGATGCGGCTGCGGGTGCGGACGGCGGGTGGCAGGAAGCGGGCATGGATGACCTGGTCACCGAATGCCTCGTCCTCCGCCCGCTGACCCCTCGCCAGGCCCGCCGCATCCTGGACGGTCCGCGCGGGCCTCAAGGGAATTGGGCTCGCGGGGTGGCCTCCGCCGGGTCCACGGCGGCCGCGGCCGCGTCCTCCAGGGCCTCGGGCACGGGCAGGGCGTGCTCCCCGGCGGCGCACCCCGGGCATACGGCGTTCATCGAACGGTCCACTCCTCGCGGCGACTTGTGCGCGAACGATCCGGCACGCAGTAGACCACGCGGAACTGACGATGCGTCACCGAATTCGCACAACCGCCGGTGGCTCGGCAGTCGGCCCGGCGGGCGGCCCGGCGGTCCTCAGGACGGCGCGACCGTGCCGCCCGGACCGTACGCCCCCAGGTAGCCGTCCACCTGCGCACGCCGGTAGCCCCGGGGCACCACCGCGAACACCGCGGCCGCCGGGCGCCGATGCGCGGCCTGCGCCAGGTGGGCGTCCACCTGTGCCGGGTCGTAGCCCCGCCACGCCGTGGCGAACACCGGCACCACGCCCACCGCCACCAGGTCGACCTGCGCGGGGTGGTAGCCGCGCCGCACGACGCGGAACCGCGGCCCGCCCGCACGCCGCCCCGGCCCCGACGCCGACTCCAGGTAGGCATCCACCTCGGACCGCTCGTAGCCCCAGCTCACCAGGTCGAACCCGCGCCGGGCGACCGCGTCCACGGGCACCGCACCAGCAGGTGCGGCGGCCAGCGCGCGGTCGACCTGCGCCCGGTCGTAGCCGCGCCGGGCGATGGTGAAACCCGGGGCGTCCGGGCGCCGGGAGGGCGCCAGGGCCAGGTAGGCGTCCACCTCCGCGCACTCGTAGCCGCGCCGCACCACGTCGAACCCGCTCCCGCCGCCCTCGGCCATCCGCCCCTCCCCCTGTCCCACCGGCCTCAGCCGTCTGCCGCCCCGTCAGCATCGCACAGCCCCGCCCACCGGCCTCAGGCCCAGAATCGGGCCGACTCCGCCAGCGCGGCACGGGAGGGTGTCCGCTCCTCGGTCACCCCGCGTCGGGCGCGGGGTGCGGGCAGTAGGATCGACGGCGTTGTCAGTCGTACACCGCTGGTAGGAGGCTTTTCATGGCTCAGGTCACGCTCAAGGGGAACCCGGTCGAGATCGGCGGCGTACTGCCCGCCGCCGGCAGCCAGGCCCCCGCGTTCACGCTGGTCGGCGAGGGCCTCGCGGACACCTCGCTCCAGGACTTCGCCGGCCGCCGCAAGGTCCTCAACATCTTCCCCAGCATCGACACCCCCACCTGCGCCACCTCCGTGCGCACCTTCAACGCCAAGGCCGGCTCGCTCGACAACACCGTCGTGCTCTGCATCTCCGCCGACCTCCCCTTCGCCCAGGCCCGCTTCTGCGGCGCCGAAGGCCTCGACAACGTCAAGACCCTCTCCACCCTGCGCGGACGCGACTTCCACGACACCTACGGCGTCGCCATCAACAACGGCCCCCTCGCCGGCCTCACCGCCCGCGCCGTCGTCGTCCTCGACGAGAACGACACCGTCCTGCACACCGAGCTCGTCGGCGAGATCGCCGACGAGCCCGACTACGAGGCCGCCCTCGCCGCCCTCAGCTAAACCCCGCACACCCCACGCACCACGGGCCCGCCCCGCACCGCCACCCACAGCGGCACGAGGCGGGCCCTGCCTGTTCCCGCAGGCAGGGCCGCTGAGCCCTCACCGCCGCTCCGGGCCCCGGAAACCAGGTGACCGCAGCCGCCGCCGTCCTCGACAATGGCGCATGTTGATCGATCACTGGCCGCTGCTGGGGCTGCGCCTGGACACTCCCCGCCTGGAGCTCCGGCTCCCCACCGACCGCGAGCTGGCCCAGCTGGCCGACCTGGCCGCAGAGGGCGTCCACCAGCCGGACCGCATGCCCTTCCTCGTGCCGTGGACCGACCTTCCTCCGGCCGAACGGGCACGGTCCGTGGTGCAGCACCACTGGTTGTGCCGGGGGAACTGGTCACCGGGCGACTGGGCCCTGAACCTGGCGGTCTTCGAGAACGGCCGGGTCGTCGGCCTGCAGACCATCGCCGCCCGGGACTTCGCCGTCCTGCGGGAGGTCACCACGGCCTCCTGGCTCGGTGTGCGCCACCAGCGGCAAGGGATCGGCACCGAGATGCGCGCCGCCGTCCTGCACCTGGCCTTCGCCGGCCTGGACGCGCTGGAGGCGACATCGGGGGCCTTCGAGCACAATGCCTCCTCGTTCGCCGTGTCCCGGAAGCACGGCTATGAGCTCGACGGCGTCGACCGTCACGTGGTGCGCGGCGGGCCCGTGACGAACAGGCGGCTCCGGCTCACCCGCGACCGCTGGGAGGCCCATGCCGAAGTCCCCGTCTCGGTCAGCGGGCTGGCGCCCTGCCGGTCGATGTTCGGACTGTCAGCGGGCGCGTGATCCCTCACGGGGCAGGTTCGAACGGCTCGGCGCCTCGGCGTGCGGGTGGGCGGGAGCAGGTGGGACAGCCGCGGCCGGCCAGGTGCTCACTCCGGCTGCGGCTGCGGTCGGGGCCGGGGCCGGGGCCGGGGTCGGGGTCGTGGACAATCTCGGGATGTTCGGCAAATGGATCACCCATCGCACGGTGGACGGCGTCCGCGTCCCCGGCACCTGGCGGCACGTGTTCATCCGCAACGGCGGCCACCACTTCCTCATCGACCTCTTCATCTATGCGGACGGGCTCATCGACTGCGGGGGCCTGGTCACCGTCGAGGAGTTCGAGGAGAAGGTGCGCACCGGGTGGGTGGCCACCAGCCTGCCCGAGGGTGGGGAGGCCTCCGCGGACGAGCTGGCGGAGTGGAGGTTCAGCGGGCCGCGGAGCTGGCGGACTCCGGAGCAGTTGGTCGCCGAGGTCCGCGACACCGTCGACCTGCTGAACGGGCGGCCCGACTCGACCCGCCGGTGCCTGGCCGCCGTCGAGGTCTTCCTCGCCGCCCGGACCGAGGAGAACCGGGCCGCGGCCCGGGCGGCGTTCATGGCCGTGCCGGCCCCGCAGCGGTGCCGGGTGCTGGGCGACATGGATCGGAAGGACGCCCCGCTGCGCGCGCTGGTGGCCGGGCCGGGCGGCCGCACCTACCTGCCGGGCGAACCGCCGGTCACGCAGGAGGTCTACGACCGCGCCCTCGCGTACTTCGAGGGGCGGGCGGCCTGGAGTGCCGAGCGGCCCGCCCGTGTCCCGGCGGACGGGCCGGTGGCGTCGCACGCCCCGGCGGTCCGGCTCTGCCGCTTGTCCCCGAACGAGCCGGTGGAGGATCCCGGCAGGCTCGGGCTGCGCAACGACTACCCCGCTCCGATCACGGTGGGAGAGACCGGCTACCCGTCCGTCACCCACGCCTACTGGGCCTTGTCGGTGGCTCAACCCGAGGTCCGGGCCGCGGTCGCGACGGCCGGGACCGCCTCCGCCGCACGCAAGGTGGCAGCCGGGGCGCCCCGCCGCGAGGGCTGGGAGCACCTGCGGACCGCCGTCATGACGCGGCTGCTGCGCGCCAAGTACGAGCAGCATCCCGAGCTGGCCGAGATCCTGCTGGCGACGGGCGACGGCACCCTGGTCTACGACGACCTGCACTCGGCCTTCTGGGGCGACAACGCCGGCCAGGGGCGCAACTGGACGGGGCGTCTCCTCGAACTCGTCCGTTCCGAGCTGCACGCACGGCGGGCCGGGATCCCCGGGCTGTGACCGGATCGGGTGAGGAGTTCCGGGGATCCCCGGCGGCACCGGTCAGATGACCGGCGGCCCCGCCTCGATGCGGCGGAGGACCGGGGGGAGGCGGTCGAGGTCGGGGCCGGTCTGGAGCTGCCGCTCGTCCCACCAGGTGGCGCCGGCGTCGTGCAGCGGGCCGACCACGTCCTTGGCCCTGGCCGGGTGCAGGGGCGTGGCGCCGCCGAGCACGAACTCGAAGGGGCGCTCGGCCCCGGTCGTACGGTGCTCGCACACGTAGCCGACCAGCTCCCGTACCTCCGTCACGTCCGGCGGGTGACCGTGCCGGGCCGTCTCGAAGAGCGGCACCGCGCCGTCCCACCGTGCTGCCCGCCGCATGGGCGCGCGGCGCGGCCAGAAGCCGCCGATCCACACCGGCGGACGGGGCTGCTGCACGGTGGCGGGCACCAGCGTCACGTCGCGGACCTCGTAGTGCCGGCCGTGGTGGTCCACCGGCTCGCCGGACCAGAAGCGGCCCAGCAACTCCAGCCCCTCGTCGAGCCGTTCGGCGAGGACGCGCGGCTCGGCGGGGTCGCCGAAGCTGCGGTACTCGTCGTCGAGCGGACCGCCCAGGCCTGCGGCGAAGATCGCCCGGCCGCCGCTGAGGTGGTCCAAGGTGGCCACCTGGCGGGCGAGTTGCTGCGGACGGTAGCGAGGGACCGGGGTGAGCAGGGTACCCAGTCGGATCCGGGAGGTGGCCAGCGCGGCGGCGGTCAGCAGCATCCAGGGGTCCCCGAAGGGGCGGCCCTGGTGCCGTCGGTGCAGGACGTGGTCCCAGACGAAGAGCCCGTCCCAGCCCGCCTGTTCGGCGGCGGCGGCCACGGTCGCGACGTTGCGGGGGTCGGCGAAGTCGCCGAAGTTGGGGATGTTCACGGAGAACCGCATCCCAGCAGGATGCGCGGCCGACCGCGACGTGGCAATCGAATTCGGACCGGCGGGGTCGGGCGGGTCAGGGGGTCAGGGTGCCAGGGGGCCGCCCGGGGTGAGGGCGAGGCCGGTGAAGCGGGTGGCGATCAGGCGGTGGGCCTCGGGGGTGGGGTGGACGGCGTCGGGGTGCGGGTGGATCTCGTGGTCGGGCTCGCCGTACAGGGCGCGGCCGTCGAGGTAGTGGAGGTTGGGGTCGCCGTCCGCGACCCGGGCTTCGACGATGCGGGCCAGTTCGTCGCGGACCACGGTGAGGGTGAGGCGGCCGGGGCCGGGCTCGCCGGTGGCGCGGAAGCGGAGGGTGCCGCCGGTGAAGTCGGGGGCGAGCGGGCCGGGGGTGTGCTCCTGGACGGGGCAGAGGATCGGGGAGACGACCAGGAGGGGGGTGGTGGGGTGGCCGTCGCGGATGGTGTCGAGGAAGCCGTGGACGGCCGGGGTGAAGGCGCGCAGGCGCATCGCGTCGGCGTTGACCACGTTGATGCCGAGCTTGAGGCTGATCAGGTCGGCGGGGGTGTCGCGGATGGCACGGGCGGTGAAGAGGTCGAGCAGGGCGCTGCCGCCGAAGCCGAGGTTGGTGAGGTCGAGGCCGGCGGCGAGGGCCACGAGGGCGGGCCAGGTCCCGGTGGGGTGGGTGGCGTTGGAGCCGTGGCTGATGGAACTGCCGTGGTGCAGCCAGCGGTTGCGGGTTCCGGCGGCCACGGGGGTGAGGGGCGCGTCGGAGTCGAGGGCGATGAGTTCGGTGGTCTCGGTGTGCGGGAGCCAGATCTCGACGGTCTTGTCGCGGGCCGGCAGGCCGGTGAAGTGGGCGGTACCGGGCGGGCCTTCGGTGAAGGTGGTGCGGCCGGTGGCGAGGTCGATGGTGCGCAGGTTGCCGCCGGGGACGGTCGTCTCGGCGGTCTGCCGGCCGTCGACGAGGAGGTCGTAGACACCGTCGGGCAGGTCGGGCACGCCGGGGTAGGCGCGCTTGGTGGGGACGGTGTGCAGTGCCAGCGTGGTGGCGCGGGTTCGAAAGGTGAGCCGGACGCCGGAGGGCTGGGACTGGGCCATCGCGAGCTGTTCGTCGGGGATCTGGCGGCGGGCGCGGGCGGGCAGTCGGTGCGGGATCAGGCCGCGGCCGGTGTGTTCGACGTCCAGGTGGCCGTGCAGGAGGGCTTCGGTGACGGGCGTGGTGATCATGGCGTCTCTTCGTTCTGCGGTGTGGAGCTCTGCTTCCTATGATGAGTATGGGATTGCCTAGATGAATTAGGCAAATGGGAAGCCTGTGTAGGTGCAAGCAGGGATCCGGTGCTTCTCGGCTTGAGGGAGTCTTGAGCGGTCGAGCTGGTCCGAACGGACCGGATGCCGGATGATCGGGCCCGCGGGGCCGGACCGGACCGGAACTCCGGCACGAACGGCACGAACGACGCAAGCGGCACGAGCGACACGGGTGAGCAGAGGGGCTGCGGACATGGAAACGGCACGCACACTCGTCCTGGTGGCGGCCACCGTCACCTGCGGACTGACCGCCGGGCTGTTCTACGCCTACGCGTGCTCGGTGATGCCGGCGCTCGCCCGGGTCGAGGACCGGACGTTCATCGAGGTCATGCAGCGCGTCAACGTGGCGATCCTGAACGGCTGGTTCGTGCTCGGCTTCGTCGGCGCGCTGCTCACCACGGCTGCCGCGGTCGCCCTGCACCTGCCCTCGGACGGTCACCGCGCGCTGCCCGCCACGATCGCCGCCCTGGTGCTGTACGGGGCGGCGCTCGTGGTCACCCGTGCGGTCAACATCCCGCTGAACGACGCGTTGGAGAAGGCCGGGGCGCCGCAGCGGATCACCGACCCGACGGCGGTACGCACCCGCTTCGAGGCGCGCTGGGTGCGCTTCAACGTGCTGCGCGCGCTGCTGTGCACGGCCGCACTGGGCTGTCTCGCCTGGGCGCTGGTCCTCGACGGGCCGCACTGAGCGGCCCGTCGACCTTGCCGGACTCCCGTGCGGCCCACCGGCCGGTGTTGCGCCGGTGGGCCGCACGGGAGGCGCGGCGGTACTCGTCCTTACCCGCCCGCGACCCGCGCCACGAGGGGCCGGCGCCCCGGCGTTCGGGAGGCCGCCCGGGGGCTGCCCAGGTCCGCTCGGCCCAGGTCCACGCGGCTGAGGTCCACGCGGCTGAGGTCCGCAGTCGTGGCAGCCGGAACGGGCGCGGCAACCCCGGCCGACGTGGCACGCCGGACCGCGGCGGGCCGCCGGAGGGTGAGGGCGAAGTCCCGGTGCGCCTTGGACGTCGGCGTCAGGGCGGGCGGCAGCTGGATCCGCCCGTCCTCGACCATCCGCCGCACGGCGGTGCGGCTGAGGCCGAGCCCGAGCATCAGCAGCCGTTCGACCCGGACCGGCACAGGCAGCTCGAAGGCGACCAGGACGGTGAGCGGAGTCGGGTCGTCGAGCGCGTGCAGGGGCGTCCGGACCTCCAGCTCCCAGGTGCCGGTCCAGTCGAGGCGGTAGCAGTTCCGGGCGGCGAGCGAGGCGCTCGTCGCCAACTCCCGCACCACGGCGGCGTCGTTGGTCTCGTAGGCCACCAGTCGGGCCGGGTCGAGCGAGGAGACGTGGGCGCGTTCGTGGACGGGCACCTTCGAGGTCCGGTCGCAGCCCGCGCAGCTCAGCAGCAGCCAGACGTCCAGCAGCTTCCCGCTGGCGTTGACGCGGATCTTCCCCGAGGGGCGGTGCCGGGTGCCGGGGCAGTCCGGGCAGGGCCGGACGACGGTGGGCAGGGCGGACTGACGCACGGCCCAGCGGGCCTTGCGGTCGGTATTCATGGTGGTGGTTGCTCTCAGGACTCTGCAGGAGCGCCCCACGGGCCCCGCCCCCCAGCGGCCCCGACCGTGGCAGGCCGGAGCAGGGCAGGGCGGATCGCGGGCGCTCCCGGGATGACGGATGCACACGTGGGCGCGGGTCATCGCCTCGGTACCGAGCCGTCAGGCTCCGAGGTCGATCGCGCGACAGGGTTCGTTGGTGCTACGTGGCAGCCGTTAAAAGTCCATGCGGATGATCGTGGTCGAGGATCGGCCCGCGGGCAACCGGTTTTTCAGCAGGCCCGGCGGGCCCGGTCGGGGCCGGGCCGCGCCTGGTCAGCCCCGGCCCGGCCCCGGGCCGGGCCGGGCCGACTGGGCCGGGCCCGGTCAGCAAAGGGTCGCGAAGCGGTACCCGCGCGCCTTGAGGGTGGACAGGATCGTCGGCAGGGCCGCCGCAGTCTGACTGCGGTCCCCGCCGCCGTCGTGGAGCAGGATCACCGAACCGGGGCGGACGTTGTTCAACACCCGCGACCGGATCGCCGCCGCCCCCGGCCTGGACCAGTCGGCCGGGTCCACCGACCAGAGCACGACCTGCTTGCCGAGCGCCGCCGCCCGGGAGCGCACCGTGCCGTTGACCGCCCCGTACGGCGGGCGCAGGCACGTCGGGGTGTGTCCCGTCCGGGCGCGGATGACCCGGTCGGTGTCGCCGACCTGGGCGGTGAAGGAGGAGCCGGAGAGCCGGCGCAGGTCCGGGTGCAACCAGGAGTGGTTCTGCACGCTGTGGCCCTGCCGGGCGACCTGGGCGGTGAGCGAGGGGTGGGCGGCGACGTTCTCGCCGAGCTCGAAGAAGGTCGCGCGGACGCCGTAGCGGTCGAGGATCGAGAGGATCTTCGGGGTGTAGGCGGGGCTGGGGCCGTCGTCGAAGGTGAGGTAGACGACCTTGGCGCCGCCCTTGCTCCCGGCCGGACCGGCGAGCCCTGCGGGACCGGCGAGCCCCGCCGGCCCAGCAGCGTCCGCGGTGCCGACGGGGCCCCCGAGCACCGCACCCGCCGCCAGCGCGGCGACGGCGAGCGCGCCGACCGCCTCCCGGAGCCGTCCACCCTTCCGCCGCCCAACTCCGCTGCGCCCAAAGGCTCGTAAGGCCATGCCTGCCCCCTGGTGTCGGAACTGCCGTGCACCGACCAGTCTGCGCCGCCGACCGCCGGCACCGCGACCGGCCCGAGCACGAAAGGGGACGAAATCGGCCAGCCGGACGGCGGGTTGACCGCGCGCACGCCGCGCCGGGAGCGCCCGGGGTCAGCGCGCGCCGCGCCCGTGCAGGACGAGCGCCCGGCCGAGCGCCAGCAGCCCCGCCGTGCAGAGCACCGTGCGGCACACGTTGGCCGTGACCCACGTCCCCTCGAACTTCGCCCGCACCGCGGCGAGGTCGAGGATCCGGGACGGATCGCCGGCCGCCGCCAGGTCGTTGTTCAGCGGGATGTTGACACCCATGGTGACCATCAGCGCCACCCCGTACAGCAGGGTCGCCCCGGCCGCCCAGAGCGCCGCCCGCCGCCGGCCCGCCCGGTGCTGGAGCCAGGCCGCGACACCCGTCGCGACGAAGGCGCCGACGAAGACCAGGCCGAACACGCCGTTCTCGATCGACGTGTTGATGTGCTGCATCGCCGTCACGTACGTCCGGTCGTCACCGGCCGCCAGGCCCGGCATCACCGCCACGTCGAAGGCGAAGAACAGCCCGGCCATCAGGCCCATCGCGAGGGTGGCACCCACCAGGACCGGACCGGCGGCCCTGCCACGGCCAGCGGGCACCACCGGCGGGGCACCTCCTCGGGTGGGGCCGTCGAAGGCCCCTGGAGCGGTGCGGTGATCGGGAGTTGAGGTCTGGCTGGAGCGCATCGGTCATCCTTCGGTTCTCCCCGGCGCCCAGGCGCATGCGTGAGCGTCCACGGCACGGGCCGGCCCCGGGGCCCGGGGCCGTACCTCCTCCGGCGTCCACCAGAGCACGGCGCGGCCGCCGCCGACCACCGCCCTCGACCCGTCCTCCAGCGGTCCTTGAGCACACCCAGCGGGCGCGCAGCGGAAGGACCGCTCTCACGGCGAGACCGCGACGACCGCGACGAAACCGCGGCGGAAAGCGGTGGCGCGGCGGCGACGGCGGGCGCTATGCTCCCCGGCGATGAACACTTTCGCTGCTCTCGGATCGGAGGTCCCGTTCGCCCAAGGTGAGTGCTGATGCTCACTCACACCGCGAACGAGGATGACTCCCGCTTCTCCCTCTGGCGGCGCGTACGCGAGTACGCCGTGCCGCCCTCCATGATCGAAACCGCCACCGCGCGCCGACTCGCCGGTGACTGGGCCGGGGCCTGCGCCGCCGCCAACGTCGAGGTCGACTTCCGCCTGCGGGACGTCGCGCACGCCCACGGGCACACCCTGGCCGAACGGGTCCGCGAGGACCTGCGCCGCCTGGCGCCGGACCTGCTGCGCTGGCACCTGCCGCGTACCGCCCCCGCCGGACTGCTGCGCGCCGGGCTGACCGTGCCGCTCGCCCGCTACCCGGGCGAACGGCCGGTGCACCTCGTCGTCCGGACACCGCCCGCCTGGGCGGAGTACGGGCAGCGGATCAGCCTGGCGCTCTGGGACGGTTCGGATCCCGGCCCGGCCCCGCACCCCCATCCGCGCCCCAGCCGCCGCTACCGGCTCGACCTGCACCGGCACCTGTGGGACGCGGGCCGCAGCGGTGAGTTGGCGACGAGGGCCGGCTCGTGTCCGCCAACCTGCCCACCGGGCACCGGAGTCGGGCCGCACAGGCTGCGCCGGGCGGTCGACCGCTGGGCCGCCGAGGCCGAGCTGCTGCTGCGCGCCGAGGGGCTCCCGCCCGGGCCCGTCGCGGTCCGGCTCGGGCGCGGTGAACGGCTGGTGCTCGCCCCCGACGGCCGCATCGGCGCGGCCGTCGGGGACCTCCGGGCCCTGCCCCTGCTGCCCGACGCGGCGACCTGGGTACCGCCCGACCTCGACCTGCTGCACAGCGGGGAGCTCGACGCCGGCCGGCTGCACCCCCTGGTCGCGGCCGCACTGGCGCCCGGCCACCGACCGGGGCGGCAGGACCGACCACCCGCCGGACAACGGCTGGTGGAGTGCCGCGGCGCCCGGCACCGGATCGCCGTGGTCGACGGGGTGCTGACCGCACTCGACCACGACCCGGACCAGCTGCGCCGCGAGGAACTGCTGGCCGCGCTGTCCGGCACCCCGCTGCCCTGCCTGCGCGCCATCGACCAGGCGCACCGCGATCCGGCCGAACTGGACGACGTTCGGGAGCGGTTGAACCACGGCGACACCGCCGGGGCCCTGGCCGTGGTGGAGGACCTGCTCGGCCGACAGGCGTCACTGCGCGACGGCCCCTTGCGGGACGAGCTCGCGGCGACCGCCGAACGCCGGGTCGCCTACGGCCTCTACCGCTCCGGCCTGACCGTCGACGGGCGGGCCAAGGCCGTGGCCGGCAGGACCTCCTACGCGCTCTACCGGTTCGGCAGGCCCAGCCACCTGCGCGGCGGTTACCCGTTCCCCCGTCCGCCGCGGATCGCCACCACCACTCGCTGACCACCGCTCGACCGCACACGACCTGCGCACCCCGCGCATGCCGTGCACCCTGCGCATGCCGCGCATGCCGAACGACCCACTGACTTCCGACCTCCCAAGGTGATCACCCATGCCCATGACCATGACCATGCCCGTGACCACGCCCGCCCCCGCCCGGCTCGACGTCGCCCGCCGACTCCTCGACCTGCTCGCCGACACCCGCACCGAACCCCGCCCGGACGACCAGCTGGAGGCGCTCACCCTGGCGGTGGCCGCGGACCTGCCCGTGCTGCTCTGGGGCGAGCCCGGCATCGGCAAGACCGCCGCCCTCAACCAGCTCGCCGAGGCCCTGGACCTGCCGCTGACCACCGTCATCGCCAGCGTCCACGAGCCCTCGGACTTCTCCGGGCTGCCGGTCGTCGGCGACGACCCCGCGCAGCAGGGCATCCCGCTGGCCCCGCCGGACTGGGCGGTGCGCCTGGTCCGGGCCGGGCACGGGCTGCTGTTCCTGGACGAGCTGTCGACCGCGCCGCCCGCCGTCCAGGCGGCGCTGCTCCGGCTGGTCCTGGAGCGGCGCATCGGTTCGCTCCAACTGCCGCCGGGCGTACGGATCGTGGCGGCGGCGAACCCGCGCTCCTCGGCGGCTGACGGGTGGGAGCTGAGCGCGCCGCTGGCGAACCGGTTCGTCCACCTCCAGTGGGTGCACGACCACGAGGTGGTGGTGCGCGGCCTCGGCGGGGTGTGGCCGGTCGCCACCCTGCCGGAGCTGGATCCGGCGGAACTGTCCGCGGCGGTCGGGTTCGCCCGCCGGGCGGTCTGCGAACTGCTCACGGTCAGGCCGGAGTTGGTGCACCGGCTGCCCACCAGCGAGACCCGGCGCGGCGGCGCCTGGCCGTCCCCGCGCAGCTGGGACATGACGCTGCGGCTGATCGCCTTCGCCACCGCGGCCGGCTCCTCCCGGGAGGTGCTGTCGCTACTGGTCCGGGGCACGGTCGGGGACGGGCCGGGGCTGGAACTGATGGCCAGCATGGACCGGATGGACCTGCCGGACCCGGAGCTGCTGCTCGCCGACCCGGCAGCCGCCGTGCTGCCCGAACGCGGGGACCTGCGCCAGGTGGTGCTGGACGGGGTGGTGGCCGCGGTGCGCAACCGGCCGGAGCGGGCACGCTGGGACGCGGCCTGGGCGCTGCTGGTACGGGCGATGGCGACCGGCGCGCCGGACGTCCTGGTCGTCCCGGCCACCACGCTGGCCTCGCTGCGCCGGGAGGACTGGGAGGTCCCGGCGGCGATCGAGCACCTCGCCTCGACGGTGGCGCTGTCCCGGCGGGCCGACCGGGCGGCCGTCCGGACGGCCGCCCGGGCCGACGTGACGGCCGGCCGATGAGCACCCGCCGCACGCCCGGGGCGAGCACACCTGGGGGCAGCACACCGAAGGGCACCACCCCGCCGGACACCGGCTGGAGCGCCCGGCCCGCCGCCACACCGCTGGACGTCCGCAGGCACGGCAGACCGCTCACCGCCCGCCCACTGGCCGTACCGGTGACCGCCCCGGGGTCCCTACCGGTGCGGACCCCGGTGTCCGCGTCGGCGGACCCGCGCCCGCTGGACCTCGACAAGCTGTACGCCGCCCGGCTCCAGGCCGCCCGGGCCCGCCCCTACCTGGCGACCGCGCTGTTCGCCCTCCACCTGGTGGAGGACCGCCGGGTGCCGACCATGGGCGTGGACCGCCACTGGCGCTGCTACGCCTCCCCCGCCTTCGTCGAACGCACCGCGGTGGAGGACCTCGCCTCGATCTGGGTCCACGAGGTCTCGCACCTACTGCGCGACCACCACGGGCGCAGCGACCGCCTGGCCCGCAGCCTCGGGCTGACCGGTCCGGCGGACCGGCTGCGGATGAACATCGCCGCCGACTGCGAGATCAACGACGACGCCTTCGGCGACGGCCTGGTCACGCCCGCGGGCGCGCTGACGCCGAGCCGCCTCGACCTGCCGGAGGGGAGGCTGATGGAGGACTACGTCCGCGGCTTCCGCTTCGACCTGCGCCGGCTGAACCTGGCCTGGCTGGACTGCGGCAGCGGCGCCGACGGCGTGGACCGCCCGTGGGAGCTGGGCCCGGACGGCGCCCACGGGCTGACCGCCCAGGAACAAGACGCGGTCCGCTTCCGGGTCGCCGAGGGCATCCGGGGCCGCCCCGGGGATGCCCCGGCGGGCTGGCGGCGCTGGGCCGAGGAGGCGTTCCACCCGCCGCAGCCGTGGCGCCAACTGCTGGGCGCGGCGCTGCGCTCGGCGGTCTCCGGGCCGGGCGCGGGCGGGGACTACAGCTACGGCCGTCCGGCCCGCCGCTCGGTCTCGCTGCCGGGCGTGGTGCTGCCGAGCCTGCGGCGGCGCCCGCCCCGGGTGTCGGTGGTGATCGACACCTCGGGGTCGGTCTCGGACCGGGAGCTGGGCGGTGCGCTGCTGGAGGTCGCGGCGATCGGCCGGGCGGTCGGCGGCCGGCACGACCTGGTCACGGTGCTGTCCTGCGACGCGGCCCCCCAGTCCGTCGGCGCGCTCTGCCGCGCGGCGGGCATCCCGCTGGTCGGCGGCGGCGGGACGGACCTGCGGACGGGCTTCGCGGCGGCACTACGGACCAGGCCGCAGCCGGACGTCGTCGTGGTGCTGACGGACGGGCAGACGCCCTGGCCGGCGGTCGCGCCCTCGTGCCGTACGGTGGTGGGCCGGTTCCGGCGCCCGGCCCGGTACGACGAGAACAACGGCGAGTACCGGCCGGACGCACCGCCGAGCTGGGCCCGGGTGGTCGACATCGGCTGACGGGGCACGACGGCAGGAGGTTCCCGTGCACGACGAGGAGGGGGCCGCTCCCCCGCAGCACCACCCGGACGAACACGTGCGCCTCGCGCACCACCGCCGGGCACTCGCCGAGGTGGCACCGCCGGACGCGGCCGCGCTGGTGGCGCAGGTGCTCACCGACCCCGACCGGGCGATGGCGAGCGGCGCGGTGGTCGAGTACCTGGACCGCCGCGCGGCGGAACTGCTGACGGACCCGGGGTTCCCGGCCTGGCACCGGGAGCTGGCCGGAGCCGCGGCGGCCGACGGCTTCGCCGTACGGCGCCTGCACGAGTGGGCGCTGCTGCGGGCGGTCACCCTCGGCGAGCCGTGGGAGGCGGAGCAGCTGCTCGCCGCCTCCGACCGGCTCCAGCTGCGCACCGCCGAGACGGCCCCGACCGGCCCCGCGCTCGGCCTCCTCGCCGAGCGCGGCCGGACCCGGCAGATCCGCAACGCGGCCACGGCCCGACTGCGGCGGCGCTGAGCCGCCGACCGGCGAGGGGCGGTCGGCCCCCGCTGGTGCAGGGCGCCGCGCCGAGGGCCGGCGACCGCCGGTACCGGAGCTGATGCCGGACGGCGCCCGGCCCCCGGGGAGAATCCGGGGACCGAGCGCCGCCTGACGGGGGCGCCGTCAGCCCACCATGGCCGCCAGCACGCTGCGCCAGTCCTCGCCCGGCTCCGGCTGGAGCGCGGCCGCGAGGGTCTCCGCCCGGTAGTGCCACGGGCGGCGCAGCTCGGGGTCGGCGTCGGGGCGCAGGTCCAGGACGCTGTCCGAGCCGAGCAGCCGGATCAGCTCGGTGCCGAACTCCGCCCAGGAGACGTGCCCGGTGATCGCGTTGACGATCCGGCCGGCGGCGGGGCCGTCGGGCAGGGCACAGGCGGCGAGGGCGCGGGCCAGGGCGGCGGAGTGCACCCAGGCGGCGCCGTGCCACTCCTGCGGCTCGCCGTCGGCGGCGGCCGGCAGGGCGATCGGGCGGCCGGCCAGGGCGGCCTGGTAGAGGTCGCCGGTGGAGCCCCAGCGGAGCTGGTCGCGCAGGCGGTGGTGCGGGCCCCAGACGATGGGGGCGCGCACCACGGTGGCCGGGCCGTGGCCGGTGGCCTCGGCGGTCTCGAACAGCATCCGCTCGCAGTCGAGCTTGGCCTGCCCGTAGGCGGTGACGGGTGCGCCGCTGGGGCCTCCCTCGGCGACCTCGGTGCCGGGCGGGCGCCCGTAGGCGTCGATGCTGCTGACGAAGACGAACGGGCCGCCGGACCAGCCGTCCAGCAGGGCGCGCATGGCGGCCGTGTCGACCTCGTGGTCGGTGAAGGTGCAGGCGGAGTGGATGACGGCGTCCACGCCCTTGACGGCGCGCTGGAGGCTGTCGAGGTCGGCGAGGTCGCCCTCGGCGATCTCGGCGCCGTGCAGGGCCGGCAGGTGGGCCGACTCGGGGCGGACCAGGACGCGTACCGGCCGCCCCTGGGCCATCAGTTCCTGGAGCACGGCGGCGCCGACGCCGCCGGTGGCGCCGGTGAGCAGCACGGTGCCGGTGCGCGGCTCGGTGCTGTGGAGGCCGTCGACGCGGGTGAGGGCGGCGCGGCGTTCCTCCTCGCGGGCGGCGAGCAGGGCGGCGAGGGCGCGCGGGGTGCGGTGCTCCAGGATGTCGAGGCCGGTGAGCGGCACGCCGACGCGGGTGCGCAGGCGTTCGGCGAGCTGGACGGCGATCAGCGAGTGGCCGCCGAGGGCGAAGAAGTCGCCGTCGGCGGGCGGGACGCTGCCGAGCAGTTCGCCGAAGGCGGTGCGGACCAGGTCGAGCGGGCCGGTCGCGACCGTGGCGCGGGCCGCCTCGGCCCGGCCGGCGGGAGTGGCGGCAGCGGCGCGGGCCGCGGTGACGGCGGCGCCGGGCAGGCGGCCGCGGTCGACGGCGCCGTCCGCGCCGCGCGGGATGTGGTCCAGCAGGGTGACGGCCAGCGGGAGTTCGGCGGCGGGGACGGCGGCCCGGAGCCGGGCGCGCAGGTCGGTGCCGCTGGGGGCGACCGCGCCGCGGACCACCGCGTAGGCGAGCGGCGGGCCGTCGGCGGTCTCCACCACGGCCGCGTCGGCCACCCCGGGGTGGGCCGCCAGGGCTTCCAGCACCGGGTGCCGGTCGGCGCGGGCCAGCAGTTCGCCGGGGAGTTCGGCGAGCGGGCGGTCCGCGTCCTCGACGACCGCGCGGAGCACGGCGGCGAAGGCCTCGGCCAGTCGGGCGGCGGTGGCGCCGTCCAGGGCCGCGTGGTCGTGCTGGACCAGGCAGCGCGGCCGCGGGCCCTCCTCCAGGACCAGGGTGAGGTCGAACTTGGCGAGTTCCAGGTCGACGTCGACGTGTTCGGCGTCCAGGCCGGGCAGCGTCAGGGCGGTCGCGGGCTGGACCAGGTCGCAGCTGGCCGACAGCAGCGGGGTGCCGTCGGCGCCGCGCGCCGCCGCGCCGAGCCGCTCGACCACCAGGTCGAAGGGCACCTGGTGGTGCTGCTGGGCCTCCAGCAGGGCGCCGCGCACCAGGGCGAGCGCCTCGGCGAAGGAGGCGTCCCCGGCGGGTTCGGCGCGCACCGCGAGGGTGTTGACGCCCAGGCCGACGGTGCGGCGCAGTTCGGGGCGGGCCCGGTGGCCGCTGGCGCAGCCGAGGGTGAGGTCGTCCTGGCCGCCGGCGGTGCGCAGGGTGGCGAAGGCGGCGGTGAGGACGACGGCGAACAGGGTGGCGCCGTGCCGGGCGCCGAGCTGCCGCAGGCCCTCGACGGTGGCGGGGTCGAGGGGCACGGCGTGCAGGCCGGCCCGGCGGTCGCGGGCGCCGGGGGCGACCGGCCGCAGCAGCGGCAGCGGGCGGGCGCCGGCCAGCCGGGCGGCCAGGGCGTCGGCGGCGGCGGTGAGTTCGGTGTCGCGGGCGCGCTCCTGGCGGGCGTACTCGGCGTACGGCATGCCGGGCGCCGGGAGCCGGGGTTCGACGCCGTCGCGGGCGGCGGCGTACAGCTCGGCGAGGTCGGCGGCCAGGACGGGCAGCGAGCCGCCGTCGACGGCGATGTGGTGGATCGTCAGCAGCAGGGTGTGGTCCTCGGGCGCGTGGCGCAGCAGCAGCGCGCGCAGCACCGGCCCGTCGGTGAGGTCGAAGGGGCGGGCGGCCTCGGCGGCCAGCTGCCCGGTGCCGTCGCCGGTGGCGTCCAGGACGGCCAGCGGGACGGGGCCGGCCGCTTCGAGGTGCTGGTAGGGCTGTTCGCCGCGGCGCGGGTAGCGGGTGCGCAGGACGGCGTGCCGCTCGGTGAGTCCGGTGAGCGCGGTGGCGAGGGCGGCCCGGTCGAGCGGTCCGCGCAGCCGGGTGGCGATCGGGACGTTGTAGAGGGCGCCGCCCTGGCCGAGGTGCTCCATCAGCCACATCCGCTGCTGGGCGTGGGAGAGCGGGGCCGGGCCGGCGTCGACGTCGGCGGCGGCGGCCGGGCGCTGCGGGGCGAGGGCGGTGCGGCGGTTGCGGGCGCGCCGCAGCAGGTCGTTCTGGTCGTTGCTCATCGCTGGGGTGCTCCCTGGGTGTCGTCGGCGTCCCGCAGGGCGCGTTCCAGTAGTTCGGCCTGGCCGGCCACGGTGGGGTGGCCGAGGAAGTCGGCGAGGGACAGGTCGATGCCGAACTCGCCGGCGAGGTCGTCGACGACCCACATGGCGAGCAGCGAGTGGCCGCCCTCGGCGAGGAAGTCGGCGGCCGGGTCGGTGATCGGGCGTTCCAGGGCGCGGCTCCAGGCCTCGGCGACGACCCGCTGGATCGGGGTGAGGTCGACCTCGACGCCGGTGCGCTCCGCCGCCGGGTCCGGGGCGGCGGCGAGCGCGCGGCGGTCGATCTTGCCGCTGCCGTTGAGCGGCAGTGCGGGCAGGACGGCCCAGGCGGTGGGGACCAGGTGGGCGGGCAGCAGCTCGGCGAGCCGGGTGCGCAGGGTTTCGGCGGCGGCCCCGGCGCCCTCGGCGAGGACCACGCAGGCGGTGAGCGCGGCGTCGGCCTGTCCGGCGCGGCGGACCACCACGGCCGCCTCGGCGACCTCGGGGAAGCGCAGCAGGGCCTGCTCGACCTCGCCGGGCTCGATCCGGAAGCCCCGGACCTTCACCTGGTCGTCGGTGCGGCCGTGGAACTCCAGGGCGCCGTCGGGGCGTTGGCGCACCAGGTCGCCGCTGCGGTAGGCCCGGCCGCCGCCGGGGAGTTCGCGGAAGCGCTCCTCGGTCAGTTCGGGCCGGTTGAGGTAGCCCTGGGCGAGCCGCCCGCCGCCGATCCACAGTTCGCCGACCGTGCCGGGTTCGACCGGGGCGAGCCGCTCGTCCAGGACGAGGGCGCGGGCGCCGCCGAAGGTGCGTCCGATCGGGACGGGGCCGCCCGCGCAGTCGGCGGGGGTGATCCGGTGGGCGGTGGTGAAGGTGGTGGCCTCGGTGGGCCCGTAGACGTTGTACAGCTCCAGCCAGGGGAAGGCCCGCAGCACGGCCCCGGCGTACTCGGGGGCGAGCGCCTCGCCGCCGACGGCCAGGGTGCGCAGCACGCCGAAGATCCGGGACTCCTTGGCGGCCAGGTGGTGGAAGAGCG
The DNA here is from genome assembly GCF_042896295.1 of Kitasatospora sp. NPDC001309. NCBI lineage: Bacteria > Bacillati > Actinomycetota > Actinomycetes > Kitasatosporales > Streptomycetaceae > Kitasatospora > Kitasatospora sp. NPDC001309. Next base: position 100,901 of record NZ_JBIAXC010000015.1, on the reverse strand, counting down.
CGGTGGTGATGAAGGCGGTGGTGGCGCCGAAGCGCTCGACGTCGCGGACGAGTTCCTCGGCGCTGGGCCGTTCGGCCGGGGAGACGGCGACGGCGGCGCCCTGGGCGAGCGGCGCCCAGAGTTCGAAGGTGGCGGCGTCGAAGGAGGGGGTGGAGTGGAAGAGCACCCGGTCGCGCGGGCCGAGGGCGAGCCCGTCGGGGGCGGTGACCAGGTCGGTGACGGCGCGGTGCGGGACGAGTACGCCCTTGGGGCGGCCGGTGGAGCCGGAGGTGTAGTAGAGCAGGGCGGGCGCGTCCGGTTCGGCGGCGTCGGGCACCGCCGCGCCGGTCTCCTCGGTGCCGCGTTCGGTGAGCACCAGGGTGCGCTCGGCGGGCAGTGCGGCGTCGGCGAGCAGCGCCTTGTCGCCGAGGACGAGGCGGACCTGCGCGTCGGCGGTCATCTCGGCGATGCGCGGGCGCGGGTAGGCCGGGTCGAGCGGGACGACGAGGCCGCCGGCCCGCCAGACGGCGAGCTGGGCGACGGCGAACCTGGCCGAGCGGGCGCACAGCAGGCCGACGGCGCTGCCGGGGCCGATCCCGCGCGCGGCCAGGACGGCGGCCAGGCGGCCGGCGGCGTCGTGGAGTTCGCGGTAGGTGAGGTAGGTGGCGCCGTCGGTCAGGGCGAGCGCGCTCGGGTGCTGCTCGGCCTGGCGGGCGACCAGCGCGGGGAGGGTGGGGAGGACGGGCGTCATGGCTGGGTCCCTTCCGGGCGCCCCGGCGCTGGGGCCGGGGGCGCCGCAGGTCAGATCGGGAGGTGCGACGGGGGCGCGGCGGCGGCGGAGCCGTCCCGCTCCGGGGGCGGAGCCGTCCCGCACGGGGCCGGACGGGGCCCGGTGTGCGGGACGGCTCCGGGTCCTCAGGCGAGGGACGCGCTGGGCATCCGCTCCTCGATGAGCCGTGCGACCGCCCGCAGGTCGGGCTGGCGCAGCAGCAGGGGGGCGCGCAGCCGCACGCCGTACTCCCCCTCCAGGGACTCCAGCAGTCGGGCGGCGGCGAGCGAGTTGCCGCCCGACGCCAGGAAGTTGTCGCCCGGGCCGAGGTCGGCGCGGCCGAGCAGCTCGCGGCAGAGCTTCACCAGGGTGCGCTCGACCGCGGTGTCGCCGTCCTCGCCGGCGGCCGCCGGGGCCTCGGGCTCGGCGGCGAGCGCGGCCAGCAGCGCCGCGCGGTCCACCTTGCCGTTGGGGTCCAGCGGGAAGGTCTCGACCAGCCGTACGGCCGAGGGCACGGCCTGCTCGGGCAGCCAGGGCCGGACGGCCTCCAGCAGGCTCGCCGGTTCGGCGTCGGGCTCGGCCTGGACGAAGGCGAGCAGCCGGACGCCGCCGGTGGCCGCGGTCTCGGCGGCGACCACCGCGCGGCGGACCCGGTCGTCGCGCTCGAAGGCGGCCTCCACCTCGGCGGGTTCGATCCGCACCCCGCTGACCTTGACCTGGTCGTCCAGCCGGCCGTGGAACTCCAGCACGCCGTCGGCGCGCATCACCACCCGGTCGCCGGTGCGGTAGACCCGGTCGGTGCCGTCCACCCCGGGGGGCGCCTGGACGAAGCGGCGGGCGGTCAGCTCGGGGTCGAGGTAGCCGGCGGCCAGGCCCCGGCCGCCGATCCGCAGCTCCCCGGCCGTCCCTCTGGGCACCGGGTTGCCCTCCTCGTCGGTGACCAGCACGACGGCGCCGGCGATCGGCAGGCCGATCGGCGGCGCGTCGGCGCCGTGGTCGCCGCCGGGCGCCATGGTGTGCACCGTGGTGGCGACGGTGGCCTCGGCGGGGCCGTACGCGTTGTGGACGGTGGCGGTGACCTCCGCCCCGGGGGCGCGGCGCAGCCGGTCGCCGCCGATCATCAGGTGGCGCAGCGCCAGCCCGGCGGGCCAGGGCCGGTCGAGGATCGGCTCGGCCAGCGGGGTGGGCAGCACGGCGGCGGTGATGCCCGCCTCGCCCAGCCAGTCGGTGAGCGCGCCGGAGTCCCAGCGGACGGCCTCGGGGGCGACGACCAGGGCGGCGCCGGAGGTGAGGGTGGCCCACAGCTCCATCACGTGCGGGTCGAAGGCCACCCCGATCAGCAGGCTGTGCCGCTCGCCCGGGCCGAGGCCGGTGAGCTCGCGGTACCAGTGCAGCAGCGCGCCGAGCGCCGGTTCGGTGACGGCGACGGCCTTGGGGGTGCCGGTGGAGCCGGAGGTGAGCACGGCGTAGTGGGTGCCGACCGGCACGCTCGCCTGCTCACCGGGCGTCAGGGCGGCCAGCAGGCCGGGGGTGGGCAGGTCGAGTTCGAGCCGCTCGCCGCCGGGCGGCAGCACGGCGGCGTCGCCGATCAGGCAGGCCGGGCGCAGCTGCTCGGCGACGGCCTGGAGGCGCTTCTCGCCGGGGCGCGGGCCGAGCGGCAGGTGGACGGCGCCGAGCTTGGCTATCGCGAGGGTGACGGCGGCCAGCTCCGCCGAGTGGCCGAGGCAGACGCCGACCAGGTCTCCGGCGCCGACCTTGCCGCGCAGGGACTCCGCCACGGTGTCGGCGAGGCGGTCGAGTTCGGCGTAGCCGAGGGTGCGCCCGCCGTCGATCAGGGCGGGCGCCTGCGGGGTGCGGTGCGCCCAGGTGGTGAACAGGTCGAGGAGCGCGCCGTCCTGGTGCGGGTGGCCGTAGCCGATGCTCAGGGATTCCATCATCGTCTCCAGATACGTACGAGAAACCGTCAGTTCAGGCCCATGGAGCGGGCGATGATCACCTTCTGGACCTCGGAGGTCCCTTCGATGATCGTGGTCATCCGGACGTAGCGGTACAGGAATTCCAAGGGGTGGCCGCGTACCCAGCCGGTGGCGCCGTGGACCTGGAGCGAGCGGTCCACCGCGCGGACGGCGGTCTCGGAGGAGGTGAGCTTGGCGAGCGCCGCGTTCTCGGGCGCCTCGGTGCCCTCGTCGACCAGCCGGGCGCAGGCGAGGGTGAGCAGCTTGGCGCACTCCACCTCGGCGCGGGTGGTCACCAGGTGCTCCTGGATGTGCTGGTACTCGCCGATGACCTTGCCGAAGGCGCGCCGCTCGCGGGCGTACTCGACGCCGATCCGCAGCGCGTGCTCGGCGATGCCGTTGCACATCGCGGCGACCACCAGGCGGCCGCGGGAGAGGCTGTCCATGGCCAGGGCGGTGGCCGCGGCGATGCCCTCCTCGCCGCCGATCACGGCCTCCGGGCCGACGGTGACCCCGTCCAGCAGCAGTTCGAACAGCGGCTCGCCGGACATCCCCTCGTAGCGCTGGCCGATCCGCAGGCCGGGCTGGTCCATCGGCAGCACGAAGGCGGTCGCCCCGGCGGTCGGGCCCTTGCCGTCGCCGAGGTCGGTGGCGGCCACCACCAGGGCGATCCCGGCGTGTTCGGCGTTGCTGACGAAGGTCTTGCGCCCGTTCAGCACCCAGCCGTCGCCGGTGCGCACGGCGGTGGTGGTGAGGTGGAAGGCGTCCGAGCCGGCCTGCGGTTCGGTGAGCGCCAGGCAGCGGGTCTGCTCGCCGCGCACCAGCGGGACCAGGTGCCGCTCGATCTGCTCGGGGGTGCCGTGCCGCAGCAGCGGGCTGGGCCCGTCGGAGCCGGCCAGCGCGTAGGGGGCGAGCACGCAGCCGCTGCGCCCGGCGGCGTGGTGCAGCAGCACCACGGCGGTGAACGGCATGTCGGCGCCGCCGAGTTCCTCGGGGTAGTCGCCGGCGTAGAAGCCGAGCGCGGCGGAGCGCTTGCGGACGTAGGACCGCAGGTCGCCCGGGACCTGGTCGGCGGTCTCCGGCAACTCGGCGGCGAGCGGGACGAGTTCGCGGCGGATGAAGCTCTCGAAGGCCTCGACGAGCTCGCGGTGGCCGTCCTCCAGGACGGCGGACGGGGCGCTCATGCCGCGCCACCGGTCAGGACGCGCGCCTGGTCGGCCAGGACGGCGTGCCGGAACAGGGTGCGCAGCGGCGGGCGGCTGCCCAGGTGCGGCTCCAGGAAGGCGGCGAGCTGGGCGGCGAGCAGCGAGTGGCCGCCGACCTCGAAGAAGTGCGAGTCCGCGCCGAAGCGGTCGTGGCCGAGCACCTCGCGCCAGGCGCTGGCGATCAGCTCCTGGCCGGGGTCGGCGAAGACGCTGGGTGCGCTGTCCTGCTCCCGCTCGGCCGGGGCCTGCTCGGCCAGCCGGGCGAGGGCGGCGCGGTCGGGCTTGCCGCCGGGCAGGGTGGGCATCGCGGCGACGGCCGTCCAGGTGGCGGGGACGAGTCCGCCTGGCAGCCGGCGGGCCAGCGCGTCGTGCAGGGCGGCTTGGTCGGGGCGGTCGGCGCCTTCCAGGAAGCCGACCAGCCGGGGGCCGGTCTGCGGGTCGTGGTGCAGCAGCACCGCGCAGGAGCGGCCGCCGAGTTCGGCGGAGGCGGCGGCCTCGATCTCCTCCAGTTCGATCCGGTGGCCGCGCAGCTTGACCTGGTTGTCGGCGCGGCCGAGGAAGCGCAGGCGCCCCTCGGTGTCGCGGTAGCCGCGGTCGCCGGTGCGGTAGACCCGGGCGCCGTCGAGGCCGGGGACGGTGATGAAGCGGGCCGCGGTGGGCTCCGGCAGGCCGACGTAGCCCTCGGCCAGCAGGCCTCCGCTGACGGCCAGTTCGCCGACGCAGCCGTACGGGAGCGGGCGCAGCGTCTCGTCCAGGACGTGCAGGCGCACGCCGTCGAGTTCGGCGCCGAGCGGGATCTCGCCGTCCTCGGCGACGTCCTCGGCGGTGACCCGGTGGACGGTGGAGGTGACGGTGGCCTCGGTGACGCCGTAGGCGTTGAGCACCGTGGTGGCCTCGGTCAGCCCGGCCAGGGCGCGGGCGGGCAGCCGCTCGCCGCCGAGGACGAGCAGGCGCGGCGTCCAGCGGCCGTCGCGCAGCGCCTCGCGCAGGTCCTCGCGGACCGCGAGCAGGTAGCTGGTGGGCAGGTTGGCGACGGTGACGCCGCGGGCGGCGAGCACGGCGACCAGCTCGGGCCCGGTGGGCACCTCGCGCTGCGGCACGACCAGGGCGGCGCCGACCGCGAGGGCGGGCAGCACCTCCTCCAGCGACACGTCGAAGGAGGGCCGGGCGAACAGCAGCACCCGGTCGGCGGCGGTGAGTTCGTAGCGGGCGGCGACCGCGGCGACGTACCCGGCGAGGGCCTCGCGGCCGACCAGGACGGGCTTGGGCACACCGGTGGAACCGGAGGTGTGGATGACGTACGCGCCGCCCTCCAGGACGGCGGCGGGCTCGGCCTTCGGGAAGGCGGGGCCGTCCAGCAGCGCCGGGGTGACGCCCTCGGCGGGCAGCGCGAGCGCGCTCTGCCGGGTGGCGAGGACGAGCGCGGGGGCGAGCCGCTCCAGCAGCAGGCCCAGCCGGGCGGCCGGGTCCTCGGTGGACAGCGGCGCGTGGACGGCGCCCAGGCGCAGGCAGGCCAGCAGGGCGACCACGCTGTCGGTGCCGCGCGGCAGGACGGCGGCCACCGGCTGGCCGGGGGTGACTCCGGCGGCGCGCATCCGGTCGGCCAACTCGCCGACCCGGCGGTCCAGTTCGCCGTAGGTGATGCGCTCGGCTCCGGCCAGCAGGGCGAGCGCGGTGGGGTCGTGGGCGGCGGCCGGGTCCAGGCCGACCGGGACGACCGGGGCGGCGGGCTCGGCCGCGGGCTCGGGGGCCAGCGCGGCGAGCACCGTCTCCGGGTCGTCCAGGTAGCGGCGCAGCAGCTCCAACAGGCGCTCGGACAGCAGGACGGCCCTGGCCTCGCCGAACAGCTCGGCGTCGTAGTCCCAGATCAGGGTCATCCCGGCGACGCCGTGCTTCTCGCCGACCACCCGGCGGTCGTCGGGCAGCAGCACCAGGTCGAGGTCGAAGCGGGTGGTGCCGGTGTTGAAGCCCTCGTACAGCGAGACGTCGAGGCCGGGGGCCTGGACGTCGGGCAGCGCGGCGTCGTGGGCGCTGAACATCACGTTGAACAGCGGGTTGTCGGCGCCGCCGGTGTGCAGGCCGAGCCGGCGGGTGAGCTCCTGCACCGGCAGGTCCTGGTAGGGCAGGGCGCGCATCAGGACGTCGGTGACCTCGTCGACGGCCTCGGTGCCGGAGGCGGCCGGGTCGAGCCGCAGGCGCAGCGGCACGGTGTTGACGAACATCCCGACGGTGCCCTCGAAGCCCTCGGGGCGGTTGCCGACGGCGGTGCCGACGGTGACCTCGCGGTGGCCGCTGTGCCGGCGCAGCAGTTCGGCGAACAGGGCGAGCAGGGTGCTGAACGGGGTGTGGCCGTCGGTCCGGCTGCGCTCGCGCAGCCGCTCGGCGAGGTCGGCGCCGATCGACTGGCGCAGCTGCCCGCCGCGGTGGCGGCGCTCGACGCCGGGGTGGGCCAGCCCGGGCAGGGTGACCTCGCGCGGGGCGTCGGCCAGCTCCTTGGTCCAGAAGGCGAGGGCGCGCTCGCGGGCCTGCGGGTCGGCCTCGGTGCGGGCGTGCTGCTCGTACGAGGGGGCGGTGGCCAACTCGTAGGACTCGCCGAGGACGTGGGCGCGGTAGACGGTGAACAGGTCGCGCAGGAAGATCGCGAAGGAGTGGCCGTCGTGGACGAGGTGGTGCTCGACGTGGATCAGCCGGTGGTGGTCGTCGGCGAGCTTGACCAGGTGCCAGCGCAGCAGCGGCGCCCGCTCGGTGTCCAGCGGCTCCTCGGCCTCGGCGGCGAGCAGGGTCCGGAACACGGCCTCCGGGTCGGCCTCGGCGGTGAAGTCGCTGTGCCGCAGCTCCGGCGGGCAGTCCTCGGCGACCCGCTGGCCGGGCAGGCCCTCCGCCCGGGCCACCAACTCCAGGCGCAGGCCGGGGTGCTGGGCCAGCACGGCGGTGAGGCCGGCGTGCAGGGCGTCCCGGTCGAGGGTGCCCCACAGGTCGAGGACGCCGGTGAAGTTGTAGGCGCGGCTGCCCGGCTGCATCTGCTCGTGCAGCCAGACGATCTCCTGCGACGGAGAGAGTGCGAACATGGATGATTCCCTTGTGTGGTGGGCGTGTCGGCACTGCGGTGGCCGGGCGCGGGCGTGGGGTGGTCCCGACGCGGCCGGTGGGGGCGGGCCGCACCGGGGTGAGGGTGCGGCCCGGGGTCCTTGGAGTGGATGTGGTCCTTGGGGAGGATGGGGTCTGAGGGGCCGTGGCGTCCAGGGGTGACGGCTGGAGGCGACGGTGAGGGGTGGCGGCCGGAGGAGGGTGGCCGGGCGTGGGTGGCCGGAGGTGGCGGTCAGAGGTGGCGGCTCAGCACGGCCAGCAGGTCGGCGAAGGCGGCCTCCGCGTCGGCGGCCGGGAAGCGCTCGTCGTCCCAGGCCAGGCGGACCGTCAGCTCCTCGCCGTGGGAGGCGGAGACGGCCGTCGGCGCGGCGAGCGGGCGCCCGCCGAGGTGGACCTCGCGGCCGGGGACGCCGCCGAGTACCAGCGGCGGGCGGCGCTGGAGGTCCTCGAAGGTGAGCATCGCGTCCAGCCCGCCGGACCAGGGCGAACCGGCGACCCGGGCGGCCCGAACCACCTCGTCGAAGGGCGTTCCGGCGTGGTCGAGGTCGTCCCACCAGTCGTCGCAGAGCGCTTCCAGGTCGGTGGCGGGCCGGGTGGGCACGGCGTGCACCAGGGTGTTGAGGAAACAGCCGAGCGCGGCGGGCGCGCCGGGCGGGCGGCCGCCCCACGGGTAGCCGAGCGCGAGCGGGCCGTCCACGCGGTGCAGCCGCCGGGCGGCGGCGCCGACGGCGTCCAGCAGGGCGGGGAAGATCGCGCCGCGGGCGCTCGCCGGGACGGCGGGCAGCCGCTCGACCAGCATGCCGGTGGTCCGCGCGGCGCCGCCGCCCGCCCCGCTCAGACCGCCGAGCCGGCGCCCCCAGTGGGCCTGGGCGGCGGGACCGGCGGCGGACTCCTCCGCGGCCAGCTGGAGTTCGACGGCCTCCCGGAAGTCGGCGACGGCCTGCGGGCCGGGGCCGGGCGCGGGCGGCTCGTCCCGCCGGTAGGCCTCGGCGAGTTCGCCGACCAGCACCCCGAGCGACTGCTCGTCGCAGGCCGCGTGGTCCAGCGCGAGGGCGAGCAGGTCCTCGCCGCCGTCCGGCTCCCGGGCCACCAGCAGGCGCAGCGCGGGCCCGTCGAGCGGCCAGTCCAGCAGCGCGGCGCGCAGCGCCCGGTGGGTGCCGGCGCCGGGGTCCACGTCGATCCGGGCGACCTCGACGGAGGGGCCGCCGGTGCGCAGCACGGGGGTGCCGCGCACGGTCACGAAGGCGCCGCACAGCGCCGGGTGGGCGGCCGCGACGGCGGTGGCGGCGCGGCCCAGCCGGTCCAGGTCGAGGGCGTCGGCGGGGTAGGCGAAGAACAGCGGGGCGACGTCGGAGCGGGTCTGCGGGGCGAGTCGGCGGGTGATCAGGAACCGCCGCTGGGCGCCGGTCAGCGGGAGCAGTTCCACCGGGGAGTCGGCGGCAGCGGCGCGGTACCGGGCGAGGTAGGCGGCGGTGATGCTGGCGTGCACGGAACGGTCTCCGGTTTCCGGTGTCGGCTCGGACGGTTCGGTCGGCTCGGACGGTTCGGTTCGTCGGTCAGGGGTTCAGGGGGTCAGGGGGTCAGGGGCGGATGGTCAGGGGGCGGCGGTGGGGCTCACGGCGGGCTGTCGGACGTCGTCCTCACCGTCCTCGGCCTCGGCCTCGACCCCGGGTCCGGATCCGGCCGGCCCGGTGGGCAGGTCGCGCATCCGCCGCAGCGGCGACAGCAGCAGCGGCACCGGCACCAGCAGGAAGCCCACCGCGCACAGCCACAGCGCGGCGCGCGGTCCGGCCCAGTCGGCGACGGCCCCGCCGGCGAGGGCGCCGATCGGCAGGGTGCCCCAGACCAGGAAGCGCATGGTGGCGTTCATCCGCCCGAGCAGTTCGGGCGGGCAGACGCTCTGCCGGAAACTCACCTGGGCGACGTTGTACGCGACCGCGCCGAACAGCACCACGCCGGAGCCGACACCGAACAGCACGGCGCCGGGACCGCCGCCGGACAGCGGCCACAGCAGCGCGAACGGCGCGGTCACCACGGTGGCCAGCCAGATCAGCCGGGCCTGCCCGACCCAGCGGGACAGCTGCCCCGCGCACAGCGCGCCCGCCAGCCCGCCGACGGCGGAGGCCGACAGCAGGGCGCCGATGGCCCCGGGCGACAGGTCGAGCACCCGTACCCAGAAGACGGTCTGAACGGCCATCAGCACGGCGGCGAACAGGTTGGACACGGCGGTGGCGGTGGCGATCGCCCGCAGCAGCGGGTGGCCGAGCACGAAGCGCACGCCCTCGGCCACCTCGGCCCGCAGCGAACGGCCGGGCTCCGGCTCCGGCAGCTCCTCCTCGACCCGGATCCGGGCGAGCAGCAGCGCCGAGGCGAGGTAGCCGCAGGCGTCGGCGACGATGGCGAGCGGTGCGCCGAGCAGCTGGACCAGTCCGCCGCCCAGGCCCGGCCCGGCGATCTGCGCCGAGGAGCGGACGGTCTCCAGGGCGCCGTTCCCGGCGACCAGTTGCTCGCGCGGCAGGACGGCGGGCAGGAGGGACTGGTGGGCCACGTCGAAGAAGACCGTGGCCACCCCGGTGACCAGCGCGACCAGGTAGAGCTGGGGCATGGTGAGCACCCCGAAGGCCGCCGCCGGCGGGATCGAGCCGACCGCGAGGCCGCGCACCACGTCGGCGCGGATCAGCACCGGGAGCTTGCGCATCCGGTCCAGCCAGGCGCCGGCCGGCAGGCCGACCAGCAGGAAGGCCGCGGTCTCGGCGGCGGTGAGCAGGCCGACCTCGAAGGGGGTGGCGTCGAGCACCACCACGGCCACCAAGGGCAGCGCGACCAGGGTGACCTGACTGCCCGTCTGGGCCGCCGCCGCTCCGGTCAGCAGGAGCCGGAAGTCGCGGTGGCCGAACAGACGGGCCTGACGGGAGTGAGGCTTCTCGTTCATCGATGCGACTCTCGGTCACGCATTCGACACGGGGCAAGCAACAGGTCCCTTTCCGGACGATCCCCGGCTCGGCCGGATCCCGCCACCACGGCGACCGGCCCCGACGCCCCCCTTACGAGCCCTTATGCCCCGGCGCGCACCCGGCCCGGCCTGCCCGCCAAGGCCTGCGCCGCTCTCCGGGCCGACGCGGACGGCCCCCGACCAGCGCGTCCATTTCGTCGTCCGATATCCGGACACCCGCTTTCCGGCCACCGGCCAACACCCCTCAAGTTGGCCGGAATCCGTGGAGTAGGCAGCTTCCGTAACCTCACCGTGATATCGGCGTAACCGTTCGGAGCCGTGCCCGGCCGCCGTCATCCGGTCGGATCCACCGCGTCCGCCGCGTCCGCCGGGTCGGTCGGCCGGCGCCGGGTGACCGCCAGCACCGCCATGTCGTCGTCCCGCGGTCCGCCCGTCCACCGGGCCACGTCCGCCACCAGCGCCGCCACCGCCTGCTCCGCCCCCTCGAAGGGCCCGAGCGGCGCCAGCCCGCGCACCGGGTCGTAGAACTCCCCCGCCGCGTCCCGCGCCTCGGTGACCCCGTCGGTCACCAGCAGCAGCGTGCTCCCCGGCGGGAAGGGCCTGGTCTCCGCCTCCGGGCCGTCCGCCCCCAGCGCGCCCATCCCGAGCGGCAGCCCCGGGTCGGCCGCGTCCCACCGGCTCACCCCCGCCCCGCCGCCGCCGAGCAGGTACGGCCCGGGGTGGCCGCAGTCCACGGTCCGGGCGACCGCCTCCCCCGGCGGGAACTCCACCAGCAGCGCGGTGATGAACCCCTCCAGGCGCAGTTCCTCGCCCAGCCCGGCGCTCTCCCGGGCCAGCGTGCGCTCCAGGGCCGCCGCGAGCCCGGCGAGGTCCGGCTCCCGGTGCGCGAGCTCCCGGAACGCCCCCAGCAGCACCGACACCGCCCCCACCGCGTGCAGCCCCTTGCCCCGCACGTCCGCGATCACCACCCGCACCCCGTACGGAGTGGCCTGCAGCGCGTACGCGTCCCCGCCGATCAGCGCCTCGTCCTGGGCCGCCCGGTAGCAGGCCGCGACCTCCAGCCCCGCCACCCGCCCCGGCGGCTCCGGCAGCACCGCCCGCTGCGCGGCCTCCGCCACCGACCGCACCCGCTCCAGCCGGCGCCCGTGCCGGGCCACCACCCGGTTCACCCCGATCCCCAGCAGCGCGGCGAAGGCGGTGTTGACCAGCTCCAGGTAGCCGTTCCCGGTCCCGATCGAGCCGTCCCGCACGGACAGCACCAGGATCCCGACCACGTTCGCCAGCGCCACCGCGACGACGTCCCGCAGCGGCAGCAGCGCCCCGGCCAGCACGGCCGCCGCCGCCAGCATCGGGTCGCCCCAGTAGTCGGCCGGGTCCAGCGCGTCCCACACCAGCCCGCCGACGATCAGCAACCACGGCGCCAGCCGCACGTACGGCGGCCACTGCACGGACCTCGGGGCCATCGGCTACCTGGCTTCCGTCTCGCCTGCACCCTTGCGCTCGTCCGGCGAGCGGGAGGCTCCTCCGATCGTAGGCACGGAGGGCGGCGGGGCGCGCGAGCTGACGGGAACAGCCCACCGGCCCCGGCCGACGACGGCCCGCCGACCGGGGCCGGGCACCGAAAGCAAGATCCTCGGGCCCCGCCACCGGCGGATCGAAGCCGACAAGGCGTCAGACCCGAAGGTTTTCGGCCAGAACCCCGGCGGGATCTTGCCTGGCACGACAAACGATCAATACGTTGTTTGACGCGACACGATCAGCTTCCGGCCCGTGAGGAGAGAGGGACAGTGGTCACCGCTCCACACCGAGGAACAAGGAGCACCACCCCGTGACCGACTCGCCCGTCACCCTCATCACCGGCGGTTCGAGCGGCATCGGCGCCGCCACCGCCCGCCGACTGCTCGCCGAGGGCCACCGGGTGGCCGTCACCGGCCGCGACGGCTCCCGGCTCGCCCGCTTCGCGGAGGAGGCGGCCGCGAAGCCGGACACCCTGCTCACCGTCGCCGCCGACGCCGCCGACCACGAGGCCGTCGAGGCCGCCGTCCAGGCCACCGTCCGGACCTTCGGGCGGCTGGACACCGTCGTCGCCAACGCCGGTTACGCCACCCACGACTCGCTCGCCGACGGCGACCCGGCCGGCTGGCGTGACATGGTCCTCACCAACGTGCTCGGCCCGGCCCTGCTCATCCGGTCCTCGCTGGCCGCATTGAAGGAGTCCAAGGGCCGGATCGTGCTGATCGGCAGCGTCGCCGGCCTGGTCCACACCCCCGGCAACATCTACGGCGCCACCAAGTGGGCGGTGACCGGCCTCGCCGAGAACACCCGCCGGATGGTCACCGCCGACGGGATCGGCGTCACCCTGGTCGCCCCCGGCCGGGTGGAGACCAACTTCTGGGAGGGCGCGGGCGGCGCCCCCCAGGGCCTCAACCTGACCGCGGACCAGATCGCCGACTCCATCGTGTGGGCGGTGCGCCAGCCGGCCGGCGTCGACGTGAACACCGTCGTGATCCGGCCGGTCGGACAGTCCGTCTGAGGGCCCGCCCCGGCCCGGCCCGCCGGTGGAGGCGGAGGTTCGGGTTCGAAGCTCCGCCGGTCGGCCAGTGTGGGCGCAGTACCGGCCATCCGGCCCGGTTCGGTTCGTGGGCGGCGGCACCCGTGCCAGAGTGACGGTGTCCAGACAAGTCACCCGTCCCACGGGTGTCCCGAAGGGGGCTGCACATGCGCTCGAACGTTCTGGTGAAGGCGGTCGTCGGTGCCACGGCCGTGGCCTGTATCGCCGTCGGCGGCCTGGCCGGTGCCGGTGCCGCCGTCGCGGCGACGCCGACCGGCGTCCAGCAGGCGGCGGAATCCGGGCCCGCCGGGCTGGCGGCGGTCGTCAACCTCGGGCTGAGCACCTCGCAGGCCGCCAAGCTCCAGGCCCCGCTCAAGCAGTACTGGGGCTACACCGGCGCCATCGACGGCCAGCTCGGCACCGGCAGCTGGCAGGCCATGCAGCGGTTCCTGCGCGCCGACTGGGGCTACACCGACGCCATCGACGGCATCGTCGGGACCCACACGGTGGAGGCGCTGCAACGCTGGTTGAAGAGCAACTGGGGCTACACCGGCGCCATCGACGGCGACGCCGGCGCCGGGACCCGGGCCGCGTTCGCGCGGTACTGCGACTCGCTCTGATCCCGGGCACCACACCCAGGCGCCACACCCGGGCGCCACCCGGCGCGGGGCCGGGCCGGCCGGTGTCACCGGTCGGCCCGATCCGTGAAGCGCTCCGCGCCCGCTCCGGTCAACAGGCCCGCCGGGAGCCGACGCCCGTACGCCACCAGGAGCAGGTGCTCCGCCCGCCCCTCCACCGGCAGCGGACCGGGGCCGTACGACCAGTCCGCGTCCGTCGCGCGCAGCCGTACCCCCTCCAGCCGGGCGCCGAAGAAGCGCAGGCTGCGGGGCGAGACCCCGCCCAGCAGGGCGGTGCCGCGGTGCAGGGGCAGGCGCGGCGGCAGGCCGAGGGCGACGGTGATGTCCAGGCCGTGCACCGCGTCGTGGGCGAGGGCGGCGATCCGGCCGCCGACCGGGGGCCGCCAGGGGTGCCCGGCGTGCTCGGACAGGGCGGCGGCCAGCCGGTCCGTGGTGAGGGCGGCGGCGTCGCGGCGGGCGATCCGGTCGGCCATCCGGTGGACGTTCCCACCGGAGCGGAGGAGTTCCCCGAGGGTCCGGGCGGTGGAGTAGCGGAAGCCGGTGCCCATGTGGGCGGCCACCTCGCGGACCCGCCAACCCTCGCACAGCGAGGGCGCGTTCCACTGCCGCGGGGTGAGGCCGGCCAACACCTCGGCGAGGTCGCGCCGCTCCCCCGCGACCTGCTCGCGGATCCATTCGACGCCGTGGTCCTGCTGCGCGCTGTTCATGTCCCCAGCCTGCGACGGGAGTCGTCCGCCCGTCCAAGACCGGATCGTTCTGCCACCTATGATCATCGGTTATGGAACTCCGGCAGCTCCAGTACTTCGTCACCGTCGCCCGGCACGGCAGCTTCACCCGCGCTGCCGAGCTGCTGCACCTGAGCCAGCCCGGAGTGAGCGCCCAGATCCGGCAGCTGGAACGGGAGTTGGGCCACCGGCTGCTGGACCGCTCGGGCCGCACGGTGCGGCTGACCAGGGTCGGCGAGGCGGTGCTGCCGCACGCCCGGGCCGCGCTCGCCGCCGCGGCGGCCGCCCGGCGGACGGCGCAGGAGTTCGACGGCCTGCGGTGCGGGCGGGTACGGCTCGGCATGGTCGCGGGCGCGGCGCTCGCCCCGCCACCCGCCCTGGGCGCCCTCCCGGGGCTCGCCACCACGCTGGCCGCCTTCCGTCAGGAGCACCCCGGCATCGACTTCGCGCTCGCCGAGGACACCACCGCCGGGATGCTCGGCGCCCTGCGCGAGGGGCGGCTCGACCTCGCCGTGATCGGCCTGCCCGCCGTCGCGAGCGGGCGGGCGGACGACGACGGCTGGACGGCACTGGCCGGACTCGCCCTGCACCCCGTGCTGGAGGTCCCGCTGGTCGCGCTCTGCCCGGCGGACCACCCGCTCGCCCGCGGCGACGGCCCGCTGCCCGTCGCCGCGCTCGCCGGGCACGCCCTGGTGAGCACACCGCCCGGCACCGGCCTGCGGACGGCGCTGGAGCGCGCCCTCGCGGAGGCGGGCGCGGCCCCGACCGTGGCGGTCGAGGCCGCCGCGCCGCCACAGCTGGCCGAACTCACCGCGCACGGACTGGGCGTGGCGGTGCTGCCGGACCGGGAGCCGGCCGCCGGCGTGGCCGTCCGGCGGCTGGCCGATCCCGTCCCCCGGGTGCGGGTCGCGCTGGCCTGGCCGAGCGAGCGGCCCCCGGCGCCGCCGACCGCCGCCCTGCTCGCCCATCTGCGGGCGGCCTACCCGGGGCCGTGAGGAGCCGCTACCCGGCGGCCGCCGCGCCGTCGACGATGTGCAGCAGCGCCGCGGCGCCGTCGAGGGTCTCCGGGTCGAGCGGGAAGTAGCCCTGGCGCGGGGTGGTGTCGGTGCGGGTGCGGGCCGTGCCCGGGACCGGCGGGGCGGTCAGCCGCCAGGCCCCACCGCCGGTCTGCAGCCGTGCCTCGTACGTCCCCGGAGTCGGCTCGCCGAGCCCGAGCGCGGCGCTGCGCCCCAGGCTGCCCGCGACGAAGACGTAGCGCTCCCCCAGCAGCGAGCCGACGATGTGGCCGGCGCCGTTCCAGCCGCAGTCCAGTTCCCCCTGGGACCAGGCGCTGGGGTTGCGCTGGAGGTGCCGGTTGTGGGCGAACACCAGGGTCGGCCCGCGCCGGGCCTCGACGGCGCGGATGTCGAGCAGGTTCTGCGCCATCAGGGCGTCGCGCATCCGGATCAGACCGGAGATCCGGGCGCTCGCCCCCAGGCCCTGGACGGCCGCCTGGGCGTGGTAGCGCAGCAGTCCGATCCCGGCCCGCAGCCGGACACCGGCCCGGAGCCACTCGGCGTGTGAGGTCGCTGCGATCAAGTCCGGTGCGCGTACGTAGAGTTGGTTGAGCAGGTCGTCGGCTGTGCGGCGCAGTCGTTCGGCCTCGAGAGTGGCTCCGGGTGACGCGGCGGCGTCGAGGATCGCCTCCTCGCGTTCCCAGCGCTCGTCCTCCCCCGTCAGCGCGGCGACGTCCAGGTCGAGCCGGAGGAAGTCACGGGCGTGTTCGAGGTAGCGGCGCGGGCTGGGCGCCGTGGTGTTCTCGGTGGGGAGGTCGAAGCCGTGGCACGCCACTTGCTCCCCGGCCTCCCGGTCGCGGTTGAACTCGCCCATCCAGGCGACGAGTTCGCGGTTCGCCCGGTGGGCGCCGAAGCCGTGGGTGAAGCCTTCGGCGAGCACCGCGTCGAGGGTGCCCACGCCGTGCCGGACGTGGTCGTCCACCGCCAGTGCGGCCACCCGGTCGGTCTCCAGGGCGATCGAGCGGAAGCCCTGGGCCACGAGTCGGGCGAACAGCCGGTTGCGGACCAGCCCGAAGGCCGGTTCCTGGTGCGTCGGCTCGCCGAGCGCCAGCAGTTCGCAGGAAGGGGTGCGGAAGTCTCCGATGTCCTGGCTCATGAACCTCAAGCGTATCCTTGAAAGCTCGGTTGAGACTTTCCGCGTCTCGGCCCGGCATTCTCGATGAGAAGTCTCAAATCCGGAGGTCACCGCCGTGCGCCCTGCCGACCTCGCCCGCGAGCACGGCCTCTCGACCCAGGCCGTGCGCAACTACGAGCGCGACGGCTTCCTGCCGCCCGCCGAGCGCACCCCCACCGGCTACCGGATCTACACCGAGCGCCACGCCGCCGCGCTGCGGGCCTTCCTCGCCCTCGTCACGGCCTTCGGGCACGCGACGGCGGCCCTGGTGATGTCCGCCGTCAACGCCGACCGTCCGGACGAGGCCCTGACGGCGCTCGACCGGGGCCACGCCCAGCTGCTGCGCGACCGGGAGACCCTCGCCACCGTCCGCCGGGCGGTCGAGGACCTCACCTCGGGGCGGACCACCGAGCGGGCCGGGACCGGCTGCTCCCTCCCCGGCCCGCTCAGCATCGGCGAACTCGCCCACCGGCTCGGCCTCACCCCCGCCACCCTGCGCACCTGGGAGACGGCCGGCATCCTCACCCCGGCCCGCGACCGCCCCGGCGGACACCGCTCCTACCGCCCCGAGGACGTCCGCGACGCCGAACTGACCCACCTGCTGCGCCGCGGCGGCCACCCGCTGGCCCACATCACCACCGTCGTGCGGCAGGTCCGCACGGCGGGCGGCACCGACTCCCTGGCCGCGGCGCTGGACGACTGGCAGCAGCGCCTCACCACCCGGGGCCGGGCGATGCTCACCGCCGCGGCCCGGCTGGACGCCTACCTGTCCCCGGCCCCGGACCCGCCCGACGGCCCCGGCCCGCCGGGCAGTTCCGTGCTCGGGACGCGGCGCCAGTCCCACCCGGGGTGACGGGCGAGCAGGCCGAGGAAGTCGTCGGAGGGGATGAGCTCCCAGTGGTCGGTGTCGACGATCGCGGCGAGGCCCGGCAGGACGTGCCGCAGCAGGGCCCGGGCCGCGTCCATCGACTCGCTCGCCACGCGGACGGCGTACGGCTCCCCGATCCGGGCCGTGACCTCGTCCAGGTGCTCCGGCTCGTAGTCGCGCAGCACCTCCCCCGACAGGTCGAGGGAGTACGCGCTGCCTCCCCATTGCACCTGGTCGTCCTGCCGCGTCGGCCAGTGCCAGAACGGGCCGAGCGCGCGGAAGCGCGACTCCAGTTCCGGACGCCGCTCCGCCGGGACGAGAACGATCACCACCGGCCAGGACACCGGCCCACCTCCTCGAACTCCATCCGAACAATCACCGTCAGCCGGCCGTGACCCGCAGGTTGGCCAGCAGCTCCGTGCCGTCCGCGCGCACCGCGAACACCCGCCCGCCGCGGTGCCAGCAGGTCACCGCCCCGGCGTGGGCGCGCAGCCGGAGCGCGGGGTCGGTCGTCGCCCCGGGCAGCAGAGCGGTGAAGGCGGTCCCGGAGGTGCTCCCGACGGTGGCCCGCAGGCCGTCCTCGGCGCGCTCGGTGAACGCCCAGTGGGCGCCGTCGGCGCCGAGCACCACCGGGGGGCCGGTGACGGTCCGCTCGGCGCTGCCCCGGCCGGTCCAGCTGAGCACCGTCGTCCCGGGGGCTTCGCCCGGCCGGGCGGTCAGCAGCCGTCCGTCGGCGAGCGCCACCCGGTCGTCGGCGTCGTCCAGGTCGACCGCCGTGCGGGCGCGCAGCTCCCAGCCGGGCTGGTCCCAGCGCCACAGTTCGGTGAGTTCGGCGGTGTGGCCGCCGGCCCGGGTGTGGACGACCACGGCGCAGCTCGCGGGGGTGCGGGCGATCCGGCCCACCGCCTGCTGGTCGTTGCCGAGTTCGCGGTGGACGACGGTCGGGCGGGTGGCGTCGGTGTCGAGCACGGCGATGCCGTCCTGGTCGACGGTGAGCAGGTGGCGGCCGTCGTAGGAGGGGACGATCGCGCGCACCCGCAGGGCCGTCCACCGCTCGACCCGGCGGGTGGCGAGGTCGAGCCGGAACAGTTCGCGGACCGCCCCGTAGCGGGCGACCAGCAGCGCGGTGCCGCCGTGGTCGGCGACCACCAGCTGCTCGGCGGGCACGTCCCAGCGGGCGCGGGTCCGGCCGTCCGGGCCGAGCAGCCGTACGCCGGCCTGGCCGCAGGCCACCAGCACCAGGCCGGAGTCCAGCCGGGCCGCGTCCAGGACGGGCAGGGTGCCGGGGCGGTCGGCGGCGGTGACGGCGAGCGCCCCGCCGCGGCCGGGTCCGGTCCGCCGGGGCTTCGGCAGGTCGGCGGCGGCCAACGGGTCGGCGCGCTTCAACAGCCGGTTGTGGACGGTGCTTTCGGAGCGTACGGCGGCTTGGCCGGACAGTCCGCCGGTGCGCACCAGGGAGCGTACGGCGAGGGTGGCGAGCTCGCGGTCGAGGGCCGGGTCGGCGCAGCGCAGCTCGGCGAGGGCGGCGACGGCGGCCGCGCGCTCGGTGCGCGGCGCGGCGGTGTCCGGCGTCGTGACCTGCGGCCCGGCGCCGCTCGGCCCGGCGATGCTCGGCCCGGCCGCGGTGAGCGCGGCGCGGACCGGCGCCGCGACGTCCTCGCCGAGCGCGAGCAGGTGGACCAGCGCCCGGCCGCGGGCCGCGCCGCCGAGTTCGGCGGCCTCCCGGAGGTCCGGCAGCACGCCCGGGCGCAAGGTCTCGTCCGGCCAGGCCGCCTCGACCGCGCCCAGCCGGTCCCCGGCCCGGCGGCGGTGGTCCACCCACGCGGCACGCAGGTCCCGGGCGGCCGCCGGGTCGGTGGCGGTGAGCCGCTCGACGGCGGTGGCGAAGGCGCCGCGCCGGTGGGCGATCCGCACGGCCCGGTCCCGGTTCCCGGCACGCCAGTGCAGCCGGACCACCAGTTCCGCCGCCAGGCCGCGCCCTTCGGCGAGTTCGGCGGCCTGGGCGGTGCGGCCGTGCCGGTCCAGCAGGGCGACGGCCTCGGCGGGCGCGGCCATCAGGTCGGCGAGCAGGTACGCGGCCTCGTCGATCCGCCCGTCCCGTTCCAGGGCCTCGGCGGCTTCCCGGTAGAGGCCGGTCAGGTACTCGTGGACGGTCGGCCCGCTGAGCGGCGTCGCCATCGGCGCCCCGCCGCGCTCCCGGGGGCTGGGCCGCAGGGCGCCCGTGAAGCGCTCGGGCAGGCGCAGGGTCAGCAGACCCCGCTCCGGGCCCGCGTCGGCGCCGCCGGAGAGCTGGATCGCGTCGCGCAGGGCGTCCTCCCACCGGCGCTGCCGGAAGGACCGGGAGAGCTGGTGCAGGTAGCGGGCGTGGCGCTCCCGGAAGAGCGCCCCGGCGGGGCTGCGCAGGGCGAGCCGGGCCAGCCACTGGCTGCCCGGGCGCCGGGGCGGACGCCGCCGGGCGGGGGCGGCCGGGGCCGTTCCGGCCGCACCGACGCCTCCGGCGCTCTCCGCCGCCGCCCCCTGGGCGGCGCGGACGCGTTCGGCGAAGGCCGGGATCCTCGGCAGCACCAGCAGGGCGCTGCCGAGTGACCCGAGGAGCGTCAGCAGGAGCCCGCCGCCGAGGCTGCCGGCCACCAGGGCGAGGACGCCGAACAGCAGGCACAGTGCGAACGGTACGACGGACGCCCACCACGCCCGTCCGTCGACGGCGCCGCGCGTCGCCGCGGCACGGGTGCCGGGCCTGCCGGGCCTGCCGGGCCGCCCGGTGCGCCCGGCCGGACGGGCCCGGGAGCGGCGGCGGTACGTCAGTCCGGCGATCGCGCCGATCGTCACCGGAAGGACGATCACGGGCCCCTTGGGCACCCCCGTCGCCACGACCGAGGCCAGGAAGGACAGGCCCAGCGCGAACACCAGGCCGGTCACGACCCCGGAGATCCGGCGCGCCTTCGCGGCACCCGGACGCGGCCCGGCCAGCAGCCGCCCCGCCCGCCGGCTGCGCCCGGGGACGCCGGCCGCGGCGCGCAGGTCCACGGCGGCCGGGCGCGGCAGGTCCGTCCCGACCGGTTCGGCCTCGACGGGGGTGCCGACCGGGCCCAGTCGGTGGAGGGTGAGCCCGCCCAGGTCCAACCAGTCCGAGGGGTCCACGTCCGGCAGCTCGGCCAACACCTGACGCTCCGTCAGGTCACCTCTGGTGAGCACCAGTTCACCGGACCGGCCGGTCTGCCCCGGGCTCGTCGCCAGCGCCCCGCCGACGGCGTGCAGCGGCGCGCCGGGTGCCCGGTCGGTACGGGTCCGCACCGGCTCGGGCAGCTGCAACAGCCAGCGCCCGTCCGGCAGTTCACTCAGCCGGGCGCCGGACTGCCAGTGCGCGAGGACGCGTTCGGCCGCCTCGGCGACGCCGATCAGCGGCACGTCGAGGAGGAACCCGGCCGCATCGACGACCGGGCCGCCCGTCACGGGACCGCCGGTCGCAGCGCTGCTCGCCACGCGGCCGCCGGTCGTGGAACTGCTCATCAGTCGGTGCTCCTGATCACGGCGTGGGTGCGCCCGTCGGTCGCGTTCGCCACCACCACCCGGCCCGGGCGGGGTTCGGCGGCGATCAGCGGCAATCGGGGGTGGACGGCGGGGGCGGTCGTACCGCCGGAGAGCGCGGTGAGCGTGCGGACCGCGTCGGCCCGGACGGCGCGGACCAGCCCCGCGGCCCGGGTGCAGGTGATCAGGACGGGTTCGAAGCCGTCCTCGACCAGTCCGATCACCTCGCTCTCCCCCTCCCCGATGCGGATCCGGCGCTGCTCGCCCCGGGCCGGGCGGACCTCCCAGGTCCGCCCGTCCGCCGACCAGCCGACGGAGCCGCCGCCGTGCACCAGGTGCGGCGCCCCGGCCGCGTCGGCGGGCAGCCGGACGGGCGACAGCCGGGGCTCCCGCGCGAACCGGAACGGGTGGCCGCCCGCGGTGGAGACGACCGGTCCGACCTCCGACACCCGCCCGCCGCGCTCGATCCGGCGCCAGCGGCCGGCCACCGGCAGCACCAGGGCGTCGCCCTCGCGCAGCAGCGGCAGCACCGGCCGGGCCATCAGCTCGGCGAACTCCGGGGAGCCGATCTCCGGCAGGCCGACGGCCGCCGACTTGATCCGGTAGCCGTCGGATTCGCTCAACGCCCGTCCGCTGACGTGGAGTTCCAGCCGGTCGTTGCGCACGCACAGCACCAGCAGCCGCCCGCTGGTGCGCGCGGCCGCGATCACCGGGCCGAACAGCTCGTGGCGGCGCGGGCGAGTGGCACCGTCGGGGGCCCCTGCGCTCGACAGCGCCAGGGCGATCAGCACATCGCTGTGCCGGCCCCGGGCCAGCAGGGTGGCCGCGCCGGTGGTGAACGCGGGCAGCGCCCCGCCGACGGCGGGCAGTTGGGCGTCGAGCTGGGCGGAGGCCCGGAAGCCGCGGCCACGCAGGGCCCGGACCGCGACGCGCGCCGGGGGCAGCGGCAGCTCGACGGCCGACCCGCCGTCCACCCGGACCGTCACTCCGGCGGCGCCCTTCGCGCTCCAGCCCGCCTCCTCGCTCGCCACCGTGCGCCGCCGGGCGGGCAGCCGGGCCGCCAGCCGGGGCGAGGTGAGCAGCCAGCACTGCGCGGCCGGGTCCAGCGCCCGCTCCGCGTACCGGACGTCCTCGGGTTCGGGGTCGGTGTGCTGCCGGGCCTTGAGCCAGCGCGGCAGCAGTTCGGCGAGGTCGCCGCCGATCAGCCGCCCGGGCGGGTCCCCCAGGACGCCGACCAGCAGTTCGCTGCCCCGGGCCGCCGCCCGGCGGTGCAGCACGAGCAGCGCGGCCAGCTGGACCAGCCGCGCCGCGCCCGCCTGGGCCGGTCCGGCGTCCACCAGCACGACCACCTGGCCGCGGCTCTCGGGGGTGCGCAACTCGGTTTCCAGCTCCAGGAGTTCACCCTCGCTCCAGCGGCGCAGGAACTCCTCCGGGTACTCCTCGGCGAGCAGCCACTCGGCGGGCAGCAGCCGCTCCGGCCGTCGGCCGCGGGCCAGGCCGCCGTAGCCGTCCGGCTCGCCCTCGGATCCGGCGACGGGCTCCTGCGCGCCGATCAGGGCGTCCAGGCGGCGCAGCAAGGGGCCCAGCGCGGTGGCGAGTTCGGGGGTGAGCGCGGACAGCGTCCCGGCCCAGGGCGCGAGCGCGGCGGTCACGATCGACGCACCCGCGCCGGCCGCACGCACTGCTCCTCGACCCGGCCGAGCGCCGGTTCGTCCGGCAGCACCGTCCGCCCGTCCAGGTCCCCGACCGTCGCCCCGCTGCCCACGCTTGCGCTCCGCTCCACTTCGTACGGCTCCACCGTCCAGGCCCTCACTGCTCGTACACCCGTTCCGCACCGCTGCGCGGGGCCTGTCCTCCCGGCTCCTCGCTGCCGGGCTCCCCGCTGCCCGGCTCCCCGGTGCCGGGCTCCAAGAAGCGGTCCAGGTCCGCCGGGTCCCGGACGGGCGCCGGCCGGTCGCCGACCAGCGCGTGGCCGGGGACGAGGACGCACAGCTGCCCGTCCGCCGCCCCGAGCGCCACCCGCCACAGGGCCGCGCCGGGCTGCGGGCGGGCCGTGGTCGGGACCAGCACGCCGTCGTCCTCGCCCAGGTAGCGGGCGCCGTCGGCCCAGGGCAGGTCCGGCGCCTCGCCGAGGACCAGCAGCGCCGTCCCGTCGGCTGCCACAGCAAGCCTGTGCCCGGCCGTCAGCCGGGCGCGCGTCGCGCTCGCGAGGGCGGGGACGGCAGCGCCGAGGGCGAGGACGGCGACCGGTTCGAGCGGTGGTTCACGGCGCTCCCAGCGGAGCGGGACACCGGTCACGAGGGTGCGACCGCCACGCCCGCCGTGACCGCCACGCCGGACGTGACCACCGCACCCGCAGCGCCCACCCCACCCGCCGTGACCGCCGCGACCAGCCCGGCCCGGAGCCCGGTCAGCGGCGCCGGCAGGTCCGCCGGGTCGAACCCGGCGTCGATCTCGCGCAGCACGGCCTCCAGCCGCAGCCGGGAGTCCTGGCCGTCCGACAGCCCGCCGTGTTCGGCGAGCAGCGCGGTGCCCGTCCGCAGCAGGCGCTCGGCGCGGGCCGCGGTGCTGCGGGAGAGTTCCTCCGCGGTGTGCGCCAGGCTGTGGTTGGCGGCCCGGTCGATCAGGTCGGCGAGGGCCTCGCGGGCGAGCGCCTGGGTGTCTGCGGTGGGGGCGATCAGCGGGAGCACCCAGAGGTCGCGGGCGGAGGCGGCGGTGCGACCGTCCAGGACGGCGGCCGCGGCGACCAGGTTCTGCGAGCGCACGGCCCGCCGGTCGCTGACCGGGACGCCGGCCGAGCGCAGTCGGCGCAGCGCGGTGGCCAGCAGCGGGGTGACGGCGTCGAGGTCGCAGTGGCGGGCGGCCGCAGTCAGCCGGTCGAGGGCGCCGAGCAGGTCGCCGGTGACGGCGGGCGCGGCCGGGCGGCGGCCGGCCTCCAGGAGTTCCTCCAGCCGGCCGTCGGCGACGGGTTCGACGAAGACCCGGGCGAGGAACCGGTCGGCGAAGGCGGCCAGCGCCGGGTCCTCGGGCAGGTGGTTGGCCGCGCCGACGCAGATCCGCAGCGGACTGGCGAGCACGGTGCCACCGCGCCGGAAGACCCGCTCGTTGAGCAGGCCGAGCAGGGTGTTCAGGACGGCGGTGGAGCCGAGGAACACCTCGTCCAGGAAGGCGATCTCGGCCTCGGGCAGCATCCCGGCGGTCTCGAACTCGACCCGGCCCTCCCGCAGGCGGCGCAGGTCGACCGGTCCGAACAGTTCGTTGGGCTCGGTGAAGCGGCCGAGCAGGTACTCGAAGTACCGCCCGCCGAGCTGCGCCGCGACCCGCCGGACCGCCTCCGACTTGGCCGTCCCGGGCGGGCCGACCACCAGCAGGTGCTCCCCGGCGACGGCGCACAGCGCCACCACCTCGGCCACCGTCTCCCGCCCGACCATGCCCCGCCCGGCGGCGGACACGGCCGCGGCGACGAGCTCGGCATCGGCGGTCGGCAGCCCGTCCGCCGGCGGCGCGGCGGGCGGCACGTCGGCCCGGCCGGGCGGTACGTCAGCGGGGCCGGGTATCGAAGCGGCGGCGGAGGTCTCGGTCACGAGCACGGGAGTCTACGTTGCTCCGAACGCCCCTCACCAGCGGGTTTCCCCAGCAGCCGGTGCCTCCCCCGCCGTGGGGGCGCGGTGCAGCCGGAAGGCGTCCGCGAGGACGGCCCGGGCCAGCGCCCGGGCCGGGCCGCGGGCGGTGGTGCGCCCGGTGGTGAGGGCGAAGTCGGTGGTGCCCAGGTCCGGCAGGCCCGGTTGGTCGGGCAGCGGCCGCAGGCCCGACGGGATCAGGCTGCGGGCGTGCGGCACCACGCCGAGGCCGGCCAGGGCGGCGGCCCGGACCCCGGAGAGGCTGGTGCTGGTACAGGCGATCCGCCAGGGGCGGCCGTCGCGTTCGCAGGCCTCCAGGGCGCGGGCCCGGGTGATGCTGGGCGGCGGGTAGACGATGAGCGGCAGCGGCTGCGCCGGGTGGTCCAGCCGGAAGTCCTCCGCCGCGGCCCACACCAGCCGGTCCTGCCAGACCAGTTGGCCCTGGGCGTCGCCGCCCGGCGGGCGCTTGCCGAGGACCAGGTCGAGCCGCCCGTCGGCCAGCTGCTCGTAGAGCACGGCGCTGAGTCCGACGGTGAGTTCGAGGTCGACCTGGGGGTTGCGCCGCCGGAAGCCCCGCAGGATCTGCGGCAGTTCGGTGTGGACGAAGTCCTCCGAGGCGCCGAAGCGCACCCGCCCGCGCACCTGCGTCCGCGCGAAGTGGTCGAGTGCCTGCTCGTGCGCCTCCAGGATCGTCCGGGCGAAGCCGAGCATCTCCTCGCCCTCGCCGGTGAGCTGCACGGAGTGGGTGTCGCGGAGGAAGAACCGCCGGCCGGCGGCCTCCTCCAGCCGCCGCACGTGCTGGCTGACCGTCGACTGCCGTAGCCCCAGCCGTTGGGCGGCGCGGGTGAAGCCGCCGGTCTGGGCCACCGCGAGGAAGGACCTCAACTGCACCGGATCGAACATCCGGCCAGCCTATCCGCTGATATCACGAATCATGATGACAGTGAGTGCGGCCAGCGGGATTCCCACTCACCCGAACGGACGGCAGGCTGAGGCCGTCCCAGCCGAACCACCAGCGCGGAGAACCATGCCCCGCCCGAAGACCCCGATCCGCCCGAACACCCCGCTCCGCCTCCTCCGCTCCCGCCTGCGGATCGACCCGTTCATCGCCTCCCTGCTCGGCCCCGTGCTGGTCGCCGCCCTGCTCCCCGCCCGCGGCGCCGCCGCACCGGTCGTCTCGGACGCGGCCACCGCCGGGGTCGCCGTGCTGTTCTTCCTCTACGGCACCCGGCTCTCCGCCCGCGAGGCCTGGAACGGACTCAAGCAGTGGCGACTGCACACCACCGTGCTCGCCGTCACCTTCGTCCTCTTCCCCCTGCTCGGAACAGCCGCCCACCTGCTGGTACCGAGCGTCCTGCCACCCGAGCTCTACCAGGGCCTGCTGTTCCTGACCCTGCTGCCCTCCACCGTGCAGTCCTCGATCGCCTTCACCTCCATCGCCCGCGGCAACACCGCCGCCGCGGTCTGCAGCGCGACCTTCTCCAGCCTCTTCGGCATCCTCCTGACCCCGCTGCTCGCCGCCGCCCTCCTGCACACCAGGGGCGGCATCTCGCCGGGCACCGTACTGGAGATCGCCGAACAACTCCTCCTGCCCTTCGCCGCCGGCCAGGTGCTGCGCCGCTGGATCGCCCCCTGGACGGTCCGCCACCGCTCCGTCCTCTCCCTGGTGGACCGCGGCTCGATCCTGCTGGTCGTCTACAGCGCCTTCGGCGCCGCCGTCGTCGGCGGGATGTGGGCCACGCTCTCCCTGCCCCGGCTGGCCGCCCTGCTGGCGGTCGAGTCCGCGCTGCTGGCCCTGGTCCTGACCGTCACCCTGCTGGGCGGCCGCCGCCTCGGCTTCGACCGGGGCGACCTGATCGCGATCGTCTTCTGCGGCTCCAAGAAGAGCCTGGCCAGCGGCGTCCCGATGGCCGCCGTCCTCTTCCCCGGCGCGGCGGCCGGGCTGATGGTGCTGCCGCTGATGCTCTTCCACCAGCTGCAGCTGATGGTCTGCGCCGTGCTCGCCCGCCGCTGGGCCGCCCAGGCCCCGGCCGCCGAGGCGAGCCGCCCGGACGAGGCTCTCGCCCGGGCCTGATCTCCGCCGGGGCCCCACGACCAGGACAGCAGGAAAAATCCAGGTGCCCCGCCCACCCCTCGTCCCTACGCTTCCGCCATGGACAGCACCGGGGCCGAGCGGCTCCTGAACGTCGTGGACATCGAGGCCACCTGCTGGGCCCGCGGCGAACCGCAGGGCGCGGTCAGCGAGATCATCGAGATCGGGCTGACCGTCGTCGACCTGACCACCGCGGAACGCCTCGCCCGGCACCGGATCCTGGTACGCCCCGCCCGGTCCACGGTCAGCGAGTTCTGCACGGAGCTGACCGGCCTCACCCAACAGGAGGTGGACGGCGGGGTCAGCTTCGCCGAGGCGTGCCGGCTGCTGGCGACCGAACACCACGCCGGGTCCCGCCCGTGGGCCAGTTGGGGCGACTACGACCGCAACCAGTTCACCCGGCAGTGCCAGTCCACCCGGACGCCTTATCCCTTCGGCCGAAGCCACACCAACGCCAAGATCGTCTTCACCGAGGCGTACGGCCTGCGCAAACGCCCCGGCATGGCGCAGGCCCTGGAGCTCGCCGGGCGGCGACTCGAAGGCCGTCACCACCGCGGCGAGGACGACGCCTGGAACATCGCCGCCCTCGTCCTCCACCTGTCCGAGCGGGGCGTCTGGCCGGATCCGTTGCCGACCGCGCCCTCCTCCTTCGGCCGGGAGCGGGACTGACGGGCCTCCGGGTCGTGCAGGATGGTGGCGGTCACACCGCCGAACCCCTCCTGAGGTGCCGCGGTCCGGGGAGCTCTGGTTCGATGGGTGCCGTCGCCACCGCCGCCCGCGAGGAGCAGGACCCTGAGTACGTCGTTCGCCGAAGCGCTGTCCGTCGGCCTGCTGGTCCTGGTGCTGGTCGGTGCGGTGGCCCGGCCGTGGGGGTGGCCGGAGGCGGTGGTCGCGGTGCCGGCGGCGGGGCTGGTGGTCGCCACCGGGGCGATCCCGTGGGCGCACGCGGTGGCCGAGGCGGAGCGGCTCGGGCCGGTGATCGGGTTCCTCGCGGCCGTGCTGGTGCTGGCGAAGCTGTGCGACGACGAGGGGCTGTTCCGCGCCTGCGGGGCGTGGATGGCCCGCACCGCGGCCGGAAGTCCGCGCCGGCTGCTGGCGCAGGTGTTCGTCGTCGCGTCGGTGGTCACGGCGGTGCTCAGCCTGGACGCCACCGTGGTGCTGCTGACGCCGGTGGTGTTCGCCACCGCCGCCCGGCTCGGCGCCCGCCCCAAGCCGCACCTGTACGCCTGCACCCACCTGTCCAACACCGCCTCGCTGCTGCTGCCGGTCTCCAACCTCACCAATCTGCTGGCCCTCACCGCCAGCGGACTCAGCTTCACCCGCTTCGCCGCCCTGATGGCGCTGCCCTGGCTGGCGGCGATCGCCGTCGAGTACGCGGTGCTGCGCCGCTTCTTCGCGACCGACCTGGAGCCGGGCACCGCGCCCGACACCGAGGTGGCGGCACCGCAGATGCCGCTGTTCGCCCTGCTCACCGTGGCGGGCACGCTGGCCGGCTTCGTGCTGACCTCGGTCATCGGCATCGATCCGGCCTGGGCGGCCGCCGCCGGCGCCCTGGTGCTGGCCGTCCGGGCGCTCGCCCGGCGCCGCACCTCCCCGGCGGCGATCCTGCACTCGGCCGCCGTGCCGTTCCTGGCCTTCGTCCTCGCGCTCGGCATCGTGGTCCGGGCGGTGGTCGACAACGGGCTGGCCTCCGCGCTCGGGCACCTCGTCCCGGCCGGCACCTCGCTGCCCGCCCTGCTGGGGGTCGCGGCGCTGGCGGCCGTCCTGGCGAACGTCATCAACAACCTGCCCGCCACCCTGGTGCTGCTCCCGCTCGCCGTCCCCTCCGGCTCCGGCGCGGTGCTGGCCGTGCTGCTGGGGGTGAACATCGGCCCCAACCTCACCTACGCGGGCTCGCTGGCCACCCTGCTGTGGCGGCGGATCGTCCGCGAGCACGACACCGAGATCGGCCTGGGCGAGTTCACCCGGCTCGGGCTGCTCGTCGTCCCCGCGGCCCTGACGCTGTCCGTGGTGGCACTGTGGGGGTCCCTGCAGATCATCGGAGTCTGAGCACGAGGAGGCCGACACCGTGACCGTCGTCGTCTGGATCGCCGAAGGCACCTGGCCCGCCTGCGTCGACGCCGCCCGCGTCCACGCGCCGCAGGACGCCGAGCTCGTCCTGCTGCACGTCAGCGGCCAGGACGTCCCCGGCGTCGCCCACGGCGCCTTCGCCGGCCTGCTGGGGCGCGGCCACCGCGAGCGCGACCCCGGCGACCAGGTGGAACGCCTCGCCGCCGCCTCGGGGCGGCACCTCCTGGACGCCGCCGCCGACCGGCTCGGACGGCCCTGCACCCGGGTGGAGCGCA
The DNA here is from genome assembly GCF_042896295.1 of Kitasatospora sp. NPDC001309. Classification (NCBI taxonomy): domain Bacteria; kingdom Bacillati; phylum Actinomycetota; class Actinomycetes; order Kitasatosporales; family Streptomycetaceae; genus Kitasatospora; species Kitasatospora sp. NPDC001309. The sequence goes on along the minus strand of NZ_JBIAXC010000015.1, from coordinate 72,417 downwards.
GCGGCCGCACCGAGCGCGAGGTGGTCGCCGCGGCGGAGGGGGCCGAGCTGCTGGTCCTGGCCCGGGACGGCGACCGCACCCGGCTGGGGCCCCACAGCCTCGGGCCGGCCACCCGCTTCGTCGTCGACCACGCCCCCTGTCCCGTCCTGCTGGTCTGGCCGGAACCGGCGCCGGGGGCCGACACCCTCCCCCCGCCCCCGCCGAACCTCCGACACTAGGGTCGTCCGCCTTCGAACTCCCTTCGGACGGAGCGGCGTTGGGGCGCTCCCGACGGAAGGCCGGGGAGGCCTCGGGCCGCACGTGGGAGTGCGCAGCCGGAGGCCGCGACCCGTGGCCGCGCCGCCGCGGGGCGACCGGTTCGTGCTCACGCGAACCCCACGCGATCTCCGCAGAAGCCCCGCGCCGGACCGGTGTCGCGAGCGGGGCCGACCTGCGTAGGCTCCGCAGACACCCGGCACGGCACGCGGGCACCTACGGAAGATCGAATGAGTTACTGCACGCTCTGCCAACGACACCTCAACGGCGCGCTCTCCTGCCCAGGCTGCGGGCGACCGCAGGAGGCGCTCCCCCAGCAGGAGCCCGAACGCCCGGTCCCGGCCGCGCCCACCGCGGCCCCCGCACCCCGGAGGGCCCGGCGGCGGACGAGCCGGCGGCGCGGCGCCCTGGTCGGCCTGGTCGCGCTCGGCGCGGCGGCGGGCGGACTGGCCACCGCGGTGGTCGCCTTCGGCGAGGGCGACGGCTCTGCGGTTCCGCTCCCCCCGGGCGGTACGACGGCGTCCGCGTCGGTGGTCGCGCCGTCCACCCGAGGGACCGTCAGCGCTCCCCCGACGGCGTCGGCGGAGCCGAGCAGGGCGAGCTCCCCGGCGCAGCCGTCGGTCACCGCCACCCGGCCCGGCGCGTCGCGGACGACCGCCGCCCCGTCCCGCCAGGCGGCCCCGGTCGAGCCGTCCGCGCCCCAGCCCGCGCAGCCCACCCCGGCGCCGCCCACCCGGCCCGCGCCCGGCCCGACCGCGCCCACGCCGACGCCGACCTCCACGCCGACACCGTCCTGCAAGCCGGTCCTGTTCTGGTGCGCCTGAGCCTTCGGGCCCGGTCGGCGGCCATCACGGCGGAGCGGGCCCGCCCCCGGACCGGACGGGCGGCCTGGTGCGCCCGGCCGGTCCGGCCCCACTGCCCCGTACGCCTCCCCGGGAGCCGGAATCCGTGATCGGCCCGCTCGCCGGTTCACGTGCCCCCGCTATAGTGCGAGCACCCCCGATCCCTCCCGCCCGGGAAAGCTCCGGCGCGCAGGGATGACTTTCGTCATCTCGGGCCGGTGACACGGCGACACTGCCGCGCGCGGTCACCGGACGGGAGTCTGGTGACCATGGCAACGACACAGGCGGTGCTGACGGCCGAAGGGCTGCGGTACCGGTACGGAGAGACGCTCGCGCTGGACGGCGTGGACCTGCGGGTCGGTCCGGGCGAGTGCGTCGCACTGCTCGGCCCCAACGGCGCCGGGAAGTCGACCCTGGTGGCACTCACGGTCGGCCTGCTCGCGCCGCAGCAGGGGACGGTGCGGATCATGGGCGGTGACCCGCGCCGCGCGGCGACCCGCCGCCGTCTGGGCGTGGCGCAGCAGACCCTGGGGTTCCCGAACACGCTGACCGTGGACGAGCTGGTGCGCGGTGCCGCCGTCCGCGGCGGGCTGCGGGCGACGGCCGCCGGTCCGGTCCTGGCGGAGCTCGGGCTGACCGAGCTGGCGCGCCGGCGGGTCTCCAAACTCTCCGGCGGCCAGCGGCAGCGGGTCCAGCTGGCGATGGCGCTGGTCACCGAGCCGGCGCTGCTGGTGCTGGACGAACCGACGGTCGGTCTGGACACCCGGGCCCGGCGGCACTTCTGGGAGGTCCTGGCGGAGCGCCGGGCGCAGGGCGCCGCGGTGCTGGTGACCACCCACCTGATCGAGGAGTCCGCGGCCCTGGCGGACCGGGTGGTGGTGCTCGACCGCGGCCGGATCCTGGCGGACGCGCCGCCGCAGGAGCTGGTGGCCCGGCTGCCGGACCGTACGGTGACCGTCCGGACCGGCCTCGACCAGGAGCAGCTGGAGCGGCTGCCGGGCGTGCTCCGGGTCGGCCGGGAGCACGAGCTGGTGACGATCCAGACCCGCTCGCCGGAGGACCTGTTGCGCGTGCTGCTGGATCTCGACACGGAGCTGTCGGAGCTGCGCGTGCAGGACGCCGGCCTGGCGGAGGCCGTGGTCGCACTCACCGACGGCCGTGATGACGCCTCGGAACGTACTCGGGAAGGCAGGGCGGCGGCGTGAACGTGGTACTGGGGCGGGTCTTCCGGTCCGAGTTGAGGGACGAACTCCGGTCGATCGTGCGGGAGCCCACCTCGTTGTTCTTCGGCATCCTGATGCCGGTCGGCTTCTTCGTCCTGTTCAACCTGCTGTACGGGCAGGGCGCCGTGCAGGGCCTCTCGGCCGGTACGGCGATGGTGGCCACCTTCGGCACCTACGGCGTGATCACCGTCGCCTCCCTGCAACCCGGGGTCGGGGTCGCCCAGGACCGGGACCTCGGCTGGCTGCGGATGAAACGGGTCTCCGCGGTCCCGGTCTGGATCAGCCTGGCCGCCAAGGCCACCGCCGCGCTGCTCTACGGGGTGGGCGTGCTGGCGCTGATGGGGGTGGCGGCCGCAGCCTTCGGCACGCTGCACGCCTCGCCCTGGGCGCTGCTGCGGGTGGCGGTGGTACTGCTGCTGGGCACCGTCCCGTTCACGCTGTTCAGCGTGGCGGTCGGCTTCCGGTTCCGCCCGGGGGCGGCGGTCGCGCTGCTCAACGCGGTGCTGTTCCCGCTGGCGGTGCTGTCCGGGCTGTGGATCCCGATCCGGCTGCTGCCCTCGGTCGTGCGGCAGATCGCCGAGTTCCTGCCCACCTACCACCTCGCCCAGCTCGGGCTCGCCCAACTCGGTGACGGCACCGCGCTGATCCACGTGCTCGCCCTGCTGGTCACCACGGCGGTGGCGGCGGGTGCGGCGGCGCTCTCCTACCGGCACGCGCGGATCTGAGGCGGCGGTGAGCGACTTCGACGGCGCCGCCTCCCGGTCCGTGGCCGAACGGCTGCGGACCTGGGAGTGGGTCTACCTCGGCTACCTGCTGTTCATGCCGGCGCAGCCGTACTTCTCGCCGGCGCCCGACCGGTGGGAGTGGCCGCTGGCGATCACGGTGTGCGCGGCCACGGTGCTGCTGTACGCCTTGGCCCTGCTGCGCGGGCGGTCGGCGTGGAGTGTCTGGGCCTCCGTGGTGCCGATGGCCGTGCTGGGCGCGCTGGCCACGCCGTTCAACGCCGCCGCGAGCGTGCTGTTCATCTACGCGGCGGCGGCCGCGGGCAACGCGCTGCCCTGGCCCGTCGCCCGGCGGTGGTTCGCCGGCCTGACCGTGCTGGACTGCGGCACCGCGCTGCTGTCGCAGGTGCCGCTCCCCTACCGGCTGTTGGGCTTCGCGTCGGCGCTCGTGATGATCTGGGTGGTCGGGCTGCTCGAACTCCGGCAGCGCGACCGGCGGCAGGAGGCGGAGAACCAGCGGCTGCGCACCTCGCAGGTGGAACTGCTCGCCACGCTGGCGGAACGCGAACGGATCGCGCGCGACCTCCACGACCTGCTCGGGCACTCGCTGACCGCGGTGGTGATGCGCGCGCAGCTGACCAAGGAGCTGGTGCTCGCCGACCCGCAACGGGCGCGCGCCGAGGCCGAGGAGATCGAGCGCAACGCCCGGGAGGCGCTGGCCGCGGTGCGCAGTACCGTCACCGGTTGGCGGCGGACCACCGTCCGCGCGGAGCTGGAGGTGGCACGGCGTACGCTGGCCGGGACCGGGGTGACCTTGCGGGTGAGCTGTGCCGAGGAACCGGCCCTGCTCGCGGCGACCGACCACGAACTGGGGCTGGCACTCCGGGAGGCGGTGACGAACGTGGCCCGGCACGCGCGGGCCGCCACCTGCCGCATCGGACTGGACACGGACGAGGAACGGGTGCGCTTGGTGATCGCGGACGACGGCATCGGCGGCGACGCCCCGGAGGGCACCGGGTTGACCGGGCTCCGGGAGCGGATCGCGAAACTCGGCGGCGCGGTGCAGCGCTCCGGCTCGGCCGGTACGACGCTGGTCATCACGGTGCCGGTGGCGGTGAACGGATGATCCGGGTGGTGCTGGCCGAGGACCAGGGCATGGTGCTGGGCGCGTTCGCGTCCCTGCTGGACCTCCAGGCGGACATCACCGTGGTGGCGACGGCGACCAACGGCGACGACGCGCTGGCCGCGGTGCGCGAGCACCGGCCGGACGTGCTGGTGACCGACATCGAGATGCCCGGCCGCACCGGTCTGGACCTGGCCGTGGAGCTGAACCGCCTGGGCGACCCGACCCGGGTGCTGATCGTGACCACCTTCGCGCGCAGCGGCTACCTGCGGCGCGCGGTGGACGCCGGGGTGTCCGGGTACCTGCTCAAGGACGCGCCGATCGGCGAGCTGGCGGCCGCGCTGCGCCGGGTGCACGCGGGCGAGCGGGTGGTCGCGCCGGAGTTGGCGGTGGCCGCGTGGGACGCCGCCGATCCGCTGACGGAGCGGGAGCGGGAGCTGCTGCGGGCGGTCGCGGACGGGGCCGGCAACGCCGCGATCGCGGCGCGCCTGTGCCTGGCCGAGGGGACCGTCCGCAACTACCTGTCCAGTGCGATGGCCAAGTTGGGCGCGCGCAACCGGACCGACGCGGCCAAGATCGCGCGCACCCGCGGCTGGCTCTGACCGGCGTCCGCCACCGGTGGCGGACGCGGTTCCGGCCGTGCCCCTACCGGTCGTCGTCCCTCCGGTCACGCCTCCGGTCGCGGCCACCGCCGTTGGTGGTCACGTACAGGGCGCCGAGCAGTATCCCGCCCACCACGCAGACACCGACGCCGATCGGGGAGCTGATCATGAAGCCGCCGACCACGAGCGCCGCGTAGACCATCGGCGCGGCGGCCCTGAGGTTCCTGTTCATCCGTCATCCTCCTTGGTTTCCATGTGGTTTCCTACCCCGGGCCGCCTCAGCCGAGCGCCCGGGCCATGAATCCCCTGATCCCGACCGCCACGGTGACCGCCAGGGCGAGCAGCAGCACCGACAGGTCCGCCCACAGCGGGATCGCCGACGGGGGTCCGGCCTGGGCCGCGGCCCGTAGGCCCTCGCTGACGTAGGTCAGCGGGTTGAGCGCGGAGACCACCTGGAACCACCTCAACTGGTCGAGGGAGGACCAGGAGTACTGGACGGACCCGGTGAACGTCAGCGGGGCGAGGACGATCGCGAAGGTGACGCCGATGCGGTCCGGCGACACGACCGTGCCGAGCGCCAGGCCGAGGGCGGCACCGGTCGCCGCGCCGAGGACCAGGACCAGCAGCACCCCCGGCCACCTCGTGGGCGGCCAGCCGGTGGTGCCCAGCACCAGGAACCCGACCGGCGCCATGACCAGTCCGGCGAACAGTCCGCACAGCGTGCCGTAGGCCAGCTTGGCGACCGCGACCAGCTCGCCCGGGATCGGTGCGAGCAGCCGGTCCTCGATCTCGCCGGACCACGAGAAGTCCATGATCAGCGGCATCGCGGTGTTCTCCAGGGCGACGAGCAGCGCGTTGAGCGCCATCACCCCGGGCAGCAGCGTCGCCCCGAAGTCGCCTTTGGTGTAACCGGCTTCGCCGAGCACCTTGCCGAAGACGAAGAACAGCAGCAGCGGCTGGACGATCACCTGGAGCAGGAAGGCGGTCGGTCGGCGGGTGGTGGTGTAGACGTCGCGCCAGAGCACCGCCAGGAAGGTCCGTGTCACGGGACCGACGCCGTCCCGGGGAAGCCGGTCGGCGCCTTCGGTCGCAGTGGTCACCGCAGTTCCCTTCCGGTCAGGCTGATGAACACGTCCTGGAGGCTCGGCCGGGCGATCGACAGGTCGACCAGCTCGGCCCCCCGGTCGGCGACCGCGCGCAGCACGTCCGGCAGCAGGGCCGACGGGTCCTTCTCGGTCCGCACCCGGAAGTACCGGCTGCCGCCGCTCCCCTGCGGCGCGTCGTGCTCGACGCCGTCGGCGCCGGGCAGCCCGGTCAGCGCCTCCAGGATCCCGGCGCTCGGCACCTGCCCGCCGCGGACCTGCGCGGTGACGGTGGTGCCGCCCGGGAGGGCCCCGGTCAGTGCCCGCGGGGTGTCCAGGGCGAGCAGCCGGCCGTGGTCGACGATGCCGATCCGGTCGGACAGGCTCTCGGCCTCGTCCATGTCGTGGGTGGTGAGCACCACGGTGACGCCGCGCTCGCGCAGGTCGCGGATGCGCTCGTGCAGGAACAGCCGGGACTGCGGGTCCAGGCCGGTCGACGGCTCGTCCAGGAACAGCACCTCGGGCGCGTGCATCAGGGCCCGCGCGATGACGACCCGCTGCGCCTGGCCGCCGGAGAGCCGCTCGACCCGCTGGCCGGCCTGCTCGGTGAGCCCCATCAGGTCGAGCAACTCCTCGGCGCGGCCGGTCCGTTCGTCCCGGCCGACGCCGTGGTAGCGCGCGTGGAAGAGCAGGTTCTGCCGCACGTCGAGGGAGCGGTCCAGGTTCTGCCGCTGCGGCACGACGGCGAGCAGCCGCTTGGCGGCGGCCGGCCGGGCCACCACGTCGGTGCCGAGGACCAGGCACCGACCGGAGGTCGGGCGGATCCGGGTGGTCAGCACGCCGACGGTGGTGGACTTCCCGGCCCCGTTCGGGCCGAGCAGGCCGAAGACCTCGCCCCGCTCGACGGTGAAGCTCAGGCCGTCCACGGCCGCCGGGGCGTGCGGGTGGTAGCGCTTGACGAGTTCGCTGACGGTGACGGCGTGCGTCATCGCGTCGTCCTTCCTCGGGTGCCCGGACCGGTCACAGCCGACCGCCGCCGTCGACGAACCCGATCAGGTCCTCGATGCGGTCCATCGCGGTGACTCCGTGGACGTCCTCCACGGCCCGGGAGACCACGTGGCAGATCAGGTTGCGTTCCAGCTCGCCGATGCCGAGCCGGTACATGTTGAGGTACATCCAGTTGAGGACGACCCGGTACCGCTTGAAGGTGTGCCAGCCGCCGAGCTGCTCGGCCGCCGGGCGGTGACCGCCGAGCACCCGGTGGAACGGGCTGCGGTCGGACCAGGCGCTCCAGGTGGCGCCCCAGGCCTCCGGGTCGCCGTTCGGGTCGGTGTCGAGCGCCAGCTCGCCGGTGCCGATCAGCCCGTCGGCCCGGTCGCGGTAGCGCAGCAGGACGTCGAGGAGTTCGCCGAAGCGCACCGCGTCGTGGTGGTCCGCGGCCGCGGTGATCTCGACGACCCGCTGCCGGAAGGCGCCGGCGTTGGCCTCGTAGACCTGGTCGAAGCGGGCGCGCAGGCCGTCGGGGTTCTTCGCCAGGAAGGCGTCGGCGTGTCCGCGGTAGGACATGTACCCGTACGTCACCGGCGGGAGGAAGCGGTGCGCCGCCGCGATGAAGAGGTCCACCGCGAGGGCCGTCTTCGAGCCGCCGTCGCGGATCCGGTCGAGGATCCCGAACACCAGGTCGTTGCTGTCGACGTAGTAGTCGGCGAGCAGGTCGGCGGCGGCCGGTCCGCCGAGCACGTGCTCGCGCCGGTCGTACGGCTCCGTCCCGACGCTGTTGTCGGGCGCCCAGGGGGTCAGCGGGCCGCGTTCGCGCTCCACCGCGGCGAGCCGGACGTGCTCGGCGTGCGAGGCCCGCTCGTCCAGGACCACGGTCGACGGGTGCGCCCGCAGGTAGGGCTCCAGCACGTCGGCCACGGCGGGTGCGACGACGCCGTCGAAGACCTCCGCGCTCGCCTGGACCACGATCCGCACGTGCGGCCCGCGCCGCCAGTGCGGCTGGAAGTACACCCGCCGCGCCGCGGGGGCAACCTCCGCGACGAACGGGCGCACCGCGTCGAGCAGCAGATCGGTGCGGTCGGGCTCGTGGTGGAACACGTTCACCGTGCGCCACACGGTCTCTGTCATTCCCGGTCTCCTCGGCAGTTGAGCTCGATGACGTATTCGGTGACTCTGGGCACCCCCTGGTGGTCGAGGAGCGCGGCCTCGGGCCTCGGCGCGACCTCCTGGAACACCGCCGCGTTCGCCGGGTCCCTGGCCAGTCGCTCGAAGGCCAGGACGAGGGGTGGTGAACCGATGTCGACGTACACCGGCTTGCGGCTGCGGTCGCTCGCGACCGACCCGTCCGCGACGACGCCGGTCGGCAGCACGGACACGAAGAACCTCGGGGGCATTCCGAGTTCGGTCAGCCAGGTGGTCAGCAGGAGCAGGAAGTCCGGGTCGGACTGCCCGGCCGCGCGACACGGCAGCGTCCCCGGCTGGGCCACCCAGGTCGCCCGGCGGAGCACCACCCGGCCGATGCTCAGCCGCGGCGCGTGCAGCACCCGGCCCTGCCCGCTGCCGGCTGCCGCGTCGTGCTGGAGCGGCTGGTCGGGGCGCAGCAGCAGCGGGTTCTCGCCGAACGCCTCGACCAGCAGGGCCATGACCGGCGGGAACTGCCGCTCGTAGGAGAGTCCGCCGTGGACCGGCCTGACGGCCGCGCCGTCGTCGAACAGGGCCGGCAGTCCGTCGCCGTCCAGGCCGACGGTCAGCCGGGCGGGCGGCGGGTAGTCGAGCCGGTCCGGCAGGGCGGGCTCGCGCTGGTTGAGCGAGGTGGCCAGGGTCTGGGTGAACTCCGCGTAGGTCGGCGCGTCCGGGTACACCGCGTCGACCGGGAGCGGGTCGTCCCCGAGGTGGCGCAGCAGCCGGCGCACCTGCGACCGGGCCCGGCCGAAACCGGAGTTGACCGCGTTGACGATCAACTCGTCGGCGTCGCCCTGGGCGTAGACGGCGACCGAGCCGACCGGACGCACCCAGGCGGGCAGCGCGTGGAGCACCTCCTCGATCCGCCGCCGGTCCGGCAGCGCGCGCCGGAGGTCGGCGACCAGGTCCACCAGCCGGCGCACTTCCGCGACCGGGCTGGCGGCCAGGGTCGCGGTCAGCCCGGTCGGGTCGAAGGCGACGGCGGCGGGGTGCAGTCGCCTGGCCTCGTGGCCGTCGCGGAGGAGTTCGGCGTAGAACCGGTCGAACGGCACCGTCGCCCCGTCGCCGAAGCGCTCCCGGATGAACGCGGCGACGGCCAGTTTGAACGGCAGTGCGGAGTCGAAGACGGCGAGCAGTCGGCAGGCGAGCGCCAGGTCGTCCAGGGCCTCCTGCCAGGACGGCAGGCCCGCCTCGACCACGACGCCGGGGATGACCGACTGCTCGGTCAGCACGTCCCGCAGCTTGCCGGTGACGCCGACGCCGCGCAGCCGCTCGTGGAGCGCCTTCCCGAGGACGACCCGGTCGGCTCCCCCGGCATCGCCGTAGGCGCGCAGCTCTTCCCGGAGGGGAGCCAGTGCGGGGACCGTCCCGGCCAACTGCCCCAGCGGGTCGATCCCTTGGTCGTCGAAGTCCGGTTGGAGCAGGAGCAGTCCGCCGGCCACGAGGGAGCGCAGGTATCCGGCCGTCCGCTCCGGCGGCGCGGGGAAGCCCGCCGCCAGCGCGGCGAGGGTCGGGCGGGCGACCGCGGCGCGCAGGCAGTGGCGCAGCGCCGGGGTCAGCGGCAGGGTGAGGAGGTCCTCCGCCGGCGCCGGGCCGAGGAAGCGGACGGTGTCGCCCTCCAGGCGCGCACTGGGGTTGATCCGGACGGTCGGCTCGGTCGCGCCGGCGGCCAGCGGGGTGAGGACCGACAGGTCGAGATCGACGATCGACCGCGCCCGCTCGGTCGCGGCCCAGCGCAGGGCGGGCCCGTCCGGGACGAACCGGCCGAGGCCGCTGGCGGTGAAGGTGCTGAACGGGCTGGTCTTGACGGCGGCGCGGGCCGCGTAGGCGGCCAGCCGGATCAGCTCCTGCCGCCCGGGCCTGCGGCCGAGCACCTGGTGCAGGGTGGGGCTGGCGTGGGCGAGGCCCTGGTCGAAGCGGGGGTCCGCGCCGAGTTCGCGCAGCGCGGCGTCGACGGCTCGGCCCGCCTCGGCGTACACCGTCGGCAGCTGCGCCCGGTCGGCCCGGTAGCGGCCCAGCGCTCGACCGAACTCGGCGATGTCCGAGGAGAGTTCGGGGCCGAGGGCGGCGGCGGTCCGGGGGTCGGCGAGCAGTCGGGCGGGGTCGCGCAGCTGGTGCACGGTGCGGCGCAGCGCGACGAGCCTGGGCTTGGCCGCGGGGTCGCGCAGCTCCCCGATCACGGTGTGGCAGCGCTCGGACAGCGCCCCGGCGCCGCTGCGCAGTTCGGCGGCCGTACGGGAGAGCGCGAGCAGTTCGCGCCGCAGTCGCCGGTCGGCGAGCTGCTCGACCACGTCGGCGGGCAGGCCCGCGACACGTACTCCGAGGGTGGTGGCGTGGGTGGTCACGGGAAGGGGTGTGGGTGGGGGTTGAGGTCGGCCTCGGTCAGCGGGTGCGGCGCGTGGCCGAGCCGGTACGGCACCTCCAGCGGCCGGGACAGCCCGGTGGTGCGGCGGTTGCGGTGGCCGAAGGTCATGGACAGGGCGCCGGGCGCGATCACCTTGACGCAGGTCAGGCCGGCGGCCTCGTGCAGGGGCGAGGTCTGGTCGACGACCACGACGTCCATGCCGCCCGCCAGCATCCGGTCGACGGCCTCGGTGAGGTCGTCCCGCAGGTCGGTGTGGAGCGGCCAGGGGTTGCGGGCGATCACCTCGTCCCAGCCGGTCAGGCGGTCGCCGTCGAGCAGGAAGGACCAGCGGTCGAGGGCCTCGGGCGTCGCGTTGCCCAGCGAGTGGTCGGTCATGATCCGCACCAGTTCGGGATCGGCGGCCATCCGGCGGGCCCGTTCGGCCTCGGCCGGGTACCTGGCCTGCTCCTGTTCGACGATGGGTGCCAGTTCGCCGAGGGCCGTGAGCACGGCGGCGACCGGGTCCAGGGCCGAGCCGCTGGTGCAGACGACCTTCGGCCGGGTGTCGTCGCCGGTGGTGTCCTGGGCGAGCACCCAGAACGCGCGGATCCCCTCGGTCAGGGTGATGTCGAAGGCCCGCACCCGGCAGCCGGTGCGCTCGATGCGTTCCGCGAGGACCCGGATGCGCGGATCGGGCGCCCGGGCGAGGTCCACCTCGGGCACCGGCATCCGGGCGTACCAGGTCATCAGGAAGGCGTCGCGCTCGACGACTTCGAGGATCCCGTGCAGGATCGCCTCCTCGACGCAGCCGCCGAGCGCGCAGCCGTTGGAGATCTCGAAGGTGAAGGGCTTGTCCCTGCGGTCGTCGGGGCGGGCCCTCGGCTGGAACCGCGTCCGGTAGTACGCGTGGGTCTCCGGCACGAGCACCGGGCGGGCCCGGACGAAGGAGTACGCCCACACCCAGTCCACCACCGCGTCCTCGGTGAACGGCTGGTAGGCGCAGTCCGGCTCCCGGTAGCGCTCGGGAGCCAGCAGGCCGAGCGACCGCGGGTCCAGGGCGTCCCCGGCCAGGTCCGCGTAACTGCCGCGCACGGTGGTGCGCTTGCCCCAGGGCCACTGGCCGCCGAGCCGCTCCAGTGCCTCGGCGACGGCGGTGGCCCGGCTGGAGGCGAAGTCACGGGTGCGCCCGAACCCCGCCTCGCCCCGGTAACCGTACTCGGCCAGGACGGATTCGGTCAGCGGGACCATCGAGTCGCGCATGCCGCGCGGCGGGGCGACCACCCCGGTCTCGGCGTCCACGTAGAGCTCGGTGAGCCGGGCCTCGGAGAGTTCGCCGATCCGGCTGGCGCGGGCCCGCGGCTTGGGCCGGGGGACGGGGGCGATCACCGCCCGTTCCGCGGTGTCCTCGGGCAGCGCGCCGCAGACCGCGCACAGCGGGTCCGGGAGGAACGCGTGCCGGGTCAGCGACAGGTCGCGCAGGTCGAGGTACCAGCAGCGGTCCGTGGCGACGCCCAAGTGCAGCAGCTCGCGCACGGCCTCGGCGGCGAAGCCGGACAGCCAGGCCGACGGGCTGGTCGCGATCCGCCCGTCCGCGCGCAGTTCGGCCGTCCAGGGCGCGCGTTCGGGTGCGACGGAGCGCCAGGTCTCCAGGCACCGGGCGCAGCCGGGTTCGCCGGGCCGCACCAGCGGGCCGATCACGACCCGGTCGAGTTCGGTCCACACCGGCAGCCAGGGCTCGCCCCGTTCGTGCGCCTCGGTCCAGCCGCCGGTGTCCCAGCCGTCGCGCGCCACCACCAGCATCGACGGCGGGCGCCGGGCGATGGCGTCGGCCAACAGGCCCTCGCCCAGTACGGTGTCGCTCACGAGCCGTTCCTCCTCACCAGGTCAGCCGGAACTCGGGGCGCGGCCCGGCCGGGTGCTCGGTGCCCAGCTGCGCCACCAGCAGACTGCGCCTGCGCCCCTCCAGACCGAACCAGGCGTCCAGCAGGTGGGTGAGCACGTCGTTCTGGATCCGGCCGGCCACGCCCACGGACGCGGCGGCCAGGCAGGCCCGGTGCAGGGCGGCGCCGGCCGCAGCCTGCTGCAGGCGGTACCAGCGCGCACCGAAGCGCTCCTCGGCGGCCTCGGCGTCGCCCACCGGCAGCAGCCAGAGGTTCGCCGTGCGGGCGCCCTGCTGGGTCAGGGCTGCCAGCGCGGCCTCGCGGAGCCGCTGCCGGGGGTTGCCCTCGCCGACCAACTCCAGCCGGTGCTCGTCGGGGAGGTAGCGGTAGGCGCCGTCCGGGACTCCGGCCACGTCGGCGACGACGCAGTAGAACTCGACCAGACCGGCCGGCAGGTCCCAGTTCTCCTGCCGCCCGTAGGCGGTGAGGACGGTGGCCAGGGTGCCGATCGCCATGGTGTCGGCCTTGAAGCCGCGCACGGCCGCCCGGCGGTTGCGGGTGCCGGCCCGCAGGTCCGGCTCCGCGTGCGGGAGGCTGATCCACTCGCGCTCGGCCTCGGTCCCGCGCGCACCCTCTCCCTCTGCCTCGGTCCCGCCCTCGCCTCCGCCCTCGCCGGGGGGCGCGGTCAGCAGCGGCTCGGGGGCGGGGCGGCTCTGCCGGAGCACGGACGCGTGCGCGGCGAAGGCGCGTGGGAAGGCCGCCAGCGAGGGGCCCTCGAACGCGGTGGGCACCGGGGCGACCAGCTCGACCACGGCGTGCACCCCCTCCGCCCTCGGGTCCAGCCCCAGCAGCTCGGTGAGGTCGGCGTCGGGGAAGCACAGCCGGGCCGAGGCACCGTCGTCGGCCCCGACCACCAGGGCCTGGGCCACCTGGATGCCCGCCTCCAGGCAGGCGAGGCGGTAGTACATCTCGCCGTACTTGGCGGCCAGCCGCCAGAACACGTTGGTGTGCACCAGGACGGTGCCGGCCGGGCGGGCGGCCACCCAGCCGCGGTAGTCGCCCGAGCGCAGCCGCACCAGGTCGTGCCGGGCCGGGTCGTAGTAGTGGATGCCGGTCGGGACCTCCGAGTCGGGCCCGGCGATCACGTACCACTCGGCGCTGTACCGGGCGCCGCCCGATGGCGTCGGGCGGCGGGTCACCAGCCATTGCAGCGGGTCGTCGTCCGGGATGGCCTCGAAGCTGTCGGTGAAGGGCAGCATGTCCAGCGGGGTCAGCCACTGGGCGCGGGTGATGCCGCCGAGCTCGGCCAGCAGCCGGCCGAGCCGGTGCTCGGACTTCTCGGGCGGCCAGGGCAGCGGATGCCTCGGGGCGCCCGGGTAGCTCTTGACCAGCCGGGGCGGGAACGCCTGCGGGTCCGCCACCTCCGTCGGCGTGTGCACGGTGTCCTGGTAGCGGGTCGCCTCGTCGCTCATGGGCTTCACACCGCGCACAGGTCGAAGGCGGCCCTGGTCAGGAGGAGTCGCAGGTGGGACTCCTGGGCCAGGCTGATGCCGAGCCGGTTGCACATCAGGTGGGTGCAGCGCTCCACGATCAGCTGCGGGACCAGGTGGTTGATGTGCTGGAGCACGTCGGCCGGGGCCTCGAAGTCGGGGTAGGCGTCGAGGCGGCCGAGCAGCTCCAGTTCGACCAGGGTGTCGTTGGCCTCCCGTACGGTCCTGAGCCAGCTGCCGGTCACCGACCCGGCGGGCAGGGCCGTTCCCCTGGTCACGGCCCAGACCGTCTCCAGGGAGGCGCGCAACTGGGCCTTGTTGGCCTCGAAGTGCTTCTCGAAGTCCGGCGATCCCAGCACCTCCGCCGCCGCTCCGCCGCTCTCCACCAGGAACCGCGCCTGGTAGGCGAGTTCGGGCAGGATGCCGGTGAAGACCGTACGGTTGGCGGCCATCATGGCGAAGGCGTCCATGGCGCGCTGCCCCGCGGTCCGGCCGCGGGCGATCAGTTGGAGCGCCAGCACGCTGGACGCCATGAACTGCTTCTCGACGGCCTCCAGGGAGCGGCCGGTGCCGAACGCCCCGGTCTCGGGCACGTAGTCGACGAACGCGACCGAGTTGTCCGGGTGCAGCACCGTGTCGTGGTCGGCCATCCGCTCCAGGGCGGCGAGTTCGGCCGCGGACTCGGCGTAGGCCCGCTCGGTCAGCCCGGAGGTCGACGGCGTCGTCCGGTAGAACTCCGCCGCGGTCTCCTCGACGGCCGAGCGCGCCTCCTGGACGTGCTCCGGCCGGGTCCGCAGCCGCAGCCGCACGTGCGGGCCGCCCTCCCAGTAGCGGAGGAAGAAGAAGCCGTCGACCAGTCCGGCCCGGCCCAGCCGCTCGACGACGGGCTTGACGACACCGGTGATCACGGCGTCCTGGTCGCCGTGGTAGAAGAGGTGGGCGCTGACCCAACGGTGCGCTGAGGTCTCAGACATAAGTGACTCCGGGCTCGTTCAGTTCCACGATGTACTCCGCCACGTGCTCGCCGCGGACCTGGCCGGGGTCCGGCAGCATCTCGCTGATCTGCACGATCGCGTCCGGCTCGGTGAGCCGGCGTTCCAGCCCGAGCAGCAGCAGCATGCTCGCGAAGTCCACGTAGTTCGGTTTGGTGTCGTTCCCCGGCCGCGGGCCGTTCCCGCCCGCCACCAGCGAGGCCGGGTCGAGGACGGTGACGAAGCACCGCTCCGGGATGCCGTGTTCGGCCAGCCAGTCGGCGACCTTCAACATCCAGGCCGCGCCGGTCGCGGCGTCGGCCCGCCGGGGCAGCCGGTCCGCGCGGGTCATCCACATGGCGCGGCGCAGCACCACGTCTCCGACCGTCAACCGGGGCAGGCGCAGGACGCCGTCGTCGGCGCGCGGGTCGGAGGTCATCCTGAGCTCGGTGTGCGCGCCGAACCAGGTGTTGGACTCGCCGAACGCCTCGATCATGAACCGTGCGGCGGGCGGCAGCAGCCGGTCGGCGCCGAGGCCCGGGTGCACCGGGCGGATCCGCCGGCCGAGCCGCCGCGACACCAGCGCGAGCAGCCCGTCGTCGCCGCACTCCACGTGGAGGTCGTTGACCGGCAGCCGGTCGTCGGCCGCGCGCGTGCTGCGGACCCCGGGGTAGTCGACGACCAGTCCGACGCCAGGTCTGCGGACGTTGACGGCGGACCGGGCCACCGCCTCGAACTCGGCGAACAGCACGTCGTCGTGGGACGCCGCCAGGCCCGGTTCGTCCGGGACGTCGGCGCGCAGGTCGAGGACGTCCAGGATCTGCCGCACCCGGTTGCGGCCGCGGCCGAAGCCGCAGGCGATGCTGTTGACCACCAGGGCCGGGCCGTGCTCGGCGTCGGCCAGCTGGCAGTAGACCGCGAGCGAGGTCGGGGTGCGGACCCAGTCCGGCCACTCCTCGGCCAGCTTGCGCACCTCCTCGGGGTCGACCCTGACCACGCCGTCCCGGTCGGGCGTCCGCTCGCCCAGCAGCCGCTTGGCGGCGGTGCGAAGGCGGTACAGCTCGCGCACGGCCGCCACCGGGCTGTCGGCGTCGGCGAACCGGCTGTGCGCCGGACGGGAGCGGCGTCCGGCCGGGCCCGGGGCGGCATCGGCGGACTGCTCGGCCAGGACGTCGCGGTAGAACACCACCAGCGGGACCCGCGCGCCGGCCGGGTACCTGCGCCGGAACCACGAGTCGAGGGTGAGCTTGAACGGCAGGTCGGGGCCGATCAGTCCGAGCAGGGTGCGCACCGCGTCGAGGTCGTCCAGCAGCGGACGCCAGCGCGCGCGGTCCAGCACAGCCGTCGTGCCGGGGTGCACCGCGTTCTCGTAGAAGCTGTACCGGGCGAACTCCTGGGCCAGCTTCGGGCTCTGGACGTGGGCGTGGTCGCCGACCTCGCGCAGCGCGGTGTCCAGCGCGCGGACCACCGTGTCGCGGACGGCGACCCGGTCTGCGGGCTCGGCGACCGCGGGGTAACTCGACAGCGCCTCGGCCATCTCCTGCAAGGTCCGGTCCAGCCGCTCCAGGCCGGGCTGCCGACACCGCTGGAGCCACTCGCGCAGGTCGCCGACCGGGTCCGCGGACTGGTCGGCGAGCGGCGGGACCAGTTCCAGCAGGCCCAGCGTCACCAGGCGGCGCAGGAACGCGTCGACCTGGCGCCCGTCGGCCGCGCGGGCCAGGAGGGTGCCCCGCAGCTCGTCGAAGGTGAGGTCGCCCGTGGTCAGCTCCAGCACCCCGCGCAGGGTCGGGGTGAGCGCGAGGCTGTGCACGTACTCGTCCGGCCGACGGCCCAGGAACAGCAGGGCGCCGTCCTGGACGGTGGCGCTGGGGTTGGTCCGGATCCGGCAGCCGCCGAGCAGCTCGGGGCGTTCGCTGACGGCGCGGGCAATCCGGTGCAGCGATCCGACGCTGACCTCGGTGGAGGTCAGCGAGGCGCTCCGCGGCCCGGCCGGCTCGACGATCTCCCGGCCGGTGCCCCAGGCGGCCAGGCCGCTGCTGGTGAAGGTGGAGTACGGGCTGGTCTTGGAAGCGCAACGGGCCAGGTACTGCGCCAGCCGGAGCACGGTCTGGCGCTGCGGTGGGCGGCCGGTGTCGAACCACTTCCGCAGGGCCAGGAACAGGTCCGGATTGGCGTGCACGAGGCCGAGTTGGAAGGCGGGCAGCCGGGCGGCGGCGAGCAGGGCTTCGTAGCTCGCGGCCCAATCCTGGTCGAGGTGCTCCGGCAGGGCCGCCAGCAGGCGGTCGCGTTCGTCGATCCGTGCCGTCCAGGAGCGGACCGGCTCCG
Organism: Kitasatospora sp. NPDC001309; assembly: GCF_042896295.1. NCBI lineage: Bacteria > Bacillati > Actinomycetota > Actinomycetes > Kitasatosporales > Streptomycetaceae > Kitasatospora > Kitasatospora sp. NPDC001309. The sequence goes on along the minus strand of NZ_JBIAXC010000015.1, from coordinate 55,377 downwards.
CCAGCTCGGCGGGGACCTCGGCCAGCCGGGCCGGGTCGACGTGGCGGCCGCGGTGCACGGCCCGGCGCACCGCGACCAGCCGGGCCTTGAGCTCGCCGTCCCCGGTGGCGCCGATCGCCGCGTGCAGCAACGTCGACAACTCGTCGGCACCGGCGGCGATCTCGGCGCGCAGTGCCAGCAGGGCGGTGGCGGTGCGCCAGCTCTCCGCGCAGCGCAGTCCGTCCAGTACGGCGACCGGGCTGCCGGCGAGGCGGACCACGGTGGCCGGGCCGGGCAGGTACCGCACCGGCTCGGGGCCGGCCTCCCAGTGTCCGTCCGTCATCTCGTCCGTCGTCCCGTCCGTCACTCCGCCGCCTCCGGCTCCACCGGCACGATCACGCGGCCGCCCGGTCCGGTCCGGGCCAGCAGGATCTGGAAGACCGGGGCGTAGCGCTCCTCAGTCAGTCCGAGCACCGCGCGCACCCCCTCGGCCTGGTAGGCGTTGACGATCCGGCCGGAGAGGCCCTGCGCGGCGGCCGCGACGCAGACCCGGTGGGCGAGCAGGCCCGCCTCCTGGTTGAGCACCCGGTAGCCGCGGTCCCCGAAGGTGTCGAACGCCCAGTCACGGTCGACGACCAGGTGGACGACGGCGTTCATGTGCTGGAAGACCGGTCCGGGGATGGTGACGCGTTCGATCGCGGTGAGGGCGTCCGTGCCGGGGCCCGTCGGGCTTCCCGGGCCGACCGGGTGCAGGGCGCCGGTGGCCGGGTCGAGCCGGTAGCAGCCGGCCGGTACGCCGATGAGGTCGGCGACGGTCAGGTAGACCTCCACCGGCACCGGCGCTCCCGCCGGGACGGCATCGCTGCCGACCCCGGTTCGGGTGCGGGCCAGCCGCGCCCACAGTGCGAGGCCGTCGACCCGCGAAGCGACCGGGCGGAAGATGCCGGGGCCGGAATCACGGCTCCGCAGCACCTGTGCCAGGTCCGGGTCCGGGACCTCGGTCGCGGGCAGGGCCAGCGGCTCGCGGCCCGACCCGGCGGCCACGGCGGGCCGGACGGGCGGGGCCGGCTCGGCGGCGGCGAAGCCCGCGGTGTCGGTGCGGAAGGAGGCGCGGTTGACGGCCGTGAGCCTCGGGCAGGCCCGCGCCACCGCGAGCCCGCTGCGGACCACCTGCGGCTCGATCGGGTCGACGGTCGCGGACAGGGCCGCCGCCGTCTCCGTCTCCGTGCGGCGGGGGTCTCCGGCGCCCGCACCGGCGAGGTGGAGGGGCAGCACCACGAGGGCCGGCTCCTCGTCGGGGTCGAGTCCGAGCAGCTTGTTGACCGGCTCGTCGAGGAACTGGTGGTGCACCCGGGCCCGCAGTCCCATGGCCCGCGCGACCAGGTCGAGGTTGCCGGTGAGCAGCCCGGCCTCCTGGGTGCACAGCCGGTAGGCGTAGTCGCGGTAGATGTAGGCGGCCTTGGCGAACAGTCCGGAGAGCACGAACACGGCCTCCGGCGGCGCGCCGGCGGTTCCGGTCGCCCTGGCCAGCAGCGGCCGGTGGTCCCCTTCGCGCAGCAGCACCAGCGCGTGGTGCGGGGCGTCGTAGTGGTAGACGCCGTCGGCCAGGCACACGTACAGCTGGACGGCGAACAGGCAGCGGGCGGAGGCGACCATCCGGTGGTAGGGCCAGGTCCCGTTGGTGTCGAACTCCTGCCGGGAGATGCCGTAGCCGTAGCGCAGCAGCGTCGACAGCGCCGGGTCGTCGAGCGCCTCGACCGCGCCGAGCACCCCGGGCACCCGGGTGGTCAGGGGGCGTCGGGGCAGACCCCGGTAGATCTTGAACTTCAACGGCTCGTCCGGGTTGGCGTACTCGGACTGCCGGGTCTCCATCGCCTCGGCGAGGTCCTCCAGGCTGACCCGCAGGAACTCCCGCCCCACGCCGGCCTCCTGCGCGGCCGCGGCCCCCTCGGTCATGGTCTCCTCGTCACTCACGGTCGGATCGGTCACGGCCGGATCGGTCACGGCCGCGTCGCTCACGGGAAGGGATGCGGGTGCGGGTTGCGCACCTCGGGCAGCCGGGGCAGTCCGGTCACCCGCCGGGCCGCGTGCCCGAAGGTCATCGGCACCGAGCCCGGTGCCAGCACCTTGACGCATCTGAATCCTCCCGCTGTGTGTTCCATGGAGGTGGTGTCGACGGCGACGACGTCCATCCCGGCCGCCGCGAAGCGCCGGACGGCCTCGTCGAGGTCCGCGCCGATGTCGGTGTGGCTCGGCCACCGCCAGCGTTCGAGCCCCTGCTGCCAGGTCGACGTGACCGGGTCGTCGAGCAGGAAGGCGTACCGGTCGAACGAGCCCGGATCGGCCGCGCAGAGCAGGTGGTCGGCCATCGACACGACCTCGTCCGGGTGCTCGGCCAGGTGCCGGGCCCGCTCGCCCCACCCCGGGTCGAGCGCGAGGACGCCCACGTACTCGACGGTCTGGCTCAGTTCGTGCAGCGCGGCCAGGATCGCCTCCGCCGGGCTCAGTCCGCTGCCGCCGGTCGACACCGCCCTCGGCCGTCCGGTGCCGCTGACGTCCTCGGCGAGCGTCCAGAACGACGGGATCCCGTGCTCCCGGGTGCTGTCGAGGACGTGCACCCGGTAGCCCTGGCGCTCGATCCGCTCGGCCACCAGCGGGATCCGGCGGTCGGGCACCGTGGCGAGGTCGATCCGGGGCAGCGGCGTCCGCCCGTACCAGGCCATCAGGAAGGCGTCGCGTTCGGCGACTTCGAGGATCCCGTGCAGCACGGCCTCCTCGTAGCAGCCCCCGAGCGCGTTGCCGCTGGAGATCTCACTGGCGAACCTGCGCTCCCCGGCGGGCAGCGGCAGGCGGTAGTGGACGAAGCCCTGCGGCACCAGCACCGGTCGGCCTCGGCCGAAGGAGTAGCCCCACACCCAGTCGGTCTCCGCGTCCTCGGTGAACCTCCGGTACGGGAAGTCCGGGAGCTGGAACCGCTCCTCGGGGTACAGGCCGAGCGTGCGGGGGTCGATCGCGGCCTCGGCCACGTCGGCGTAGCCGGCCCGGACCCCGGTCCGCTTGGCGGGCGCGTACGCGGCCAGCCGTTCCAGCGACTCCGCCACCGCGATGGACCACGCGGAGGCGAAGTCGCGGGTGCGGCCGTAGCCGGCCGGTTCCGTGGCGGTGGCGCCGGGCACGGCCAGGACGGCCCCGGTGAACGGGAACGCGTGCTCGGTGTACGAGGTGACCGAGGGGACCAGGCCGCTCCGCTCGTCCACGTAGGCCGCCCGGAGCGCCTCCCGGTCCAGCGGGCGGACCCGGCTGGACCCGGGTGACGGCTTGGGCCGCACCTCGCGGACGGGTTTCGCGCCCTGCTCGGTGTCGGCCACCGGCACCGAACAGGCCGGGCAGTGCGGATCGTCGAGGAAGGCGTGCCGGGACAGCGCCAGCGTGGCGGTGTCGACGGTCCGGAACCGCCGCGCCCCGGAGTGCGCCGAGGCCAGCCCGGCGACGGTATCGGCCAGGAAGCTCGGCAGCTCCCGGTCGGGCGCCCCGACGGCCGCTCCGGCGGCCAGCTCGGCGGCCTGTTCGGCGGAGGCCGCCGCGGTGCGTCGGGTGCGCAGGCACTCCGGGCAGCCCGGTGCCCACGGCCCGACGACCACCTGTCGCGGTTCGCGGAGCACCTGCGGCGGTTCGAGCAGCGCCTGCGGCTGGTCAGCCATGGAGGACCACGGCGCGCACCACGAACGGACACGCGCCGGCCACGGCGGCGTCGTGGTCCAGCGGGACGGCGACCACCCGGCCGCCCTCCCGGGTCAGCCCGGCCACGGCCTCCTCCAGCGTCACCGAGCGGGGCGCCGCGGCCCGCTCCGGCGCGGCGGTTGCGCGCAGGTGCGGGGGCAGCTCGGGCACGGGTGCCGGCGCGTAGGCGGGCTGCTCGGTGGCCCGGGCCTGGTAGGCGAGCAGCGTCCGCTCCAGGCCCTGTTCCAGTGCCGCGGCGACGTCCAGGTCGCTCACGTGGGCGACCGTGCCCGCCGGGGTGGTGAAGGCGAAGGTGGGCAGCCCGAGCAGACCGGACAGGTCGTGGACCTCGAAGGACTCCTCGACGATCGCCAGCAGCTTCCGGTAGCGCTCGGCGCGCGGGGTGAGCTCGGCCGTGTCCAGGTCCAGCAGGGGCAGCGGTCCGGTCGCGGTCGACAGGGCCGCGACCACCGCGTCGTTGGCAGCGGCCACCACGGCGGCGCGCACGGCGGCGGCCCAGTCGTCGCCGGAGGCCACGGTCCGCGCGGGGAAGACCTGCGCGGCGTCCACCGCGACCGGCTCGCCGGTCAGCACGTCCAGGCCGTGCAGCCGGTCGCCCTTGCGGGCGTCGACCATGACGGCCGCGTAGCGCTCGAACGCCCGCCGGACGGCGCGTTGGCGCGACTCGACCACGGTCTCGCCGCAGCCGTGGACGGCGAACGGGCCGCCGGCCAGGCCGACCGGGTCCGAGACCACGACCTCGCTGACGAACAGCGGCAGTTGCTCGTGGTCGCGCTCGGTGACCTCGGCCAGGACGCCGGTCCGGGGGTCGACGAAGTCGACCGCGCGCCGGGCCAGTTCCTCGTCGCCGACGGGCGCCGCGGTCGTCAGGGCGGCCAGCCGGGCCGGGTCGTCCGGCACCACGGGCCGGGCGAGCGGGTGCGGCAGGAACGCGTGCTTCGAGGTCTCCAGGCTCTCCAGGTCGAACCGGACCAGGTGGTCGGACCGCCGGCCGGCGTCGGCACCGGTGCCACCGTCGATGCCGGTGAGATGGCGGAACGCCGCGAAACAGAGCTGGTTGGCGACCAGCGCGACGGTGGGGCCGCGCAGGAACCCGCTCGGGGCCACCTCCGGGTGGTCCCGCAGATCCGCGCCGACCAGGTCGGGTGCGAGCGCGGACAGTCGACGCCACGCGGACTCCCAGGCGGTGGGATCACCGTTCCCCGCGATCACCGGGCCGATCCACGCCTCGTCCCCCGCCACGACGGTCTGGGCGAACGCGGCACCCGCGGCGACCGCGGCCCCGGGGAGCCGGCGGGCACGCTCGACCATGGGCCGGTCGGCGACGTGCAGCACCATGGTGGCGTCGGCGGCCAGCAGGTCGAGGCGCTCGACGTCCGCCTCCAGGTCGACGATCCGCTGCTCCGGGTCCAGCGCCCGGGACGCCTCCAGGTGCTCCTGGACGCGGTCGCGGTCGAACGGCGACTCACCGAACGGAGCGAGCGGGACGGTCCGCACACCCGCGCGCAGCTGGGAGTTGGCCAGCGCCTGCAGCAGCGGGCCGGAGCCGGTCAGCACCACGGGGCCGTCGCGGTAGGTCTCGAAGCGCAGTTCGGGTGAGTCGGTGAAGTACTCGATGAAGGAGATGTTGGCCGCGTAGGTGGCGGCCAGCTCGCCGGACAGGGTGTGCGGACGGTCGTCCAGCACGTTCTTGACGTACCCCTTGGCGAGCAGCAGCATGATCATCTTCGCCACCGCGGCACGGCTGGACTCCGGTACGACGGCGCACAGTTCGCCGAGCGTCCTGGTGCCGTCCAGCATCGGCGCGATCCGCTGGACGAACTCGTAGGTCGAGGCGCCCTTCAGAATCGACCCGCCCAGGTTGCTGCGGATGTACGCACCCTCCGGAACGCGCATGACGTAGACGTCCCCGCGCAGTCGTGGCCGTACCCGCTCGACATCGACTCCCATGACCACCGCTTCTTCACTCACTCATTGATGACTGGCCAGCAGGAAGGACCGAGAGCCACCCGGTCCTCTTTGATGAACACGCACCGGCTAGAGCACATGTGCCAGGAGATCAGCACCGGATCAGGTGCAGGAGCAGCACGGGCAACAGCAGCAGCAGCTGCTCGCCCCGCCGGACGCGGACAGCTCGGTCAGGCCGTAGCCGGCGGTCACCGAAGCGGGGACCACCTCGCCCAGGTCCACCAGCTCGAAGGCGCTCTCGTCCAGCACCAGGTCGAAGTCCTCCATGTCGTTCACCTCCTTCGTGGGTCTCGTGCGGAACACCTCTCCCGCGGCGTCGTGCACCGGATCAGGTGCAGGAGCAGCACGGGCAGCAACAGCAGCAGCTGCTCTGGCCGCCGGACGCGGACAGCTCGGTCAGGCCGTAGCCGGCGGTCACCGAAGCGGGGACCACCTCGCCCAGGTCCACCAGCTCGAAGGCGCTCTCGTCCAGCACCAGGTCGAAGTCCTCCATGTCGTTCACCTCCTTTCCCGTCGTCGGGCCGGTGCGACCCCACCCACATCGGGAGCCGGCACCGGCGGTCAGAGTGCTTTCACCTCCGGCAGCACCTGGTCGCAGAAGAGCTCCAGGGTCTGCCGAGCTTCGGGGAGCGGCATCGCGCCGAAATCGATCTGCCAGAGGATCTGGTCGACGCCGCCGATGTGGTCGTTGAAAGCACGGATGCGGTCGATGACGGTGGCCGGAGATCCGACTATCGCGCCGCCTTCGGTGTAGAGCTTTTCGGGCCGCAGATTGCGCAGCATCCAGCCGAATCCGGAATAGCCGCGATAGGCGGAGGATTCCCGCCGGTCCCACGGGTTCACGGCCTCCGCCCACACGTCCAGATAGCGCCGCAGATAGGTCTCGGCGATCTCGGTCGCGCGCTCGTCGGTCTCCGCGACCACCAGGGGCAGGCTGGCCGCGACCCGGGGCCGCAGCCCGGAGCCGCCGTGCGCCGCCCGGAAGGCGTCGCGGTAGAGGGTCAGCTGGGCGCGGAACTCGTGGGGCGAGATCATCGGCGTGATCAGGAGCCCCAGCCCTTCGGTGCCCAGCCAGGTGAAGCTCTCCGGTGTGCGCACCGCGGCCCCCCACATCGGCGGGTGCGGCTGCTGGGTGGGCCGGGGCAGTCCGGTCACGTCGCGGTAGGAGAAGAACGGTGTCTCCTCGCTGACCTTCTCCTCGGTCCAGATCCGCCGGACCGCCCGGATGGTCTCGCGGTACCGGTCGACGCTCTCGTCCATGTCGACGCCGAGCGCGTCGAACTCGTCCGGCAGGTACGCCCGGGCGAATCCCACGTCGAGCCGGCCGCCGCTGATCGCGTCCACCTGCGCGGCCTCCGCCGCCAGCTGGATCGGGTGGTGGAAGACCGGGAGGACGCAGCCGGTGATGAGCCTGACCGAGCTCGTCCGGGCGGCGACCGCGGAGAGGAAACCCAGCGGGCTGGGGCAGTAGCCGCCGTAGTGGTGGAGGTAGTGCTCGGTCATCTTCACCGAATCCAGACCGCCCGCCTCCGCCCGGACCGACAACTCCAGCGCGTCGCTGAAATAGTCCTGCGGAGATTTCGTCTCCGGCGTGCAGTCCGGAAGAAATGAAAGCCCGAAGCGCACCGATACCACACTCCCTTTAACAGCCGGATTTTCACCGGATGAATCTCGGGGGTTCGTCACCCGAGCACTCCGGGCCCAGTCGGCACGCCACCGGGTGTTTCGCCGCTGACGCTACATCGGGCCATCAGGACCGTCAATAACGACCGGCATTCCGGACCGTAACTCAAATTAAGCTCAAATCTTCCCGGTATCCCCGGAGATACCTACGGTCCTGGGAGTGCGTTATTGACGCCGGTGCAATGCGCTGGAAATGTTGGCAGCCGCCGGCATCCCGTACAGCCGGGCATTGCGCCGGGGCGGACGACGGCGGAGACGGAACCCGGGCGATGTCGCGCATGCGGGTGTCACGGCGCTGTGAGCGATCACGAGGAGCGTGCGCGAGGCGCCGCGGCCACGTGCGAACTGTCCGAGCTTGCCCTACTTCGCCGGGAAGTGCAGTCATGACCTCCACCATCGACTCCCACCACGTCACCGACGGCGCGGCCGACGCCGGCCGGCGGCCGGCACCGGTGCCCGAGCGGCGGAAGACCGTCCAGCTCGTCGAGTTCACCGCGATGCAGGGGGTCCGGTACAGCGTCACCCTCGGGTACCTCAAGGCGACGGCGACCGCCGACCCCGCCCTCGACGCGGCCTGCGACTTCCGGATCAGCGTGCGCGAGCAGAGCGGTGGCGAGCAGGCCACCAAGGAACTTCTCGACACCTGGGACGAGCCGTTCGCCGTCGCTCTCACCGTGTTCTTCTGGAACCGCGCCCAGTCCCTGGAGCTGGCCCGCCAGGTCAAGGAGCGCTGGCCGGACTGCCGCGTCGTGGTCGGGGGCAACGACGTCAGCTACCAGCAGGAGCCGCTGTTCGCCGAGGCGCCCTGGCTGGACGTGCTGGTGCACGGTGAGGGCGAACTGCGCTTCCGCGACCTGCTGCACGCCTTCCTGACCGACGGGGACCTCGCCGCGATCCCCGGCATCAGCCACTGGCGGGACGGAACCGTCGTCACCAATCCGGACGCGGACCGCATCACCGACCTCGACCAGGTCGTCTCGCCGATCCTCACCCCGGTGTACTCCGACGAGGAGATCACCGGCTCGTCCATGATCGTCTACGAGACCAACCGGGGCTGCCCCTACGGGTGCGCGTTCTGCTACTGGGGCGGGGCGACCAACTCCAAGGTCCGCCAGTTCGACCTGGAGCGGATCTTCGCCGAACTGGACCGGCTGATCCGGCTGATGCCCCAGGACGCCACGCTGTTCATCGCGGACGCCAACTTCGGCATCCTCGGCCGCGACCGGCAGATCGCCGAGCACATCGTGGAGCTCAGCCGGCGCCACGGGAAGCGGCTGATCGTCAGCACCAACTGGGCGAAGAACGGCAACGAGCGCATCGTGGAGATCGCGAGCATGCTGCACGCCGCCGAGCTGACCGGCGCGATCACGCTCTCCGCGCAGTCCTTCGACGCGAACGTGCTCAAGATCGCCAACCGCGCCAACATCCGCACCGACCACTACCGCCGGCTGCTGGCCCGCTTCCGCGAACTCGACGTGCCCACCTACACCGACCTGATCTGGGGCCTGCCCGGCGAAACCTTCGACTCCTACCTCGACGGGATCGAGGAGGTGCTGACCGCGGGCGGATCCCCGGTGATCTACCCACTGCTGCTGCTGAACAACACCGACTACTCGCGCGAGGCCTTCAAGGACGAGCAGGGGCTGCGGACCCGCTGGATGCCCGCCGACATCACCAATCCCGAACTCATCGCCGACGTGGTCGTCGAGCACGGCTCGATGACCGCCGAGGAGTGGGTGCGGGGCATGGAGTTCCGGGTCTCCATGACGCTGTTCCAGAAGATCCTGCTGCGCTGCGCGCTCCGGGTGCTCCACACGACTACCGGCGTCCGCATGGTCGAACTGTGCCGGCAGCTGTGGTCGTTCCTCCTGGACGACTGCGCCGACCCGTTCCTGCGCGCCGTCGCCCGCGACGTCGCCGCCGTCTACCGGGACCCGTCCAGCCTGGACATGGGACTGCTGAGGACGGTCATCGGCGACCAGGTCGTCGTACCCGAGGAGGTGCACTACCAGGCGCTGCTGTGCCGCGCGGTGCGCTCCGAACGCGCCACCGCGGACCTGCTCGGCGCGGCCGTCGACCACCTGTCCACCTGGCTGGCCGACTCCGGCTTCGAGGTCGACCGCGTGCTGGTCGACAGCGCGTTGAGCCTCGACATCGCGGCGACGACGATCCTGCGCGCCAGCCTGCGCGGCGACCTCGCCGAGGCCTCGTTCGCCGTCCCGCGCCGGGGCTGGGAGCTGCTCGTCGAGGCCGGCGACGTGCCGTCGAGCCTCGACGCCGGCGGGCAGGGGGACGTCGTCCGCGGCACGGTGTGGGCGCCGCCGCGCTGGGTCGACTACCCGATCAGCGTCTACGCGCTGTCCATCTGGCACGGCACCGGGCGACCCTTGTACGACCTGCTGTTCGCGCTCCCGGACGGGCTCCCGGACGGCCTGCCGGACGGGCTGCCCGCAGCCGCGTGACCGCTCTGCGGTGACCGGAGTTCGTCACTTCCCGGTAAGGGCCCGCGGGATTGACAGCCCTTCACTGACACGAACATGATGGTCACATCACGTGCATCACGCACCTTGCGCACATCACGCGCATCACACGCATCACGCACAACTTGGGGCACCCGCACCCCGCCCGAGGCCGCCGCCGTGCCCCGTGAACGTTGGGGGATCATGACCACCGAACACCCCGTCCAGTGCTCCGACATACGCCGTTCGATTCTCGACCAGATCACCGACAAGTGGTCGATGACGGTCCTGGCGGTCCTTGACGAGCCCAGGCGGTTCAACGAGATCAAACGCCGCGTCGACGGCGTCACCCAGCGGGTCCTGACCCAGACCCTGCGCCGGCTGGAGCGCAACGGGATGATCATGCGCCAGGTCCTGCCGACCTCTCCGGTCGGAGTCGAGTACTCCCTCACTCCGCTCGGCGTGTCCCTGCGGGAGCCGTTCAACCGCTTGTGCGCCTGGACCGCCGCCAATTCGGAGGAGATCCGGGCACACCAACTGGAGTACGACCGGCGCGCGCACCATTTCCTGGACCAGAAGGCCACCGTGCCACGACAGTTGGAGGAGGCGGAACACGCCTGACGCAGCGTGCGGCGTGGTGCCCTGCCCACCGGCGGACGGCGCCGCGACGGCGGGGCGAGGTGCCGGGCGCCCGCCTCCGGCATAGCGTGACCCACGGCGCCCCGCTCACCCCGGGCGGCGGTGCGCGAGACCGCAACCCCGGCTCCCTGGAGGTCGACTCATGCGCGCGGTGACCTACGACTCGTACGCCCCGGACAACTCCCGGCTCGAGTACGGCGAGGTGCCCGACCCGAAGGTCGGCCCCGGCCAGGTACTGATCGAGGTCCGGGCGGCCTCCGTCAACCCGGTCGACTGGAAGGTCATGGCGGGCGGCCTGGACGGCATGATGGACACGGTCTTCCCCGTCATCCCCGGCTGGGACGTGGCCGGGGTGGTCACCCGCACCGGCCCGGACACCCCCGAGTTCTCCCCCGGGGACGAGGTGATGGCCTACGCCCGCAAGGACGCGGTGCAGGCCGGCACCTTCGCCGAGTACGTCGCGGTCGCCGCACCCGCGGTGGCGCGCAAGCCCGCCGGGCTCGACTGGGCGCAGGCGGCCGGGCTGCCGCTGGCCGGGCTCACCGCCCTGCGCAGCCTGGACCGGCTCGCGGTCGGCCCCGCCGACGTGCTCCTGGTGCACGGCGCCGCGGGCGGCGTGGGCAGCCTCGCGGTGCAGCTCGGCCGCGACCGCGGGGCCCGGGTGATCGGCACCGCCTCGGAGCGCAACCACGCGTACCTGCGCGAGCTGGGCGCCGAACCGGTGGCGTACGGCGACGGCCTGGTCGAGCGGGTGCGCGCGCTGGTGCCCGGCGGTGCGACGGCCGTCGCGGACTTCGTCGGCGGCCAGCTGGACACCACCCTGGCCGTGCTCGCCGACGGCGGGCGGCACGTCTCGATCGCCGACCCGGGAGTGACGCAGCACGGCGGCCACTGGATCTGGGTGCGCCCGGACGGCGCGAAGCTCGCCGAACTCGCCGCGGCGGTCGACCGCGGCGCGCTCACCGTGGAGGTCGCCGGGACCTTCCCGCTGGAGCGGACGGGCGAGGCCTTCGACGCCAGCCGCACCGGGCGCACCCGCGGAAAGCTGGTCGTCGTGCCGTGACCCCCGCCCGCCGCGGCCGGGAGCACGGGCCGCGGGGGCCCGGCCCACCCTGGTGCGGAGCGCCGGCCTCACCCGTCCGGCGTACCCGGGCGCCCGGACGGAGGCACGCGTGGAGACGGCCGCCGAGCAGGACGCGCCCACCGCCGCGCCGGGCGCGCACCGTCGACCCGCCGCAACCGCCCCGCCCCGCCCCTGCCGGACGACAGGATGGCTTGCCGATGCGCATCGCGCTGTTCATCACCTGCTTCAACGACACCATGTTCCCCGGGACCGGCCGCGCCGTGCTGACCGTCCTCGAACGGCTCGGCCACACCGTGGAGTTCCCGCAGGAGCAGACCTGCTGCGGGCAGCTGCACATCAACACCGGCTACCGTACGGACGCCGTTCCGCTGGTGGCCCGGTTCACCCGCACCTTCGCCGACTACGACGCGGTGGTCACCCCGTCCGCGTCCTGCGCCGGGCTGGTCCGGGAGCACCACCCCGAGCTCGCCGCGCAGTACAGCACCCCGGAACTGCACCGACAGGTCTCCGAACTGGCGCCCCGGGTCCACGAGTTCACCGAGTTCCTGACCGACGTCCTCGGCGTCGAGGACGTCGGTGCCCGCTTCCCGCACCGCGTCACCTACCACCCCACCTGCCACTCCTTGCGCGGACTGCGCCTCGGCGACCGGCCACAGCGGCTGCTGCGCGCCGTCGAGGGGCTCGACCTGGTCGAGCTCCCGGCCGCCGACTCCTGCTGCGGCTTCGGCGGCACCTTCGCCGTCAAGAACGCCGCGACCTCCGGCGCGATGCTCGCCGACAAGGTCGGGGCGGTGCGGGAGACGGGAGCCGAGGTGCTGTGCACGGTCGACAACTCCTGTCTGATGCACATCGGCGGCGGGCTGTCCCGGCAGGCCGCCGGGGTGCGGACCATGCACCTGGCCGAGATCCTGGCCGCGACCGAAGGCGGACGCCCGTGACCGCCCCCGGCGACCGCGGAGTGGTCTGGCTGGGCTCGCCGTCCTTCCCCGACGCCGCCCGCGAGGCCCTGGGGAACACCCGGCAGCGCGCCAACCTGAAACACGCCACGACCGTCATTCGCGACAAACGCCTCGCCGTCGCCTCGGAGTTGGACGACTGGGAGGAGTTGCGCACCGCCGCCGACGCGATCAAGACCCGGACGCTGCGTCACCTCGACCACCACCTGGTGCGACTGGAGGAGTCGGTCACCGCGGCCGGCGGGACCGTCCACTGGGCCGCCGACGCCGCCGAGGCCAACCGGATCGTCACCGAACTGGTGCGGGCCACCGGCGGCAGTGACGATGAAAAGCTTGAGGTCGTCAAGGTCAAGTCCATGGCGACCCAGGAGATCGGCCTCAACGAGGCGCTGGCCGAGGCCGGCATCACCGCCTACGAGACCGACCTCGCCGAGCTCATCGTCCAGCTCGGCGACGACCGCCCCTCGCACATCCTGGTCCCGGCGATCCACCGCAACCGGACCGAGATCCGTGACCTGTTCGCCGAGCGGATGGGCGAGTGGGGGCAGCCGGCCCCCGAGGGGCTGAGCGACGAGCCCGCCGAACTCGCCGAGGCCGCCCGCCGGCACCTGCGGGAGAAGTTCCTGCGCGCCAAGGTCGCCGTCTCCGGTGCCAACTTCGCGGTCGCCGACACCGGCACGGTCGTCGTGGTGGAGTCCGAGGGCAACGGCCGGATGTGCCTCACCCTGCCCGAGACCCTGATCACCGTGATGGGCATCGAGAAGGTCGTCCCCACCTGGGCGGACCTGGAGGTGTTCCTCCAGCTGCTCCCGCGCTCCTCCACCGGCGAGCGGATGAACCCGTACACCTCCACCTGGAGCGGCACCACGGAGGCCGACGGCCCGCAGGACTTCCATCTCGTCCTGCTCGACAACGGCCGCACCGACACCCTGGCCGACACCGTCGGCCGGCAGGCCCTGGCCTGCATCCGCTGCTCCGCCTGCCTCAACGTCTGCCCGGTCTTCGAGCGGACGGGCGGGCACGCCTACGGCTCGGTCTACCCCGGGCCGATCGGCGCCGTGCTCACCCCGCAGCTCGTCGGTGTCCGCAGTGACATCAAAAGCAGTGCGGCCTCCCTTCCCTTCGCCTCCACCCTGTGCGGGGCCTGCTACGACGCCTGCCCGGTGAAGATCGACATCCCGAAGCTGCTGGTGCACCTGCGGGCCGAGGTCGTCGAGGCCGAGCGCGGAGCCGGCGGCCTGCCCACCGGTGAGGCGCTGGCGATGAAGGCGGCCGCCGCCGTCCTCGGCTCCCCCGCACTGCTGGGCGCCGCCCAGAAGGCGGCCTCGCTCGGCGGCCGGGCGCTGGCCCGCAACGGCCGGATCGGCCGGCTGCCCGGCCCGTTCAGCGGCTGGTCCGCCGACCGGGACACCCCTGCGCCGCCCGCCGAGTCGTTCCGCGCCTGGTGGCGCAAGAACCGGGAGGGAAAGTGACGACCACCCGAGAGGCCGTGCTCGGACGCATCCGCGCCGCGCTCGCCGACGTCCCCACGGACGAGGGCCCGCAGGACGTGCCCGTCCCGCGCGACTACCGGCGCGGTCACACCGCCGACGGCCAGGACCTGGTGGCCCTGTTCGCCGAGCGGGTCGCCGACTACCGCGCCACCGTCACCCGGACTGCCCCGGCCGGGCTGCCCGGGGCGATCGCCGCCGCCCTCACCGCGCGCGGCGCTACCCGCCTGGCGGTGCCCGACGGCTTCCCGGACGACCTCCTGCCGTCCGGCGGCTGGGAGTGGCACCGGGAGCCGCTGGACGTCCCCGCGCTGGACGCCCTCGACGGCGCCGTCACGCTGGCCGCCGTCGGCATCGCCGTCACCGGCACCGTCGTCCTGGACACCGGCCCGGGGCAGGGCCGGCGCGCCCTGACCCTCGTCCCCGACTACCACCTGTGCGTGGTCCGGGCCGAGCAGATCGTCGACGACGTCCCCGGGGCGCTCGCCCGCCTCGACCCGCACCTGCCGCTGACCTTCATCTCCGGCCCGTCCGCGACCAGCGACATCGAACTCACCCGGGTCGAAGGCGTGCACGGGCCCCGGACCCTGGTCGTGATCATCGTCGACGACCTGGAGGTCCACCGCAGGATCGTGCCCGGCTCGAACAACGCCGGGCACTCCTGGCAACCTCCCGGAGGTCAACACTGACGTGCCGTCGGGCCCGGGCGGATCCGCTCGGGCCCCCTCGGCTCAGGCGCCGACCAGCGCCTTCTCCTCGACCGGGAATCCCGGAGCCGCCGGGGCGGCGTCCTTCCGCATCCCCTTGAGCAGGACGACCACCGCCGTGGTGACCACCGTGCCCGCCGCGACCGCGAGCAGGTACAGGAACGGGCTGCCGATCAGCGGCAGCACCCAGATCCCGCCGTGCGGCGCGCGCAGGGTGGAGCCGAAGGCCATCACCAGGCCGCCGGCCGTCATGCTGCCGACGATGTTCGCCGGGATGACCCGCAGCGGGTCCGCCGCGGCGAACGGGATCGCGCCCTCGGTGATGAACGAGGCGCCGAGCACCCAGGCCGCCTTGCCGTTCTCCCGCTCCTCGGGGGTGAACAGCCTGCGCCGGACGACGGTGGCCAGGGCCATGCCCAGCGGCGGGGTCATGCCGGCGGCCATCACCGCGGCCATCACCTTGAGGCTGCCGGCGTCCGGGGTGGTGCCCGCGGTGGTGAGCGCACCGGCCGCGAAGGTGTAGGCGACCTTGTTGAGCGGGCCGCCCATGTCGAAGGCCATCATCGCGCCGAGCAGCACGCCGAGCAGGATCGCGTTGGAGCCGGAGAGGCCGTTCAGCCAGTCGGTCAGGCCGTTCATCGCCGAGGCGATCGGCGAGCCGACCAGCACGAACATCAGGAAGCCGACCGCCGCCACCGACAGCAGCGGGATCACCACCACCGGCATGATGCCCCTGATCGCGCGCGGCACGTTCCAGCGGATCATCCACAGCACCAGGAAGCCCGCGGCCAGGCCGGAGACGATGCCGCCGAGGAAGCCCGCACCGACCGCCACCGAGACGGCGCCGCCCGCGATGCCGGCGGCCAGGGCCGCCCGGTCCGCGATCCCCCAGGCGATGTACCCGGAGAGGATCGGGACGAGGAAACCGAAGGAGGTCTTGCCGGTCTGGAACAGCATCGCCGCCCAGCTGTGCGAGGAGGTCCAGTCGAAGTGGCCCAGCACGGACGGCGCGGAGGCGATCTGGTACCCGCCGACGGCGAAGGCGAGGGCGATCAGCAGACCGCCCGCCGCGACGAACGGGATCATGTAACTGACGCCCGTCATCAGGTACTTGCGCAGCCGCTGGGCCCAGTGCTCGCCGGTCGGCGCGCTCGCCGCGGTGACCGGGGCGGCACTCGCTCCGCTGCCGGCCTCGGCGACCAGCCCGGCAGCCTGCGCGATCAGGTCGTCGGCGCGGTTGACGCCGGCCTTCACACCCACGTCGACGGTCGGCTTGCCGGCGAAGCGCGCGCGGTCCCGGACCTCGACGTCATGGGCGAGGATCACGGCGTCGGCGGCCGCGATCACCTCGGGGGCCAGCACCGTCGTCCCGGCCGACCCCTGGGTCTCGACCTGGATCTGCACGCCCGCCCGGGCGGCGGCCAGTTCGAGGGCCTTGGCGGCCATGTAGGTGTGGGCGATGCCGGTCGGGCAGGAGGTCACCGCGACGAGCCGCAGCCCGCCGCCGGCGACGTCCGCCTCCGGGGCGGCGGCCGTCTCCGGATCGACCGCCGCAACGGGAGCGGCAGCCGGTGCCTCCTCCCCGTTGACCAGGGCCGCGACCGCGGCCGGGCTCTCGGCCTCGCGCAGGGCGCCGGTGAACGCCGGGTCCATCAGCCGACCGGCCAGCGCGGCGAGGATCCGCAGGTGGGTGTCGTCCGCGCCGGCGGGTGCCGCGATCATGAAGACCAGGTCGGCGGGCCGACCGTCCGCGGCGTCGAAGTCCACGCCCCTGGTGCTCCGGCCGAAGGCCAGGCTGGGCCGCGTGACGTGGGGTGATCTGCAGTGCGGGATGCCGATCCCGTCGCCCATCCCGGTGGGGGCCTGGGCCTCGCGGGCGGCCACGTCGGCGAGGAAGCCGTCGAGGTCGGTCACCCGGCCCTCGGCGACCAGGCGCTGGGCGAGGGAGCGCAGCGCCTCGCTCTTGTCCGCGGGGGCGAGGTGGAGGTCAACGAGTGCGGGTGTGATCAGTCCGCTGGTGTCGCTCATCGTGTCGGTCCTTCGACTGGTGCCTGACAGTGTTCCCTTGCCCCCGGGAATGTCCGCCGTGCCCGTCCCACACGGTCCGGCGGGGTGCCTCCGGCAGGAGGCGGTGCTCAGCCGCGGAGCGGCCGTTCGAGCGGGAGGTCCGCCGTCACGACCACGGCGGCCGGGTCCAGATCGGCCGGGGTCGGCATGACGCTCCCCGGCAGTTGTACGGCGGCGGCGCCGTGCGCCAGGGCCGCCGCCAGTGCCTCAGGGCCGGTGCCGCCGGCTCCGAGGAAGCCCGCGAGCGAGGCGTCGCCCGCTCCCACGTCGCTGCGGACGGCGGCGACCGGCGCGCTGCCGTACCAGCTGCCCTCCTCGGCGATCAGCAGCATCCCGTCCGCACCGAGGCTGGCGAGGACCTGCTGGGCGCCGCGCTCGCGCAGTTGCCCCGCTGCCGCCACGGCGTCGCCGACGGTGGCGACCGGGCGGCCCACGGCCTCGGCGAGTTCCTCGCGGTTCGGCTTGACCACGTCGGGGCGGGCCGGGAGCGCGGCGAGCAGTGCGGGGCCGGAGGTGTCCAGGGCGATCCGGGCGCCGCCCGAGTGCACCTGCGCGACCAGGTCCGCGTACCACCCGGGCCGGAGGCCGCGCGGCAGACTGCCGCAGCAGGCCAGCCAGTCGACGCCGTCGCCGGTGCCCCGTCCGGCCTGCTGGGTGTCGCGGACGAGGGCGAGCAGTGCGGCCGACTCGGCGGCGCTGAGCTCGGGGCCGACCGCGTTGATCTTCGTGAGGCCGCCGCCGTCCTCGGCGATCGAGACGTTGATCCGGGTGTCGCCCGCGATGGTGACCGCCGCGACGTCGATGCCCTGGCGGCGCAGCAGGTCGCGGAGCAGTCCGCCGGACGGGCCGCCGAGCGGCAGGACCGCCGTCGTCCGGTGGCCCGCGGCGGTGAGCGCACGGGAGACGTTGACGCCCTTGCCGCCGGGGTCGAGCCGGTCCTGCCCGGCCCGGTTGACCTCGCCCACGGCGAGCGTTCCCAGCTCGTAGGTGCGGTCGAGACTGGGGTTGGGGGTGATGGTGACGATCATGCGCGGATGACTTCCGGTCCGTGGTTCTCGATCTGGGCGGTCTGCTCGTCGGTCAGTCCGGTGTCCGTGACCAGCACGTCGACCTGCTCCAGCGAGCCGAACCGGGCGAAGTGGCGGGCGCCGTACTTGGAGGAGTCGGCCACCAGGACGACGCGTCGCGCACCGGCGAGCATGGCCCGCTTGACGGCGGCCTCGGCGAGGTCGGGCGTCGACAGTGCGCCCTCCGGGGAGAAGCCGTTGGTGGCGACCACCGCGACGTCCGCGTGGACGTCGGCCAGGTCGCGCAGCGCCCAGGCGTCGACGGCGGCCTGGGTGCGGTGGCGCAGCCGCCCGCCGACGAGGTGCAGGGCGAGCGAAGGGTGGTCGGCCAGCCGGGCCGCGACCGGGAGGGCGTTGGTGACGACGGTGAGGGCGCAGTCCAGGGGCAGCAGTCCGGCCAGCCGGGAGACGGTCGTCCCGGCGTCCAGGATCACGCTGCCCTCGGTGGGCAGCAGGGCCAGCGCCGCCCTGGCGATGCGCTCCTTCTCGGCGGCGGCCGTGGAGTCCCGTTCGGCCAGGCCGGGTTCCAGGTGCAGGGCACCGACGGGCAGTGCGCCGCCGTGCACCCGGTGCAGCAGGCCGGCCTTGTCCAGGGCGCTCAGGTCACGCCGGATGGTCTCCTGGGTGACACCGAAGTCCTCGGCCAAGGTCGGCACGTCCACCCGGCCCCGCTCCTGGGCGAGGTGGAGGATCTGTTGCTGCCGCTCGGGTGCGTACATGTGGGATTGGGTCCGTTTCATGTCCGTTTACGCCTGGTGAAGCCCGACCATACGCGCTTCGGACGGAAATGCAAGGGGCCGCTCCGCCTCTCGCCGTCTCTCGTCGCCTCTCGTCGCCTCCCGTTCGGTCCGTGACGTACGCCCGAATGTGTTGACATCTGCTCGCAACCGGGCGTAGAACCAACCGAAACAACACGCCAACGGGCGTGAAACCAAAGACCGCCTGGCCCCCGCGACCGCCCCCGTACCGCGGGGGGCCGGGCACCACCGGGCCCGGATCCCACCCGGGCCGACCGTCGTCCCCTCCTTCTCCCCCTCTCCCCAAGGACTCCCATGCACTCGACCCAGGTCACCGTCGGCTCCAGCAGCGGCCTGCACGCCCGCCCGGCGTCACTGTTCGTCCAGGCCGCCACCGCCCGGCAGCCGGTCAAGGTCACCGTCGGACGCCCGGGCCAGACCCCCGTCGACGCCCGCAGCCTGCTCTCGGTGCTCGCCCTGGCCGCCCGCTCCGGCGACGTCCTGGAGCTCACCGCCTCCGGCGACGGGGCCGAGGACGCCCTCCGGGCTCTCGCCGACCTGCTCGCCTCCGACCTCGACGCGGCGGCCTGACCGCCCCCGCCGGAAGGTGCCCGCCCGGCGCCGGGCGGGCACCGGGCCGGGCTCCCCCGTGAGCCCTGCGGCCCCGGCCCAGCGGCACCGGCCCAGCGGCACCGGCCCTGCGCCTACTTGACCTCGACCCGTCCGACCGGGTCGGGGCCGGTTGCCAGCGCCTCGCACGCGGCCTGCCAGGCCCCGTCACCCGGCGCGAGCCGGCTGCGGAGGTAGGCGGCGGTGAGCCGTCCGAGGGCAGCGACCCGCCCGGGATTCTCGTCGGTGGTCTCGGCGGCGTCGTACCCGGCGATCCCGCCGAGTCCGTGCCCCGCGTCGAACAGGGTGAGCAGGTCCTTGGGGCCGGGGGCGAGGGTGTAGGGGTCGGCGTGCCAGTCCGGTCCCATGTCGGTGAAGTGCCGCGAGTCGTCCTTGTCGCCCGCGACGACCAGCGCGGGAGCGGTCATGGTGGAGAAGTCGACGGATCCGATGACGGGCCACTGCTCGGCCATCGGCCCGTTGAAGACGTCGCCGCCCCTGCCGGGCGCGGCGAGCAGGACGCCCGCCTTGATCCGCGGTTCGGCCAGCTGCACCACGTTCCCGGTGACGGGGTCGTTGAGTCCGGCGCCCAGCAGGAGGGCCGCTGTGAAGCCGCCGAGCGAGTGCCCGGCGAGGGCGACCTTGGTGCGGTCGATCCGTCCCGCGAGCTGCGGCACGGTGCGCTCGATCTGGTCGAGCCGGTCGAGGACGTGGGTCATGTCCTCGGCGCGGGAGCGCCAGAAGTCCGGTGCGCCGGGGGCGTCGGCGACCAGGTGGCTCAGCGTCCGGGAGGTGAGGTGGGTGGGCTGGATGACGACGAAGCCCTGCTCCGCCCAGGCGTTGGCGAGCGGCGCGTAGCCGTGCAGCGAGGACAGGTGGTGCGAGGGGCCGTGGCCGTGGGAGAGCAGGATGACGGGCAGGCCGCTTCCGGTCCCGGGCGCGGAGACGCGCACCTGGAGGTCCACCGGCCGCCCGGGCACGGACAGGACCACCGGGCTGTACGACAGGACCGGGACGGGTGCGGTGCGGGTGGTTGCGCTCATGCTGAGCAGTGCTCCTTCTGCGATGGGCGTCGCCCTGCGACGGGTGTAGCCCTGCGATGGGTGTCGCCGCGGTCGGCCCAGGCCGGGCGGCGGCAGGCAGGCAGGCAGGGGTTCAGGGGCGCCCCGCTTCGGCTAAGCTGAAGCGGAACGCTGTCCCACTTACTATCCGGAACATGGTTCCGTTTTGTCAACGGATACTGGAGGAAGAGTCGTGCCCGGCGAGGACCCCACGGGAAGGACGTCGGCCCGGAGCAAGCGGGCCGACGCGATGCGCAATCAGCAGGCGCTGCTCGCGGCCGCGGCCGAGGTGTTCGTGACCTCGGGCGTCGACGCACCGATCCGCCGGATCGCGGCCGAGGCCGGCGTCGGAACGGGAACGATCTACCGGCACTTCCCGACCCGGGCCGATCTCATCACGGCCGTCTACCGCCACCAGATCGAGGAGTGCGCACAGGCCGGCCCGCGACTGCTGGCAGCCGCCGACTCCCCGTTCGACGCGCTCCGCCGGTGGATCGACCTGTTCGTCGACTTCCTGGTCACCAAACACGGGCTGGCCGACGCGATGCAGTCGGACAGCACCGGCTTCGCCGCCCTGCACGGCCTCTTCCTCGATCGCCTGCTGCCGGTCTGCGCGCAGCTGCTCGACGCCGCGGTCGAGGCCGGTGAGATCAGGGCGGGCACCCGGCCCTTCGAGCTGATGCGCGGCATCGGCAACCTGTGCATCGGAGGCAGCGGCCCGCAGTACGACCCACGGCGCCTGATCGACCTGCTCCTGCACGGGCTGCAGTACCCCCGGCCGGCGTGACGCCGGCGGCGACCGGGCGACCGGGCGGTCGGATCGCCTCCGGAACGGAGCAAGCCGACACTCCCGCCCCGAACGGTTCACCGCCTGCCCGCATTCCACCCCGTCAGTTCATGGACCATCACCGGTCGGCCGAACTGATTCACGGACTGTTCACGACAAAACCGGAACTCGCCCCCGCCCGTGGCCGTCGGAATTCATGACGGTTCGACACATCCCACGGGCGGGGAAAGGAACGGCAATGTCCTTGGTCAGGAGGGTGATCGGCGCCGCCGCCGTGGCCCTCGTGGCCGTGTTGGGGCTGGTGGTGCTGTCCCAGTCCGCGTCCGCCCTCACCCGCGAGGAACGCTGCCCCCGAATGGTCGCGGAGGCGAAGCTCGCCGAGGAGGCGGTGGCCCCCAAGTGCCCGCCGGGGCTCGGCTGGACGCGTCCGCGGAGCGTCGAAGTCCCCTCGTGCCAGCGGGAGTTGCACCCGGCCCTCGCCGACGAGGCGTCCACCGGGGACGACCCGTCGGCGACCCGCGCCTCCGACCCGCCGCACGGGGCGCGCAGACAGCCCAGAGCCGCCGTCCTCCAGGTGTTCCGCTGCTGATCGGTCCCGACCGCGCACGCACGCTCGACGACGGTGGCGACACTCCCCACGGGTGACCCACCGCCCCACGTCCCGGCAGTCCACGACGGCCCGCGGCAGTGCTTCCGCCTGCCCGCGCCGCCGCGCTCCGCGCTGCCCCCGTACCGAGCGAGCGGCACGGTCCCGAAGTCACCGTTCCCACAGGACTTCCGAAGGGCCCGAGGCACGACATGCAAGGATTCATCGACCACGCCCGCACCTTCCGCCGCCGCGCCGCGCAGGAGGCCGACGCCTTCGGGCGGCTGGCGGCGGGCCAGAGCCCGCAGGCGCTGTTCATCACCTGCTCCGACTCCCGCATCATCCCCTCCGCCGTCACCGGCGCCCGGCCCGGGGACCTCTTCGAGCTGCGGACCGCCGGCAACATCGTCCCGCCGCACCGCCCGTCCGCCCCCTCGGCCGAGGCCGCGACCATCGAGTACGCGGTCGAGGTCCTGGGGGTCGCCGACATCGTGGTCTGCGGCCACTCCCACTGCGGCGCCGTGGGCGCCGTCGTCCGGGGCGAGGACCTCACCGGGGTGCCCGCCGTACGCGACTGGCTGGCCGACGGCACCGAACTGACACCCGCCGGGGAGCCCAGCCACGACCTGGCTGCCCCGGTGCAGCGGCACGTGCTGGACCAGCTGGCGAGGCTGCGCACCCACCCGAGCGTCGCCCGCCGGGCCGACCAGGGCCGGCTGGGCCTGCACGGCTGGTTCTACGAGGTCCACACCGGCGCGGTGCTCAGCCACCGCCCCGGCAGCGACGTCTTCCTGCCGCTGTGACCCGGCGGCCCGGCTCGCCGCCGCCCACCGCGCCGCCGCCGGCCACACCACCGTCGGCCGCACAGCAGCCGACCACGCCGCGGCCGACCACCCCCGGACTCCCACCGATGAGGGCTCCCATGCGCTTTCCCACGCTCAAGTACGACCTGACCGCCTCGCTCGTCGTCTTCCTGGTCGCCCTCCCGCTGTGCGTCGGCGTCGCCGTCGCCTCGGGCGTGCCCGCCGAACTCGGCCTGATCACCGGCATCGTCGGCGGCCTGGTCACCGGCATGCTCCCCGGCAGCAGCCTCCAGGTCAGCGGCCCGGCCGCCGGACTGACCGTGCTGGTCGCCGAGACCGTGCAACGGTTCGGCCTGCCGGCCCTCGGCCTCGTGGTCGCCGCCACCGGCCTGCTCCAGCTGCTGCTGGGCGCGCTGCGCTGGGGCCGGTGGTTCCGCGCGATCTCCGTCGCCGTGGTGGAGGGCATGCTGGCCGGCATCGGCCTGGTCATCATCGCCGGCCAGCTCTACGCGATGGCCGACCGGCCGGCGCCCGCGAGCGGGGTCGACAAGCTCCTGGGCCTTCCCGGCCTGCTCGCCCGGCTCGTCTCCTCGCCCGCCGCCGGCTACTCCTTCGTGATCGGCGCCGGCACCATCGCGGTGATCCTGTTGTGGCAGCGGCTGCCCGCCCGGGTGCGGGTCGTCCCCGGCGCACTGGTGGCCGTGCTGCTCGCCACCGGCACCGTCTGGCTGCTCGACCGCCCGGTGAAGAAGGTCGAGGTCCAGGGCCTCCTGGACGCCGTCCAGCCACCAGGCAGCGGGGTGTTCGAGCAGCTCACCCCGGCGCTCGTCGTGACGGTCGTGGCCTTCACCCTCGTCGCCTCGGCCGAGAGCCTGTTCAGCGCGGCGGCCGTCGACCGGCTGCACGACGGGCCGCGCACCGACTACGACAAGGAGCTGATGGCGCAGGGCGCGGGCAACGCGCTCTGCGGCGCCCTCGGCGCCCTGCCGATGACCGCGGTCATCGTCCGCAGCGCCGCCAACGTCCAGGCCGGTGCCCGGACCAAGGCGTCCCGCGTGCTGCACGGCGTGTGGCTGCTGCTCTTCGCCGCGCTGCTCCCCGCGGCCCTCGGCGTCATCCCCGTCGCGGCGCTGGCCGGGGTGCTGGTGCACGCCGGGTTCAAGCTGCTGCCGTTCAAGCAGTTCGGGCCGCTGTGGCGCGAGCACCGGGCGGAGGCGCTCGTCCTCGCGGCCACCGCCGTGGCCATCGTCACGGTCAACATGTTCGAGGGCGTGCTGATCGGCCTGGGCCTGTCGGTCGTCAAGTCGGCCTGGGAGACCTCCCGGCTGCACGTCGACACCGAGGAGCGGCCCGGCGGCCTGCTCCGGGTCCGGCTGACCGGCAACGCCACCTTCCTCCGGCTGCCCAAGCTCCTGGACGCCCTGGAGGCGCTGCCCGCCGACCGCGTCGTGGAGCTGGACCTCTCCGGGCTCCGGCACCTCGACCACGCCTGCCAGTCCGCGCTGACCACCTGGACCGAGCGCCACAACGCCCGGGCCCCGGAGGACGTGCGGCTGATCCCCGCGCTGGCCGGTCCGGCCTGACCCTGACCCCGTCCCGCGGAACGCGCGTCGCCGCACCGGAACTCCGGTGCGGCGACGCGTCGTTCGACGCGTTCGCCGTGCTCCGTGCTCCGCGCTTCGTTATCCGTGCTCCGCGTCAGGCCACCGGCGCGCCGGTGCCCGCGATCACCTCGGGCCGCAGCAGGGCGGCGAGCCGCTCGGCCGGGAGCAGCCCCTTCTCCAGGACGAGTTCGGCCACGCCCCGGCCGCTGGCCAGCGCCTCCTTGGCGATGTCGGTGGCGGCCGTGTACCCGATGTGCGGGTTGAGGGCGGTCACCAGGCCGATGGAGTTCTCGACGGTCGCGCGCAGCACCTCGGTGTTGGCGGTGATGCCGACGACGCACCGCTCGGCGAGGGTGAGGCAGGCGGCCCGCAGATGGGTGATCGACTCCGACAGCGAGTGCAGGATGATCGGCTCGAAGGCGTTGAGCTGGAGCTGCCCGGCCTCGGCGGCCATGGTGACGGCGACGTCGTTGCCGATCACCTCGAAGGCGACCTGGTTGACGACCTCGGGGATCACCGGGTTCACCTTGCCCGGCATGATGCTCGAACCGGCCTGCACCGGCGGCAGGTTGATCTCGCCGAGGCCCGCGCGCGGCCCCGAGGACAGCAGGCGCAGGTCGTTGCAGCTCTTCGAGAGCTTGACGGCGACGCGCTTGAGCACCCCGGACATCTGGACGAACGCCCCGCAGTCCTGGGTGGCCTCGACCAGGTTCGCCGCCGTGACGAGGGGCAGCCCGGTGAGGTCCGCGAGGTGGCGGCGCGCGGACTCGGCGTACCCGGCGGGGGCGTTGAGGCCGGTGCCGATCGCGGTGGCACCGAGGTTGATCTCCAGGATCAGCTCGACGGCCTCCCCGAGCCGGCTGCGGTCCTCGTCGAGCATCACCGCGAACGTCGAGAACTCCTGCCCGAGCGTCATCGGCACGGCGTCCTGCAACTGGGTGCGGCCCATCTTCAGCACGTCGCGGAACTCGACGGCCTTGCGGGCGAAGGCCTCCTGGAGCACGGCCATCGCGTCGAGCAGGCCGCGCACGGCGAAGACGGTCGCGATCCGGACGGCCGTCGGGTAGACGTCGTTGGTGGACTGGCCCAGGTTGACGTGCTCGTTGGGGTGCAGGTGCCGGTACTCCCCCTTGGCGTGCCCCAGCAGTTCCAGCGCCCGGTTGGCGATGACCTCGTTGGCGTTCATGTTGGTCGAGGTCCCGGCGCCGCCCTGGATGACGTCCACGACGAACTGCTCGTGCAGCCCGCCGCCCCGGATCTCACGGCAGGCGGCGACGATCGCGGCGGCCTTCGCGGGCTCCAACAGGCCGAGTTCCTCGTTGGCGAGGGCGGCGGCCTCCTTGACGGCGGCGAGGGCGTCGATCAGGTGCGGGTAGGTGGAGATGGGCGTGCCCGTGATCGGGAAGTTCTCGGTGGCGCGCAGCGTGTGGACGCCCCAGTAGGCGTCGGCGGGGACGTCGCGGTCTCCGAGCAGGTCGTGTTCGCTGCGGGTGGCGGCGGTCATGGGGGTCGCGGCGATCGTGGGTATGGCGGCGGTCATGGGTGTGCGGTCCTCTTCCTTCGTGGAACGGTGGATCGGGTCAGACGGGGGCGGGCAGCGCCGACGGGTCGAGCGCCGCCACCGGCCGGACGCCGCCGACGAGCCTGCCGCCACCGGTCGTCGGCGCCCCCGCGAACGCGGTGAGCAGCCGCGGCTCGACCCCCGCCAGGGCCAGCGCGGCCGCCGCCACCGGGACGCGCGCCCGGTTCGCCCCGTCGGCGATCTTCACGGCCACGGCGCGGCCGTCCGGCAGCGCGGCGATCTGCACACCCTCGAAGCCGTCCTTGGCCAGCAGTCCGGGCACGGCGCGCATCAGCGCGGCCGTGTCCCGGCCCGCGCCGGAGGCCATCTCCGGGTGCCCGCGCAGCGCGTCCGCCACCCGGGACTCGGGGGTCCCCGGCGCGCCGGTGGCGATGCGGGCGGCGGCGCGGGCGAGGCCGTGCAGCGAGACGGCGAACAGCGGGGTGCCGCAGCCGTCGACGCTGACCCGCGCGATGCGTTGGCCGGTAAACTCCTCGACGACCCCGGCGATCAGCCGCTGGAGCGGGTGGGCCGGGTCGTCGTAGTCGGCCGACGACCAGCCGTTGAGCCTGCAGAGGTAGAGCATCGCGGCGTGCTTGCCCGAACAGTTCTGGGCGAGCCGGGAGGCCGGGCGGCCCTCCCGGATCCAGGTGTCGCGGACAGCCGGGTCGTACGGCAGGTCCGGGACGTTGCGCAGGTCGTCCTCGGAGAGGCCGGCGAGCTCCAGGATCCGCCGGGCACCGGCGAGGTGGCGCTCCTCACCGGAGTGGCTGCCCATCGCGAGGGAGAGCAGTTCGCCGTCGAGCGGCAGGCCCGCCCGGACCATGGCGACGGCCTGGAGCGGCTTGAGGGCCGATCGCGGGTAGCAGGCGGCTTCGACGTCGCCGAGCCGGAACCGGACCTCGCCGTTGCCGCCGCCGTCCTCACCGAGGACGACGACGGAACCGTAGTGGACGCCCTCGACCACTTCGCCACGGATCACGTGGGCGACGGGCTCGTGGCGGGGCTCGCGGATCGCGGGGGCGTCCGCGAGGGGACTGTTGAACATGAGACGTGCCTCGATCGGTGGTGGTTGTGCCGGCGGCCTGCGGGAGCCCGGCGTGTGGGATCCCTCGGGCCGCCGGCGGGTTCAGTCGCCGGCCCCGGCGGCGACACGGGCGATCCGGCCGCGGATCGCGTACCAGCCCGCAACCAGCGCCCCGGCGATCAGCGGCAGGCACAGCACGGTGGTGCGCCCGGCGCCGCCGTCGGCGTACATCAGGACCAGGACGGAGACGAGGAAGGCCAGCGTCACGAGCTCGGTCCACGGCGAGCCGGGGAGGCGGTAGCCGGGCCGGGTCAGTTCGCCGGCCCGGGTCTTCCGCCAGAAGAGGAGGTGGCAGACCATGATCATGCCCCAGGTGGCGAGGATGCCGATCGCCGCGAAGTTCAGCACGATCTCGAACGCGTCGGCGGGGACCACGAAGTTGAGGCCGACGCCGAGCACGCACATGCCGCTGGTCAGCAGGATGCCGCCGTACGGCACCTGGGTGCGGCTCATCCGGGCGGTGAACCGGGGGGCCGAGCCGCTCACGGCCATGGAGCGCAGGATGCGGCCGGTGGAGTAGAGGCCGGAGTTGAGCGAGGACATGGCCGCGGTGAGGACGACCAGGTTCATCACGCTGCCGGCCGCCGGGACGCCGATGTGGGACAGCACGGTCACGAACGGGCTCTGGCCGGAGCTGTACCTGTTCCAGGGCAGCAGCATCGACAGCAGGACGACCGAGCCGACGTAGAACAGGCCCACCCGCCACATGATCGAGTTGATCGCCTTCGGCATGATCTTCTCGGGATTCTCGGTCTCCCCTGCCGTGACGCCGACGAGTTCCACCGAGGCGTAGGCGAAGACGACTCCTTGGATGATCAGCAGCATCGGCATCAGGCCGTTGGGGAAGATCCCGCCGTTGTCGGTGATCAGGGACGGGCCGGGGACGGCGCCGTCGACCGGGTGCCGGGTGACCAGCAGGAAGATCGCGATGCCCATGAAGACCAGCAGCGCGCCGACCTTGACGATGGCGAACCAGAACTCCAGTTCACCGAAGATCCGCACCGAGATGAGGTTCACCGTCAGCACCGCGGCCAGGGCCACCAGCGCGATCACCCACTGCGGGATGTCGGAGAACAGGTGCCAGTAGTGGGTGTAGGTGGCGACGGCGGTGATGTCGGCGATACCCGTGGTCGCCCAGTTGAGGAAGTACATCCAGCCCGCGGTGTACGCGCCCTTCTCCCCCAGGAACTCCCGGGCGTACGACACGAAGGCGCCGGAGGACGGGCGGTACAGGACGAGTTCGCCGAGCGCGCGCACGACCAGGAAGGCGAAGGCGCCGCAGACGGCGTAGGCGACGAACAGGGAGGGCCCGGCGTCGGCGAGCCGACCGCCCGCGCCGAGGAACAGGCCGGTGCCGATGGCGCCGCCGATGGCGATCATGTTGACGTGCCGGGGCTTCAAGGACTTGCTGTAACCGGCGTCACCGGCGTCGACGTGACGGGTCGTGGAGGTGGTGGGGGCGGTGAGGTTCGTGGGGCTCTCAGGGCTTGTGGGGGCAGTCGGGATAGTGGAGGTGGTGGGGGTCGTGCGGCGCTTCTCGTCGTCGAGGAACTGCTCGCTCACGCCTCGGCTCTGCCTTCCGTGGGGGTCTCCGTGCGTCCTGGGTGCACGATGTGGGTGAGGGTCGCCTCGACGCGGTGGAGGTGGTGCGACATCGCCGCGACCGCGTCGGGCTCGGAACCGTCGACCAGCGCCTCGACGATCGCCCGGTGCTCGCAGTTGGACTGCTCGCGGCGATCGCCCAGCTCGTTGAGGAAGGCCGACTGACGCGCCAGTGCGTCGCGGATCTCCTCGATGACCCGGCGGAAGACCGGGTTGCGGGAGGCCTCGGCCACCGCCAGGTGGAAGACCGTGTCCAGCGCGACCCACGCGGTGGTGTCGGTCTCCCGGTCCATCCGGTCGAGCAGGTGGGCCAGCTGGTCCAGGTCCTCCGGGGTCCGGCGCAGCGCCGCGTACCCGGCGACCGGGATCTCGACGTGCCGACGCACCTCCAGCAGGTCGCTGGCCGCGTAGTCGCCGAAGGTCGGGTCGTCGACCGTGTTCGCCACGACGAAGGTGCCCTTGCCGGTCTTCGAGACGGTCAGGCCCATGGTCTGGAGCGCCCGGAGCGCCTCCCGCAGCACGGGCCGGCTGACCTCCAGCGTGCGGCACAGCTCCGCTTCGGAGGGGAGCTTGTCCCCCACGGCGTACTCGCCGCGCTCGATGGCGCCGCGCAGGTGGCCGAACACCGCTTCCATCGCGCTCACGCGTCGGGGGACCGATCCGGCTGTCTGGCTGTCTGACAGGTTCACAGGACGATCCTGGGCCGACGGGGCGGACGGTGTCAAGACGTCGGGAGCGCTCACCTCAGAGACCGCATGAGGGACCGCTTGAGAACGTCCACGGGCCCGTCGGTGCCCGACGGCTCACCCGCCGGGCACCTCGGGGCCCGAGGTCAGCGGGCGATCGGCAGGACGGACGTGGGCTCACTGACCGCCAGCGGCTCCCCGGCCGGGCTCAGGAGGCCGGTCGACGGGTCGCGGTGGAAGACCGTGACCGTGTCCGAGCGCTGATTGGCGCAGAACAGCAGCCGGCCGTCCGGCGTGAGCGCGATGTCGCGCGGCCAAGTCCCGCCGCAGGGCACGGTGGTGAGCAGCTCCACGGACGCGCCGTCGTCGTGCACGGTGTACACCGAGATCGCGTCGTCGCCACGGTTGGTCGTGTAGAGGAAACGGCCGTCGCCCGACACGCGGACCGCGGCGGCGGAGTTGGCGTTCGGCGCACCCGGATCCCGTCGGGTCTCGACCTCGGCGACCGGGTCGAGGCGGCCGGAGAGCGCGTCCCAGGTGCAGACGGTGAGGGTGGAGGAGAGTTCGTTCAGGACGTAGGCGTACCGGGCCGACGGGTGGAACACCAGGTGCCGGGGGCCGCGGCCCGACGGCAGTTGCACCGTCCGGTGGGCGCTGAGCGGGCCGTCGGCCGGATCGAAGGCGTAGACGTACACCCGGTCGGTGCCGAGATCGGTGCACAGCAGGAAGCGCCCGTCCGGCGAGGGGGCCGCCATGTGGGCGTGCGGGGAGGTGAGCCGGTCCCCGGAGGCCTCCCGGCCCGGGTGCCGGACGGTCTGCACCGGCTCGGCGGTGGCGACCGCGCCGTCGGCACCGGTCGCGACGACCGAGAGGACGCCGTCGCCGTAGTGGGCCGCGAAGACGTGCGACCCACTGGGGTGGACCGCGAGGTGGCAGGGGCCCGCACCGCCACTGACGGTGTCGGCGACCACGGCATCGGCGTCGGCAGCGGCACCGGTCTCGGCACCGGTATCCACGCGCACCGAGACGATCCGTCCGACCGCCTGTTCCAGGACGGCGTGGACGACCGCGCGCGTCGGGTCGACCGCCGCGTAGGAGGGGTGGTCCAGCGGGAGTGTGCGGACGGGACTCATGGCGCCGGTTCCGTCGTAACCGACCGTGCACAGCCCCGCTCCGGGAACGTCGGCCGGGGCGGCACTGCCGATGACCAGCAGTCCGCCGGGCGACGTGGTCGGAGGATGGTTCACGAAAGACCTGCTCTCTGCTCTCCGGGTGGCGCGCGATCCGCGACGTCGGTCCCACCCGGCACCGGCCGTACGGGATCGGCCGTACGCGCTCGCGCCGGGCTGTCGAGGTGGTCACCCCACGAGCGGGCGGACCCGTCGATCGTCCCGGTGGCACCGGGCCGTGAGGTGGGGGGTGGGGTGAGGTGGGGCGGGAAGTGCCGAAGTCTATCCGGCGGCCGAGCGCGCGGGAACCGGCATCGGGCGGGTGGTACGGCGTGGCAACTGCGCCTCCCGGTCGGCCGTTTGACGACCACCCGGGAAGGCCCGGCACCGGCCCCGTTCCGCTGCTACGACCGGGCCGCCCGAGCCGGTGACGCCCCTGCTCCCAGCGCTTGTGATGATGGGCTCGTCAACCCGGATCGTCCGCATCACCGCAGGTGAACGGCCGTGTGCTGACCGTCGAGGTGATCGGTCGGGCGCGGACGGACAGTCCCGGCGTTGACACGGCTGCGCTCGGCCGCCGACGCGCCCCCGGCCCCGGCTCCCCGACGAGCGGACCGGCAGGTGCGTACCCCCACGCGCCCTGAGCAGCCGGTCCCGCCCACCCCGGCCCCTTGGAGCGCTCCCCCATGTCCCTGCTCGCCTACTTCGCCCCCACACTCGCCCCGACCCCGACCCCGACCCCGGCCCTCGCCCCGGCCACCGGGCCCCTCGGCACACCCCCCGCGCCGATCCGTCCGGCCGCTCCGGCTCCCCGACTGACCAGCACCGTCGCCAAGGAGTACGTCCACCGGGCCTGCCACGCCGAGGTCTTCATCACCGGCAGCGAGCCGCTCGGCGACACCGCGTTCACCGTCACCGCCCAGTGGCCGCGGGCGCACACCTTCTTCAGCACCCCGGACGGGACCGGGTACGACCCGATGCTCGCCGCCGAAACGGTTCGCCAAGCCGGGCTCTACCTCGCCCACACCCGGTACGGCGTCCCGCTCGACCACAGGTTCATGATGTGGAACCTCGACTACACCGCCCGCGCCCGCCGGCTGTCCATCGGGGAGACACCCACCGACCTCACCATCGAGGCCAGACTCCTCCCGCGCCCTCGGCGCACCCGCAGCACGGTCGACTTCACCTTCACCGCGACCGTCCGCCGCGGCCCCCACCTGGCCGCGACCGGCGAGGCCCGCTTCACCACCGTGCCGGACTCCACCTACCGCCGGCTGCGCGGCGCCCGCCCCGTAGGCAGCCCGATACCGGAGGCAGCCGAGGCAGGGACCGCCCGCCCCCTACCGCCGACCCTGGTCGGGCGGGTCCGGCCCTGCGACGTCGTGCTGACCCCCACCGACACCCCCGGCACCTGGCTCCTCACCCCCGACCTCCGGCACCCGATCCTCTTCGACCACGCCGGCGACCACATCCCCGGCATGGTGCTGCTGGAGGCCGCCCGCCAGGCCGCCAACGCCCTCGGCGCCCCGGCCACCATCGCCCCGGTCACCATCGCCCCGACCGCCGCGGCCACCACCTTCCACCGCTACGCCGAACACGACGCGCCCACCACCGTCACCGCCCGGCGCACCCCCGGCGAGGAGCCGGACACCGTCACCACCACGGTGACCGGACGCCAGCACGGCGAGCCGGTCTTCACCACGGTCCTCACCGGCCGACCCGACCGGGGCTGACCCGCACGCCCCCGTGCGGGCCCGTCCGGCCCCGGGTCGGACGGGCCCGCACCGCTGACCGACGGTCCGTCATGTCCCTTGATCAGGAAGCACTCCCGAGTCGGCCGAGCGAGCGGTCGGGGAGGACGAGGAGGAAGAGCAGGGCCGCGCCGCCGAACATGAACAGCGCGAGGTGGTGCAGTCCGGCCGTGGTGGCGCCGTGCGGGAAGAAGGCCGCGTTCGCGGCCGAGGCGGCCATCGCCCCGAGGTACATGAAGGTCCGCAGCAGCCCCGCCGCGGAGGCGATGGCGGCCGGGTCGGCCTGGTGGTAGAGCGCGGTCTGGTTGCCGAGGCCGATCAGCCCCTGCGGGATGCCCGCCAGCACCCCGACGGCGATCAGCAGCACCGGCGGACTCGCCGACCCCGCCGTCAACAGGGCCGCGCAGGCGGCCATCTGGACCGCCGCGCCGACCACCAGCTTGCCCCGCACCGCCGCACGGCGACCGGTCGCACCGGAGACCGCGAGGGCGGTCAGCGAGAGCGGCAGCAGCACCAGCCCGGCGGAGGCGGCGCTCAGGCCGCGCCCCTGCTCCAGCCACTGGGTGTAGCCGTAGAGGAAGGCGTAACCCGCCGTGCAGCCGAGCACCTGGCGCAGATAAGTGGCGACCAACGGACGGTTGCCGGCCAGGGCCCGCAGGTCGATGAACGGGCTGCGGGCCCTGGTCTCCCGGAGCACGAATCCGACGCCGGCCAGGACCGCGAGCACCGGCAGGTACCAGCGCTCCGCGCCGGGCCGCATCACGAACAGCATCAGTGCCAGCAGGAGGACGGCGAACAAGGCGATCCCGGACCGGTCCAGCCGCCCCCCGCCGTCCCGGCCGTCCCGCCGCGGACCGGCGACGGGCAGCCGGGCGGACCCGAGCACCAGACAGACCAGCGACAGCGGGACGTTGACCGCGAAGATCGTCCGCCAGCCGCCCAGCCCGATCAGCAGGCCGCCGAGCGTCGGCCCGATCACGGCGATGGTCTGGTTGGCGACGGCGAGCACCGTCAGCACCCCGGTGGGGCTGGTCCGCCCGGTCCGCCCGGTCCGCTCGGCCTCGCTGCGGGTGAGGTACATCGCGGCCGGGTACGCGGCGGAGGTGCCGATCCCGAGCAGCACCCGGGCGACGACCAGCAGCCCGAGCGTGGGCGCCAGCACACCGACCAGTCCCGCCAGGCCGACCAGCGCCGTCCCGGCCAGGTAGAGCCGGCGCGGCCCGTAGCTGTCCACCAGCCGGCCGATCACCGGCTGGCCGACGGCAGTGGCGAGGTAGAGCCCGCTCACCAGCCAGGCCGTCTCGGCGGGCGGCGCACCGAAGGCGGTGCCGACGGGCACCAGGGCCACCGCGATCATCGAGGAGTTGATCGGGTTGAGCACCGAACCCAGCACCATCGGGGCGAGCAGCCGACGGTTGAACCCGTCCCCGGGCCCGGGCCCAGCCGGCCCGTCGGCTCCGGTCGGGGCCAGCGGGGCCGGGACGGACGAGGCGGGGACGGACTGGGCCGGGATGGACGGGGCCGCTGCCCGGTCCGCGCCCTGGCGTCGGGAGCGCAGCCGCGCCAGCAGCGTCGACGGGCCGGTCATGGCTGGTTCAGCCGGCTCGGTCGGCTCAGCCGACTCGCCCGGTTGAGCCGGTCCAGCAGGGGCAGCGCCGCCAGCACGGTGGCGCGCTCGGCCTCGCTGAACTCCTCTCCCAGGGCCCTGGCCAGCCACTCCTCACGGGCCCGGCGGCTGTCCGCGATCCACTCCAGCCCGGTCGCGCTGAGGTCCACCACCTGGCGGCGCCCGTCCTCGGGGTCGGGGCGGCGGGCGACCAGCCCGTGCGCCTCCAGCGCGGCCAGCGTGGCGGCCATCGACTGCGGCCGGACCCGCTCCGCAGCGGCCAGCGCGCTCGCGGCGGCCGGCCCGTCGGTGATCAGGCGGTTCAGCACCGCGGTCTGCGAGGGGGTGAGCCCGCTGGAACCCTGTCCCTTCTCCTGGAGGGTCCGGCGCAACCTGCTGAACACGGCCCGGAGCTCCCGGGCGGCCAGCGCGGCCGTGTCGGCATGGGACTCCGAGGCAGGCGGTGCCTCCGGAACGGCTGGGGCGATTCGCTTCTCGGTCACCGCTCCACGGTAATTTCATCAGTCCAAACTGTCCAGCCTTGCTGTAGACCTACATCGCCAAGGCGAACCGGACCCGGCACCACCGCCCACCCGGACGGTCCGGATAATGGCGTCATGATCGACAAGCAGCTCCGCGTCGTCCTCGCCGAGGACTCGGTGATCCTCCGCGAGGGGATGGTCGAGCTCCTGACCGCCCGTGGGTGCGCGGTGGTCGCCACCGCCGGCACGGCCCCCGAACTGGTCGCCGCCGTCACCGAGCACCGGCCCGACGTGGCCGTGGTGGACATCCGGATGCCACCCACCCACACCGACGAGGGGATCCGGGCCGCGGTCGAGATCCGGGCCACCGCACCCGGGACCGGCATCCTGGTCTTCTCCCAGCACGTGGAGACCGCCTGGGCCGCCCGGCTGCTGGCCGGCGGCGCCGCGGGCATCGGCTACCTGCTCAAGGAACGGGTGGCCCGCACCGCCGAGTTCGTGGACGCCCTGCACCGGGTCGCGGCGGGCGGCACGGCGCTCGACCCGGAGATCGTCAACGGGCTGATGCACGGCGGGCGGCGCAACCGGGTGGACTCGCTCACCGCCCGCGAGCGCGAGGTATTGGAGCTGATGGCCCAGGGCCACTCCAACCGCTCGATCGCGGGACGGCTGGTGGTCTCCGAGCGAGCGGTGGAGAAGCACGTGGCCGCTGTGTTCACCAAGTTCGACCTGCCCGCGACGGACGCCGACAACCGCCGGGTCAAGGCCGTCCTGGCCTACCTCGCGGAGACCGGGGCCTGAGCGGCCCGGCCCCCTGCCCGTCCGGGGCGACACGGCCCAACGGCCTCACAGCCTGCTCGGCAGTTCCGCCGTGACCAGCGTCGGCCCACCGGGCGGGCTGTCCACCCGCAGCCTCCCGTCCACCGCCGCCAGGCGCTCGGCCAACCCCGTCAGCCCCGTCCCCGCACCGATCCCGGCGCCCCCGCGCCCGTCGTCGCGCACCGTCAGCCGGACCCGGCCGTCGACCGCGCTCGCCGTCAGGTCGACCGCCCGGGCGCCGCTGTGCTTGGCCACGTTG
Organism: Kitasatospora sp. NPDC001309; assembly: GCF_042896295.1. Classification (NCBI taxonomy): domain Bacteria; kingdom Bacillati; phylum Actinomycetota; class Actinomycetes; order Kitasatosporales; family Streptomycetaceae; genus Kitasatospora; species Kitasatospora sp. NPDC001309. The sequence continues at coordinate 20,328 of NZ_JBIAXC010000015.1, read as the reverse complement.
GTGAGTAGTTCGGCCGCGCAGAAGTACACCGCGCGCTCGATCACCTCCGCCGGCCGCTCCCGCAGGTCCAGCCGGAGCGTCACCGGCACCGGCGAGGTGGCGGTCAGTGCGGGCAGCGCCTCGGCCAGGCCGCCGTCCAGTGCCACCGGGTGGATGCCCCGGGTCAGCCGCCGCAGCCCGGTGATGGTGTCATCGGTCTGCCCACGCGCCCGGTCGACCAGGGCGCGCAGCCGCCCCAGGTCGGCACCGCTCCCGGCGTCGCTCCCCGCGCTGGCACCGGCCCCGCCCTCGGCCCCGGACACCGCCGCCCCGCCGAAGGCCACTGCCCCGCCAGGCGCCGCCTCGCCGAGCGCGTCGTCCGCCAGCGAGAGGGTGATGGCGAGCGCGACCAACTGCGCCTGGGTGCCGTCGTGGAGGTCGCGTTCGAGCCGCCGCAGCCGGTCCGTGTTCTCGGCGAGCAGGGTGGCGCGGGCGTGCTCCAGCTCCCGCACCCGCTGCTGCGACCGCACCGGCCCGAGCAGCGCGCGGGCCAGCGCGCGGTTGGCCCGGCTCAGGGCCCGCAGTACGGCCGGTACGGCGGCCAGCACCGCGAGCCCCACCGGCGGCCCGGCGACGTCAAGCCAGTCGACCGCTCGCGGCCCCGGCTCCAACAGCCGTACCCAGAGCGGAAAGCCCGCCAGCCACACCGAGCCGAGCGGCAGTCCGACCACGGCCAGGAAGCCGAGCGCACCGAGCGGCAGCCGGAGGAGCAGGTAGAGCAGCGCCCGCCAGGCGACCGGGTCGGTCAGTACGACCCGCCCCCGGGCCAGCAGCCCCGAGGGGCGTGCCGACGCCGGCGGCGCGGCCACCCGTTCACCCAGCAGCCGCCCGACCAGCCGCCGGTGCAACCCGCCGATCCCGCGTGCCCCGACCAGGGCGGCCGCGACGAACGGCAGCCCCAGGACGGTGAGCGAGAGCAGGGCCCCCGCGTAGAGCACGGCGACCGCGTAGACGCCGCCCAGCACTCCGAGTGGCAGTCCGAGGAGGGCGAACGCCACCTCACCGCCCCGCACCGACAGTCCGCGCCGCCACCGAGTCACCACGTGCCCCACCGTTCACCGATCAACCGACCCCCAGCATCCCCCAGCCACCACCAGGTCCGCCGCCTGCCCGGACCCTCCGTCACCGCAGGCCACCTCACGGCCCGGGGCCGCCCCGAACCTCCCCTCACCTCCGCAGTCCTCATCCGCCCTCTTCCCTCGTCACCTGTCCAGAGCCGCCCTCAACCGTCCTCCTCCCACTCACCCCCGCTCCCCGCCCACCTCCTCCACCGCACGACCGCCGATCGCCCAGAGCCCCGTGCCGACGATCCCCGGCACCGTCAGCACCGCCGCGCCCGCCACCACCCAGCCGCAGGCGGCGCCCGGCACCACCGGCAGCAGCGATCCGGTGACCGCCCGGCTGAACGCCCCGGTCGCCGCGGCCGCCACCGCCGCACCGAGCAGCACGCCCACCGCCGTGGTCAGGACGGCCTCGACGAGGAGCATCCGCAGCAGCTGCCGCCGCGTCGCCCCGACCAGCCGGAGCAGTGCGAACTCCCGCCGCCGGTCGGCCGTCAGCGCGACCAGGGTGTTGACCGTGGAGACCGCCGCGAAGCCGGCCAGCAGGCCGAGCTCCGCCTGCCGCAGCCAGACGTCGCTGGCCTTGGTGACGCTGGTCGTGGCCCCGGTCGCCAGCGCCGCCCGCTCCGCCGTGCCGGTCATGATCAGCATGGTGGCCGAGAGCCCGACCAGCAGCGCGACCGGGACCACCGCCGAGGAGAGCCGGACGGCGTAGCCGCGCAGGTTGGCGTCCGCCAGCCAGCCGACCCTGGGCAGCAGCGCCCGGACCGGGGCACCGAGCACCGCCATCGGCAGCCGGGCCACCACCGGCCCCAGCAGGGCGACGGCGACCAGCAGCACCAGGGCACCGAGCAGGGCCGCCTGCCCCGCCTTGTCCAGTTCCCCGGCCGGTCGGGTGCCGGCCAGCCGCAGCAGCAGACCGCCGCCCGCCAACACCGCCCCGCCGATCAGCAGCCGCACCACGCCCGTCCACCGTTGCCCGACCGCGCTGTCGGTCAGCGCGGCCGCCGGGGCGGGCCGGGTGATCCGCCGGACCGTGAGCGCGGTGGCCGCCAGGCCGACCAGCAGCGCCACCGCGAGCGCGATCAGCACCGGCACCGGTGTCCCGGGTATCCGCAGCCCCGGTGCGGCCATCCCGCGCCGCTGCAGCGCGGTGAGGAAGGCCCGGGCGGCGAAGTGGCCCGCCGCACCGCCCGGAACGGCCGCCGCCAGCACCGTCGCCGTGACCTGGAGGCGCACCAGCCGCCGGATCTGGCGGGGCGTCGCCGCGACCGTGCGCAGCAGGGCGAGGTCGCGGTGCTGCTGACGGAGGGTGAACCCGAGCGCGTTCACCACCACGAACAGCGCGACCAGGACGGCGATCTCACCGAAGGCCCCCGCGATCACCAGCAGCCCGGGCCCGGCCACCGCCGCCCGCGCCACCGGGGCCGGCGCCGTGACCTGGGCGGCGACCAGGGAACCGAACAGCGTCACCGCCGCCACCGCCAGGAACAGCGCCGCCGCGAGCCCGGCAAAGGCCGCCGGCCGGCGCCTGATCTGACCGACCGCCAGGGTCGGCACGGAACCGCCACGCATCGCCCTCACCCGCCCAACCTGCTGAGCCGCTCGCCGACCTGGGCCGCCGTCGGCCGGTCCAGTTCGTCCACCAGCAGGCCGTCCGCCAGCAGCAGCACCCGGTCCGCGTAGCCGGCGGCCACCGGATCGTGGGTGACCATCACGCACGTCCGCCCGTCCTCGTCCACGCCCGCGCGCAGCAGGTCCAGGACGTCGCGCCCGGTCGCCCGGTCCAGCGCGCCGGTGGGCTCGTCGGCGAACAGCACCTCGGGCCGGGCGGCCAGGGCGCGGGCGATGGCCACCCGCTGCTGCTGGCCGCCGGAGAGCCGGCCCGGCCGGTCCCGCTCCCGCCCGGCCAGCCCGACCCGGGCCAACGCCTCCCGCACCCGGGCCCGCTCCGGCGGGTTCCCGGCCAGCCGCCCGGGCAGTTCGACGTTCTGCGCGACCGTCATCGCGGGCATCAGGTTGAAGGCCTGGAAGACGAACCCCACCCTGGTGCGCCGCAGCTCGGCGAGCCGCCGCTCGGGCAGGCCGGACACCTCCGTACCGCCCCAGCGGACGGTGCCCCGGGTGGGGCGGTCCATCCCGGCCAGGCAGTGCAGCAGGGTGGTCTTGCCGGAGCCCGAGGGCCCCATCACCGCCGTGAAGGTGCCCGGCGCGAAGGCCACGGACACCCCTCGCAGCGCCCGGACGGCGGCCGCGCCGCGCCCGTACTCGCGGTGCAGCCCCTCACCGCTGAGGGCCGCCCCCGTCACCTCGCCGTGCGCCGCCCGGTCGGCGGCTGTCGTGATCCCGTTCATGCCCCCAATCCTGGACATCCGGGACGACCGGGTCGATTGTGCTGGCACCCCAATCCGGGGTTCGGAAAACCGAACCCCGCAGGTGGTGCCAGGGGGTGTCTTGTGGCTCAGGTCGGATGAGCCCGCGGCGTCAGGGTGCGTGCATCGCAAGGCGGAGGAGGGAGTCCATGCAGCGCATTGGCGACCGACGACAACGCGGCGAGGTGCGTGCCCTGGCGTCGCGGGCCCGGCCTGAGCCACAAGACACCCCCTACGTCCCCTCGGCCCCGCCGCCCGTCCGCCAGGCCCAGATCGCCTCCGCCCGGTGGTCGTAGCGGTACTCGTGCCAGGGGAGGGCCCCGACCCGGTCGACCGCCTCCGCCGCCCGCCGGTCGCCCCGCACCACGAGCCCGTACGCGCCGACCACCCGCGCCCGCTGGTCCTCCTCGTCCGACAGCGCGGCCAGGGCGTCGGCGACCTCGCCCGTCCGGTCGTCCGACGCGTCCGACTCCGCCAGGGCGCACCCGGCCGAGAGCCGCACCCGGGCGTCCTCGTCCCCGGCGAGCGCGAGCAGCACCGCCCTGAACTCCTCCGTCAGCGGACGGTTCTCAAGCCTCCAGGCCACTCCGGCCCGGACCGGCGGCCACTCGTCCCGCGCCAGCCGCAGCAGGCAGGCGGTGACCTCCGCCGAGAAGGGCTGACCGCCCGCCCCCAGACAGTGCGTCGCCACGGTGCGCACCTCCCGGTCCGGGTGGTCGGCGTGGCGCAGCGCCAGGCCCTCCGTCCCCGGGTGGTCGCGCATCAGCAGCGCCTGGAGGACCTCCGCGAGCACCTCGCCGTCGGTCTCCTCCGCCGCCCAGACGGCGAGCAGCTCGTCCTCCTTCTCCTCCTCGAAGGAGGGGACCAGGGCGGGCGGCACCATTCGGTTGGTCGTCAGGAAGGAGGCCGTGAAGCGGCGGTGGCGCGGGTCGGGGTGCCGGCGGTACGCCATCACCGCCTCCCAGGTCGCCCTGTCGGGGCGCTGTGCGAGGACGTACTGGCACGCCGCCCCGTCGACGTGGCGGTCGTCGGGCTGCCGCACGGCCCGGGCCACCAGCTCGTCGACCGGGGTGGCGATCCGGAAGGTCCACTCCAGCGTCGTCAGCACGGCCCCGTGCCCGGCCCGGACGGTGAGCCCGCCGAGGGAGACCTGCTCGACCTGGCAGAACCCCTCTTCGATCAGCAGGGTCTCGCCCGGCCCCTCCGCGCCCGTCCGGCGGCGCAGCTCGGCCTGCGCACCCGTCGCGTACCAGGACCGGGCCAGCCCGAGCAGCCGCTCCCGCTCCGCCGGCCCCAGCCGCAGCGCGGGGTCCTCGCCGAGGACGGCTCCGAGGACGGCGTACGAGCCCAGGTCGACGGCGCGCAGCAGCGGGGTCGTCCCGTCCGGCAGCGGGAGGTCGGGGTCGGCGCCCATGGTGACCAGCGCGTGGGCCACCGCGTGGTCGAACCCGGCCACGGCCGCGCACAGCACCGGCAACCCGTCCCCGCCCCGCACGTCGGGGTCCGCCCCCGCGCCGAGCGCCGCCCACACCGCGTCCTCGTCCCGGGCCCGCACCGCCTCGACGAGCCGGGCGTCCGCAGGTACCTGATCCGCCGCCATCCGCTCCCCCTCCGGTTCCGCCTCCGCGCCACCCCGCACCGAGCCTACGGCGGCTCGCGCTCCGTGACGCCTGCCACGGCAGCACGGACTCCCGTCGGCGGGCCCGAGGAGGAATCATGATCGGGTGACCATCGACCTGCTGCCCGGCCGAGGCGTTCGCCTGCCGGCCCCGCTGCCCGAACTGCGCTTCGGCCTCACCGAGGAGGCCGTACGCGCGCTGCTGGCCCCGCACGGCGAGCTGCTGCCGGACGGGGTGCGCCCGACCTTCGTCTGCGGCACCAGCTGGGCCCTGGGCTTCGGACTCCCCGGGGTGGGCGTCACGCTGTCCGGGGGCGAGGACGGCGGCCTGGAGGGGGTCTCGGTGGGCCTGAACCGGTACGACGACCGGCCCCCCTGCCCGGTCGGCCACCTCGGGATCGACGTCTTCGCCTGGCCGGCCCGGGAGTTGGCCGAGGCCCTGCGCACCGAGGGCCTGCCGGTCCCGGACCCGGAGCACGGCACGCTGCGCCACCAGGGGCTCTACCTCCATGCCAGCACCGGGCGCCCGCCCCGCCCGGCCCCCGGCCGCAAGGCCCGCCACGAGGCGCCCTACCACTTCGACTTCGTCTCCCTCCACCGCACCATCACCACCACCGAGGCCACCCGATGAACCACCCCCCACCGTCGCCCCCGCGCCCCACCGGCACCGCCGCCGGCCCGTACGACGCCGCCTTCCTCCCCCGCCTCGCGCTCTCCGCGCGCCCCGCCGAGCGGCCGATCACCGAGCCGGTCGCCAAGCTCGGCGGCGAGCCCTGCTGGCTGGCCGAACCCACCTGGCCGCTGGCCCCCGGCACCGGCGAGCCCCTGGTGTTCATCGGCCAGTTCCCCGTCCCCGGCGACGAGTTGCGGCTGGCGTACCTCTTCCTGGAGGAGGACGCGCTGATCATGGGCGGCCAGGATCCGGAGCACGGCGACGGCGTGCTGCTCGTCCAGCCGGGCGGCCGGATCCCGTCCTTCGCCGTGATCGGCCCACCCGGCACCCGGGGCCGCACGCTCTGGCGCGACGATCCCGACACCGACCGGACCGTCCCGGTCGAGTTCCACCTCGACCTGCTGCCGCTGTCGGCCGAGCTGGACCGCTCGATGGACCAACGGGCCGCCTTCCAGCGGTACTTGCGCCACGAGGGCCCCGAGGCCCCGGTCCCGGACGGCGACCACGTGCGCGACCACCTCGGCGGCCTCCCGTCCTTCCCGAACGGCCGGGCCCGGGTGCCCGCGCCCTGGCAGTTCCTCTTCGCACTCTCGGACGCCCCCGACGACGGCGATCCGTACTTCCTCAACTTCGGCTACGGCGTCGGCTCCGGCTTCCTCAGCCCGGACGGCCTGGAGGGCCGCTTCTCCTGGGAAGCCCCGTAGCGACGGCCCCGAACGCCCCGCTCACGCACCGGTCACCAACCCCTCCCCACCCCGCCCCACGAAGGAGTCCGCATGACCACCACCCCCCTCACCGTCGCCGTCCTCGGCCCCGGCGGCGTCGGCGGCCTGATCGCCGGGCTGCTCGCGCGCGACGGCCACCGCGTGATCTGCCTGGCCGGCGAGCAGAGCGCGGCCGTCCTCGCCCGCGACGGACTGCACGTGCGCAGCACCCAGTTCGGCGAGTTCACCGCCCGGGTCGAGGCCGCGACCGAACTCCGTGCGCCGGTCGACGCCGCCTTCGTGACCGTCAAGGAGACGGCCCTGACCGCCGCGCTCGACCGGATGCCGCCGCAGACGCTCGGCACCGGCATCGTGGTGCCGCTGCTCAACGGCCTGGACCACATGACGCTGCTGCGCGGGCGCTACCCGGCCGGGCAGGTGGTGGCCGGCACGATCCGGGTCGAGGCCACCCGTACCGCGCCGGGCCGGATCGAGCACACCAGCCCGTTCGCCGCCGTGGAACTCGCCGGTCCCGTGACGGAGTTCGCCGAGCAACTGCGGCGCACCGGGCTGGACGTCACGCTGCGCGAGGACGAGACCGCGATGCTCTGGAGCAAGCTCTCCTTCCTCGCGCCCTTCGCCTTGCTGACCACCCGCCACGCCGACGGCGTCGGCGTCGTGCGCACCGAGCACCGGGACGAACTGCTCGCCGTCCTGGACGAGATCACCGCCGTCGCCGACGCCGTCGGCGCCCCGGCGGATGCGCAGGCGCTGCTCGCCGCCTTCGATCGGATCCCCGCCGGGATGAAGTCCTCGATGCAGCGGGACGTCGAGGCGGGCCGACCGACCGAACTCGACGCGATCGGCGGCGCGGTGCTGCGGGTCGCCGAGGCCCACTCCGTCCCCACCCCGGCCATCGCCCGACTGGTGCGCGAACTCTCCTGACGCCTCGAACTCCCGCCGTCGAACCTCTGCACGGACCGACGGCGGGCGTTCGACCCCCATGGCCGAACCCGGTTGCGGGCGGTCGGGCACCGGAGTAGAACTCGTCGGATGACCTCACCCGATCACCCCACCGCTCCCGCCTGGAGCCACATCGAGGAGTTCCTGCGCGCCCACGAGGCCGACCGGATCCCCCACCCGGGCGGGACCCTGCTGGCGCACCTGACCCGGGTGGCGGCCCGGTTGGCCGACTGGGGCACCGACTCCGCCGTCCAGACAGCCGGGCTCTGCCACGCCGCGTACGGGACCGACGGGTTCGACGGCGCCCTGCTGGCCCTGGACGAACGGGCCACCCTGGTCGACCTCCTGGGCGACCGCGCCGAGGCGATCGTCTACCTGTACGCCAGCTGCGGCCGGGCCGCCGTCTACCCGCGCCTGGGCCGGGACGAGACGCCGCTGTTCCACGACCGCTTCACCGGCGAGGACCACACCCCGCCGGAGGAGGACCTGCGGGCCTTCCTCGCCATCACCGCCGCCAACGAGCTCGACGTGTTCGTCCACAACGCCGAGCTGGCCGCCTGCTACGGACCCGGCCTCCACGAACTCGTCTCGCGCAGCCGCACCTTGCTCCCGCCCGCCGCCTGGAAGGACTGGCAGGACTGGCATCACCGGCAGAGCAGCACGACCTGACGATCCGTCACTTTTTCACCCGAAGTCGAGACTTCGCCGACCGTTCACCCTCCGCACCGGAACCGCCGCGCGAGCACGGGACGTTCTAGAACGCGGGAGGGATACAGACATGACAAAGAAGCCGTACCGCCTGGCCGCCACCGCGCTCGTTCTGCTCGTGGCGGCCCCCTTGTTGACCGCGTGCAAGAACACCGACCAGGCCCTCGACTGCGGGAAGCGGGCGATCAGCCTCACCGGCGACGTCCAGGACCTCACCGACTCCGCGCTCAACGTCGGCCAGATCACCGACGACAGCCGGCGCAAACACACCGTCACGGCCCTCAAGAAGATCGTCGAGGACGTCAAGAAGATCCGCCAGGACGGGGACGGCAAGGTGGACGCGGCGGCCGACAAGCTGTCCAAGGCCGTGGACAACGCCCAGACCGCCGTCTCCAAGGGCAAGGAACCCGACTTCGGGCCGATCGGCGACGCCGCCGGCGAGCTGACCAAGGCCTGCGCCGGAGCCTGATCCCCGCACAGCCGCCACCCGGGCCGGGAGCGCCGAACCACCGGGCGCTCCCGGCACCCGCACCGCCCGAGCACCCCCGGGACATCCCCGAGCGCTCCCGGGACATCCCCGAGCGCCCCCGGGCACCCCGGCCTGTCGCCACCGCACCGAGGCCCGCACGCGGTAGGAATGGGCACCGGACCGAACCGCACCCCGGAGGCACCGGTGAACCACCCGATCCTCGACCAGATCCGCCGCCTGCGCGCCGAGTCGGCCCCCGGCGACACCGTGCCCGCCCTGGTCACCGCGCTCGCCGCCGGCACCGCCCCGCTCTCCGCGGTGGCCGAACTCGCCGCCCAGCAGCAGCGGATCATCACCTCGGACCGGCGCAGCCTGCTGCTGCTCGCCACCCGCTGCGCCGACCGGCCGCTCGGCGCCTGGTACGTCACTCTCGCCGGGGGCGAGAGCGCCGCCCTGCGCACCCTGCCCGCCCTGGCCGAAGCCTGCGGCCTGGACCGCCGGGCGGCCGCCGCCCGGGTACCGCTCCCCGGCTGCCAGGCCTACCCGTCCTACCTCGCCTGGCTCGCCCTGAACGCCCCGCCACCGGCCGCAGCCGCCGCCCTGGTGGCCAACTTCGCCGCCTGGGGCGGCTATTGTGCCACCATCGCCGCGGCGCTGCGCCGTCACCACGGCTTCTCCGACGAGGCCTGCGCCTTCTTCGACTTCTTCGCCCAGCCGGCCCCCGAACTGGAACAGCAGGCCGCCGACGCCCTCGGCCCGGACCCGCTGGACGACCCCGCACTGACCGCCGCCCGGGAGTACGGCCTGCTGCTCCAGGCCTACGAGCACCTGTTCTGGGACACCCTCGGCGGGTGACTCACGCCTGCCAGTGCGGCTTTCCGCTGACCATCCGGCAGTAGATCATCCGCCCGTTGGCGTCGTGGGTGCTCCGGCCCAGGTCGTCGTTGCGGCAGAACTGGCCGGCCGCGTAGCAGTTGCCCGCGTTGGAGCGGAGCTCGCACTCGGTGCCGCCCGCTGCCTGGGTGTGCTGGGGCTGCGGGTCGTTCGGCGGCTGGGCGGTGGTGACCTTGGGCTGCGGCTTGGCGGACGGCGTCTGCGGGTGCGCGGCGGGCGGGGCGGACGGCGGCGGGGCGGACGCGACGGGCGGCGCCGAGGGGGTGACCACCGGCGGCGCCGGGACCGTCGGGCTCGCCGCGGTGGGCGTGGCGGAAGCCGGCGTGGCCGCGACGGTCGGGGAGGAGGTCGGCGTGGCGTCCGCCGCCGACGGGTCGCAACCGGTCAGCGCCAGGCCGACGGTGAGGACGAGTCCGGCGAATCCGGCCAGGCCGGCCGTTCTGCGGCGCCCGGATATCGGTGAGGCCATGAGGGGAGAACGCTCCGTTCCGTAGGTCCGTACGGGTGAGGCGTGCGATTCAAGCAGAGTCCGCACACGCTGTGAGCACCGTTTCCCCACTCGTTGGCGGATCGAGATCTTCCGGCCCCCACGTCGAGCCTCCGGCGGGGGGGGTATAGCGCCGGAGCGCGGGGCGTTACGACATGTTCCGGACATGCCAATCAGGTCGCTACGGTTCCGGCAACCCCCACGCCGAACGAGGAGACCCCATGCTCCGGATCCGTGCGCTGGCCGTCGCCGCAGCCTTCGCGACCGTCGCGCTCACCGCAGCACCCGCCGTCAGCGCCCCCGCTGACGACCCGTCCGTCACGGCCGCCCTGGCCGCCACCCCCACCCGCACCACGGCCGTGCCCACCGCCCTGCTGCACGCGATGCAGCGCGACCTCGGGCTCGCCCCGCAGGCCGCCGCCGACCGGATCGCCCGCGAGGGCCGCGCCACCGCCGTCCAGCACGCCCTCACCCAGGCGCTCGGCGAGCACTGGGCCGGCGCCTGGATCGACGGACCGCAGGCCGACCTGGTGGTCGCCACCACCGACGCCTCCGCCGCCCGGACCATCACCGCCCACGGCGGCCGGGCCACCGTCGTCCGCCACGCGCTGGCGTCCCTGGACCGGGCGAAGGACGCGCTCGACCGGGCCTCCCGGGCGGCCGCCCCGGACGCCACCCCGCTCTGGTACGTCGACGTCCGCTCCAACGCCGTCGTGGTGCAGTCCGCCGACGACGCCCGCACCGGGGCCTTCCTGGACCGGGCCGGGGTGGACCGCTCCCTGGTCCGGGTCGAGCGGGCCACCGCCGCACCCCGACCGCTCGCCGACCTGCACGGCGGGGACGCCTACTACATCGACAACGCCGCCCGCTGCTCGATCGGCTTCCCGGTCACCCAGAACGGCCAGCCCGGCTTCGTCAGCGCCGGCCACTGCGGCCAGCCCGGCTCCAACGCCACGACCTCCGACGGCAGTTCGATCGGCACCTTCCAGGGCTCGACCTTCCCGGGCAACGACTACTCCTGGGTGGCCGCCGGATCCGACTGGACGGCCCAGCCGCAGGTGAACGACTACGCCGGCGGCGCGGTCACGGTGGGCGGCTCGTCCGAGCAGGCGGTCGGCGGCTCGGTCTGCCGCTCCGGTTCCACCACCGGCTGGCACTGCGGCACCGTCCAGGAGCTGAACGCCACCGTCAACTACCAGGAGGGCAGCGTCTACGGCCTCACCCGCACCGACGTGTGCGCCGAACCGGGCGACTCCGGCGGCTCGTTCATCTCCGGCAACCAGGCCCAGGGCGTGACCTCGGGCGGCTCCGGCGACTGCACCTCCGGCGGCGAGACCTACTTCCAGCCGGTCAACCCGATCCTCAGCACCTACGGCCTGACCCTGGCCACCGGCTGACCCGCCCGGGGCCGGTGGGTTCCCCCACACCCACCGGCCCCGGCCCCACACCCACCGGCCCCGGCCCCACACCTACGGACCCCGCCTCACACCTACGGACCCGGCCTCACAACTCCGCCGTCCGACGCTCGAACACCTCGGGACGCGCCGTCTCCAGCGCCGTGGCCACCGCGCCCAGGAGGACCGCCTCCTCCCCCAGCAGGCTCGGGGCGAGCGTCGGACGCATCGGCGCGAAGCGGCGCAGGGCTCGCTCCAGCGGTTCCAGGAGCAGGTCCGCGCTGCTGCCGATCCCCCCACCGAGCACCAGCAGGTCCGGGTCCAGCACGGCGGACAGCACCGCCACCGCGTACGCGAGCCGCTCCGCCTCCCACTCCACCGCCCGCAGCGCCGCGTCCTCCCCGGCCCGGGCCCGTTCGAAGACCTGCTTGGCGGTCAGCCGGCTCCGGCCCTTCCCCGCCAGCCCGAACTCCCGGGCGGCACGCACCACCGCGTCCGCCGCCGCCTCCTCCTCCAGCGTGGTCACGGCCGGCTCGCCCGGACGGGCGGGCAGCGGCACCAGGCCGATCTCGCCGAGCGCGCCGTGCGCACCGAGCAGCAGCTCGCCGTCCTTCACCACCCCGACCCCGAGGCCGGTGCCGACCAGCAGGTAGGCGAACATCCGGCTGCCGCGCCCGGCTCCCAGGGTGTACTCGCCGAGCGCGGCCAGGTTGGCGTCGTTGGCCACCGTCACGGCCGTGCCCAGACCCTCGCCGATCCGGTCGAACAGCCCCGGCCGGCCCCAGTCGGGCAGGCTGGTGGCGTACCGGAGGCCGCGCCGCTCCTCGTCCCACACCCCGGGCGTGCCGATCACCGCGTGCACGAGGTCCCCGGCGGCCAGGCCCGCCTCGGCGGTCGCCTCCCCCGCGGCGGCGACCACCGCGTCCGCGACGGCGTCCGCGGTCCGCCCCCGGTTGGGCACGTCCCGCCGGGCGACCACGGTGCCGGCCAGGTCCGCCACGGCGACCCGCAGCCGGGCCCGGCCGACGTCCACGCCGAGCACGTGACCGGCCGTCGGGTCGACCTCGTAGAGCACCGCGGTGCGGCCCCGCTCCGGGGCCACCCGCCCGGCCTCGCGGACCAACCCGGCCTGCTCCAGGTCGGCCAGCGCGGCGGACACGGTGGGCTTCGACAGGCCGGTGTCCCGGGCCAGTTGGGCGCGTGAGGTACCGCCGCCGGTACGCAGCAGCTCCAGCAGCAGCCACTCGTTGTTGCTGCGCAGCCGCTGCCGGTTCCACGGCACCCCGGGGGCCCCTGCCGCCGGACGACTGGTCGGCTGGTGGGGGCTCATCGGTTCCTCCGGTCTGGGCTGCCGACGGGCCGCTCCTGGCGGCCCGTTGCCTGCGAACGGCGCTGTGGCACCGTCTGCGGCACCCGGTGTCGGGCGCCGCCGCCCAAGTATGACCGTTGATCACCCGCGACCCGTCGCCCGGACCCGGAGCCGCACGCACCCAGCACCCCGGTGCCCCCACCCCCGCACCCCGCCCGACGTCAGGCGCCGCCGGTCGCGACCCAGCCGCCGGTCATCGCCCCCACCGCCGAACCGTCCAGGTCGGCCAACTTGACCCCGACGAAGGCCCGGGCCGCCTCGGAGGTCTGCACCCGCAGCGGCGGCCGCTCGGCGGTGAGCACGTCGACGATCGGCGCGGCCGCCTCCTCGGGGGTCTGGGCGCTGCCGAAGGCCTTCATGGTCCGGTCGACGTACGCCTCCAGGGCGGGGCCGTAGGGGCCGGCGGCGGCCACCAGCGCGGGCACGTCGATGCCCTGGTTGCCGATGAACTCGCTGGCCACCGCGCCCGGTTCGACCACGGTGACGGCCACCCCGACGGCGGCGGCGACCGGCGCCAGCGACTCCATGAAGCCCTCGACGGCGAACTTGGCCGCGCAGTAGGCCTCGTTGAAGGGCTGCCCGACCACCCCGCCGACGCTGGTCACGGTGACCACCCGGCCGCCGGCGGCGCGCAGGTGCGGCAGCGCCGCCCTGGTCACCTCGACCACGCCGAAGTAGTTGACCTCCATGGCGGCGCGCACCGGTGCCATGCCGTCCTGCTCGACGGTGCCGACGAAGCCCGCGCCCGCGTTGTTGACCACGGCGTCCAGCCGCCCGTGCCGCTCGACGACGACGCCGAGGCAGTCCGCGACGGAGGCGGGGTCGGTGACGTCGAGCCGCTCGATCTCGATCCGCTCGGCGACGCCCGCCTCCTCCGCCGCGCGCAGCAGGTTCCCGGCCCGGCCGGTGTCGCGCATGGTGGCGACCACCCGGAAGCCGGCCCGGGCGGCGGCCACGGCGGCGGCGAGGCCGATTCCGGAGGAGGTGCCGGTGATCAGGACGATCCGGGTGCCGTTCATCGGGGTGACTGCCATGCGGGCCCTCCTCGCGGCCGCCGGACGGTTCCGGACGGCCATGACTGTGTGCGTGTGCACGCACTCTACAAGTGCGTGTGCGCGCACGCAACCGGGCACGCTTCGCTACAACACCGTCTCCGAGCGGTCAAGGTTTCACCCAGTTGTGGGCGTGCCGCGCCCCGACGCGTGATCATGGGCCTATGCACTTCCGGCACGGGCCCCGCGCAGAGGGCACCCCGCCCCCGGACGAGGACCCCGCCTCCGAACCCTCCGGCCACGACCCCGGTCACGACCCTGGCCACGGCCCCGGGAACGACCCCGACCTGCTCCGCGAGCTGCTCGCCACCGCCCCGGTCGGCATCGCCCTGCTCGACGACCAGCTGCGCTGGCACTACCTCAACCCCGCGTTCACCACCGTCACCGGCCTGCGCCGCGCCGACCTGCTCGGCCGCGCCGCCGCGACCACCCCCTTCGCCGGTGCCGTCCCCACCCTGCGCCGCGTCCTCGCCGACGGCCGCGACCGCGAGCACGTCACCGGCGGCCCCGACGGCGCGGGCGCCCCCGTGCCACCCGGACTGCGGGTGCGCTACCGGCCGCTGCGGCACGGCGGGCGGACCACCGGCGTGATCGTCGTGGTCCTGGACGACCCCGACCCGGCCCGCGCGCAGCTGCGCGAGCTCGAACAGGCGCGCGCCCGGCTCGCCCTGCTGGACGCCGCCGCCGAGCGGATCGGCACCACCCTCGACATCCGCACCACCTGCGCCGAACTCGCCGGCTTCACCGTGCCCGCCCTCGCCGACCTCGCCGTCGTCGACGTGCTGCCGCCCGAGGCCGAACCCGCCCGCCCGGGCCGGGCCGGTGCCCAGCGGCTGCACCGCGCCGCGGTCCGGGCCGTCCCCGGACTCGACGCCGCCCTCGCCGAACTGGCGCGCCCCGGCGAGTCCGTGCGCCACCGCGAGGGCTCGGCCGCGGCCCGCGGCCTGGCCGGCGGCGTCGCCGTGCTCACCGCACCGGGCCCCGCCGACGCCTGCCCGGCGGGCACCGCCTCACTGCTGGTCCTGCCGCTCGCCGCCCGCGGCCACCTGGTCGGGGTGCTCACCCTCGGCCGCACCGACGCCAGCCCGGCCTTCACCCCGGACGAGGCCGCCCTGCTCGGCGACCTCGCGGCCCGCGCCGCCACCGCCATCGACAACGCCCGCAGCTACACCCGCTCCCAGGGCATCGCCCTGGAACTCCAGCGGGCCCTGCTGAGCGAGCCCGGCAACCCGCACCAGAACCTCGCACTGGCCTCCCGCTACCTGCCCTCCGGCAGCAGCTCGGTGGTCGGCGGCGACTGGTACGAGACGGTCCGGCTGCCCTTCGGCCGCACCCTGCTGGCCATGGGCGACGTGATGGGGCACGGCGTCGAGGCCGCCGTCGACATGAGCCACTACCGCTCGGCGCTGCGCGACGTCGCCGGCATGGACCTGCCCCCGCACCGGATCCTGCGCCAGCTCGACCACGTGATCTCCGCCGACGACACCGCCCGCCCCGCGACCTGCCTGCTGGCCCTCGCCGACCCCGGCCGCGCCCGCTGGACCTTCTCCAGCGCCGGCCACCTGCCGCCCGCCCTGATCACCCCGGACCACCCCACCGAACTGCTGGCCGTCCCCACCGGCCCACCGCTGGGCACCGGCTTCGGCGGCTACGAGCAGTCCACCCATCCGCTCGACCCCCGGCAGACCCTGCTGCTCTACACCGACGGCCTGGTGGAGCGGCGGAACGAGGACATCGACACCTCGCTGGCGCGCCTCGCCGCCCTCCGGCTCCCTGCCACCGGCGACCTCGACGAGCTGCTCGACGCCGTCCTGCACTCCCTCGCCCCGCCCCCGGCACCCGCCGCCGAGGACGACATCGCCCTGCTCGCCGCCCGGCCCAGGGCCCGCTGACGGCCGGCCCGCCGGCCTACTCCTCGCTCCACGCCAACCGACCCGGCCCGCCCCTCCGCCGGACTACTCCTCGAACCAGACCACCAGCCGGACGTGCTGCTCCCCGTGCACCTCGGCGAGGGTGCGCAGCACCGTCCACACCGGCCGCCACGGCCCGTCCGCGGGAACGGCGTCGCGGCGCCGGTCGCGCTCGGCCCGGAAGAGCAGCGGTCCGGTGTCCCACTCGGTGCCCTCCGCCCAGTGCTCGCCGAGCCGGCCGAAGTCGAAGGTCCGGCTGTCGATCCCGGCGGCCCGGGCGAAGGCCCGGCTCCAGTCCTCCCGGCGGACCGGCTCCAGCGAGCCGTCGGGCCGCCGCCGGTACCGGGCGATCCTGGTCGCCCGGGGCAGCGCCGGCTCGTCCCAGTCCACCGCGAGCACCTCGTCCCAGCCCAGCCAGGTGGCGCCGAAGGCCGCCGGGCCCCAGGAGGCGTGCCCGGCGCGGGTGGTGGCCGAGGCGTCCGCGGGCAGGCCGCGGGCACCGACCACCGGCCGCCAGTGACGGTGCGGGTCCCGGACCCCGAAGAGGCAGGCGAAGGAGCCGTAGTCCCTGGTCGGGCCGAGCAGGGACAGGTCGACGGCCGCCTGCCAGGCCCGCTCCCCGGGGTCGAGGCCCGGGGCCCAGGTGCGGCACTCCACGAAGCCCCGGATGTCCGTTCCCATGGACCGGATCATGCCCGGTCCGCCGGTACCCCCGCAGCCGGATTTCCACCCCGCCGGGGCGGGTCTCACCCGGTCGTCCGCTCAGGCCCCGCCCGGCCTCCCGCTCAGGCCTCCCCCGGCCTCCGGGTCGGACCTCAGGCCTTCGCGAGGGCCTGCTCGACGTCCGCCCACAGGTCCTCAGGGTGCTCGATGCCCACCGAGACCCGCACAGTGCCCGGGCCGATGCCCGCCGCCGCCAACTCCTCGTCCGACAGCTGCCGGTGCGAGGTGCTGGCGGGGTGGACCACCAGGGTGTGGACGCCGCCCAGCGAGGGTGCCAGCGCGGCCAGCCGGACGGACTCGGTGAAGGCCCGGGCCGCCTCCCGGCCGCCCGCCAGGTCGAAGGCCAGCACGCCGCCGTGGCCGTCGGGCAGCAGGCGGCGGGCGAGTTCGTGGTCGGGGTGGTCGGGCAGGCCCGGGTAGTGGACGGCGTCGACGGCCGGGTGGGCGGCCAGCCGGGTGGCCAGGTCGAGCGCGGAGTCGCAGTGGCGGCGGACCCGCAACGCCAGCGTCTGGAGGCCGCGCAGGGTCAGCCAGGCGGCGAAGGGATCGGCGCTGGCGCCGAGTTCGGTCCCGTGGTGCCAGACCTTCCGGTGCAGTTCGGGGTCGGCGAAGACGGCGATCCCGGCCAGCACGTCCGAGTGCCCGCCCAGGTACTTGGTGGCCGAGTGCACCACCACGTCCGCACCGTGCTCGATCGGGCGGCACAGCAGCGGGGTGGCGAAGGTGTTGTCGACCACGCTGAGCACCCCGGCCCGCTTGGCGACGGCGATCAGCCCGGGCAGGTCGGTGACCCGGGTGGTGGGGTTGGAGACGGTCTCCAGGTGCAGCAGCCGGGTGGTGGGCCGCAGCGCCGCCGCCACCTCGTCCGGGTCGGAGCCGGAGACGTGGGTGACCTCGACGCCCCACCGCTGCGCGAGGTCGGCCAGCAGCGCGAACGTCCCGCCGTACAGGCTCCGTTGGGCGATCAGGTGGTCGCCGGAGCGCAGCAGGGCGAGCAGTACGGTGCTGATCGCGCCCATTCCGGAGGCGGTGGCGAGCGCCCCGGTGCCGCCCTCCAGGTCGGCGACGGCGTCCTCCAGCGACCGGACGGTGGGGTTGCCGTAGCGGTTGTAGACGAACGCCCCGTCGGGGCCGGCGAAGGAGGCGGTGAGCGCCTCGCTGGTCTCGAAGGCGTACAGGTGGCCCTGGTGCAGCGGGACGCCCAGCGGCCGGGCGCCGCCGAGTCCGGCCAGCGGCGGGTGGACGATCCGGCTCTCGGGGCGCAGCGCGGCGGCGGGGTTGCGCGGGAAGTCGCTCATGCCGCCCATCCTGGGGCGCGGCGGTCGGGCGGGACAGGGCCAATCACCGCCGGGTGGCCCGGCCCCGGCGCCGTGTCGGCGCCCGGGCCGACCGCCCCGGAACCGGCCCAGCGGCTCAGCGGCCCAGCCGCTCAGTGACCCAGCGGCTCAGCGACCCAGCGGCTCAGCGACGGCGGAAGAGCTTCCGCACCAGGTGAACGATGCCCCAGATCACCAGGATGATGAACAGGATGATCAGAATGACCACGACCAGCAGGAACTTGCCGAGCTTGGCGAAGAAGCCGGACTTCTTCTTCTCCTCCTTGGCCGCGACGTGCGCGACCTGCCGGTCCTGCGCGCCCTGAACGCTCTGAACGCCCTGGGCGACGGTGCCGGCGGCGCCGACGGCAACGGGCGCCTGGGCGGCGGCGCCGGCCGCCGGTCCCCCGGCAACGGCCGTGCCGCTCGCGGCGGTCCGGGGTGCGGCCACCGCCGTCGCGCTCGACGCCGCGGCGCTGAGGCCGACGGCGGCCAGCAGTGCCACCAGGGCGCCGGCTATCGAACGTGCGATCCGGTGAGTCATCGTGCTCCTCGTGCGGGTACGGAGCGACGGAGATGAGACCCGGTCGACCTTCTCTCATGGTCTGACCAGTATTTTTCTCATCTGCGCCTAGTATGCTCCTCTGGAAGTTCTACAGCGGTGTAAAAGTTTAGCGGCGGGACGACCCGGATCGACACTCCGACCCAGGACCACGCAAGCCACCGCTCCGTCGGGGGTTCCGTGGCAACTGTGGAGGATGACGCCGTGTCGGGTCGCAGGGGTTCCACCGAGGGCGAGAATTCGTCGCACCGGGCCGGTGGAAGCAGAGCGGCGAACCGCAAGCCCGGTACGGGCAGGGACGGTTCGGCCAAGGACGGTTCGGTCGAGGACGGCCCGGGCAAGGAGATACCCGACGCCCGCCCCGCCGGCCGGGCCAAGCCGAAGCCCAAGCGCAGCACCAAGCAGAAGGTGCTCTGGGTCACGGCCGGCTGCACCGCGCTGCTGGTCCTCGCCGGCGGCGCCGTCTACTACCGCCTGAACAGCAACATCACCACCTTCGACCGCGACGCCCTGAGCAAGGACCGCCCGGAGGCGGCCGCCCCGGACGCCCAGGGCCGCACCCCGGTCAACGTCCTGATGATCGGCTCGGACAGCCGCGGCAACGGCAACAGCAACCTGGGCGGCGGCGGGGACGACGGCGCCCGCTCGGACACCGCGATCCTGCTGCACATCTACGCCGACCACAAGCACGCCGTCGGCATCTCGATCCCCCGCGACTCCCTGGTCGACATCCCGCCGTGCAAGCTGCCCAACGGCAAGTGGACCAAGGAACAGACCAATGTGATGTTCAACAGCGCGTTCTCGGTCGGCAACACCGACCAGGGCAACCCGGCCTGCACCCAGAACGCCGTCGAGAAGCTCACCAACCTGCGCGTCGACCACACCATCGTGGTGGACTTCGGCGGCTTCGCCGCGATGACCACGGCGGTCGGCGGCGTCGAGGTCTGCCTGCCGAACAACGTCTACGAGGGGGACCTCAACCCCAACCTCGGCCACAAGGGCAAGCAGATCTTCGCCAAGGGCAAGCAGAAGGTCGAGGGCCAGTCCGCACTGGACTTCGTCCGGGTCCGGCACGGCATCGGCGACGGCTCCGACATCGGCCGCACCAAGCGCCAGCAGGCCTTCCTCTCCTCCCTCATCAAGGAGGTCAAGTCCCGCGGCATGGACCCGACCACCCTGCTGCCGCTCGCCGACGCGGCGACCAAGTCGCTGACCGTCGACCCCGACCTCGGCTCGGCCGCCAAGCTGATGTCCTTCGCCATGTCGATCAAGGACGTCGACCTGCACGACGTCAAGTTCCTCACCGCACCCTGGCGTTACGAAGGCCCCCGGGTCGCCCTGGTCCACCCCGACGTGGAGCAGCTCTGGGCCGCGCTCAAGGCCGACCGCACCATCGACGGCCAGGACGCCAGCGCCCAGAGCCCGGCCGCCACCGACTCCGCCGCCCCCAGCACCCCGCCCGCGGCCGAGGCCACCCCCTCCCCCGCCGCGGCCGCCAGGAACGCGGACATCAAGGTCGCCGTCCTCAACGGCACCGGCGAGAGCGGCATCGGCAGCAAGGGCGCCGAGACCGTCAAGGGCGCCGGCTACACCGTCACCGCCGTCGGCAACGCGGCCGGCAAGGCCCGCAGCACCACCGTGGTCGAGTACGGCGCGGGCGAGCGCAGCAACGCCGAGGCCGTCGCCAAGCTCTTCCCCGGAGCGAGCGTCCAGGCCGGCGGCAAGGGCCTGAGCGTGGTGCTCGGCCACGACTTCGCCGCCGCCAACCCGGGCCCGGCCGCCGGTTCGACCCCCGGCGCGCCCGCCGCCCCGGCCCCGCTGCCGAGCAGCGTCAGCGGCACCGCCCGCTCGGCCGACGACGACCCGTGCGCCAACGTGTCGTACGGCTGAGCCTCCCGCTCCGGGGCCGTCCCGCGACCGACGGCCCGGGACGACGCGACGGGGCCGCTACCCCCGGGCCAGCCGCCCCAGGGCCAGACCCGCCAGCAGCGCGGCGCCGTCGCCGAGCACGCCG